>CAZVVZ010000001.1:0-50066 GCA_964631135.1 uncultured Eubacteriales bacterium
TTTACATTGATATTAGTTACCAGTCAGACTATATGAAAAAAAGATATATGTTTTATCGGAACTCAGGATTTGCTACGAAAGACTTTAAAAAATACGGGAAGTCTTTCGGCAAATATTCGTTCCTTTTAAAACATATATCTTTTTTTCATATAGTCTGACTGGTAACTAATATTTTGTCGTGAATCGACATGATATGGACGAAGTCTATTTTTTTGTGATACAATGTTCCTAGGGATAAAAGAAAAGGAGAGGAACAAATGAAATTTACAAAAGATTCAATAAAAAATATAATTTTCTATTCTGGCTTAATGCTGCTATCCTTTCTAGTTACGACACTAATCATATCGTCCGTAAACTTTTTATTTAAGGGCAGAATTAACTCAATAACGGCTGTAATTTCGATCATTCTATCTATAGCTGTATTCTTCCTGGTAACTTATAAACAGCCTAAAACAGAAGCTATTTTAGGTTTAATTTTAGGCGTGGTTATTTTTGCCGTATTTATTTTTATAACTCAAAACATTTTAGATTTTGCTCATGACAGCAATTGGTACCATAAAGCAGCTTTAGGGAGTTTAGCTAATGGTTGGAATCCGGTTTATGAAGAATTTGGGGAATTTGCTAACAATTCAGATTTAAATATAACGGACATGAATTATGCAGCAATATTTACACAGCATTATTGCAAGGCTTCTTGGATTACAGGGGCTAATATATATTGCTTAACAGGTAATATAGAAACAGGGAAATCAGTTAATTTGTTAATGGCATATATATTGTTTGTGCTTACATTTCATTATTTGTCGAAGGTATATTTAAAATGGTGGCAGTCATTGATTGTTAGTGGACTTATGGTATACAATCCGCTTACTGTTTCTCAGATTTTCACGTTGTATGTAGATAATTTATTATATACTTGCTTATTTGGAATTATAGTTATGCTGTTCGGAATTTCGGATAAAAAGTATGATTTGGACGAAAAGATAAAATATTATGTATTATTTGGCTTAGTAGTTTTTTGTGTAAATATAAAGTTTACAGGGCTGGCATATGCAGGAGTTTTCTGCTTACTGTTTTATATAATCTGGATTATACATTCTATAGTGAATAAGAACTTTAAGCAAGTTTTCATTAAAAACACTGTTTTTTATATAATAACATGCAGCATAGCGATTTTTTTAGTTGGATTTTCTACATATGTTACAAATTATTTGGACGATGGACATCCCTTATATCCGCTGGCAGGGGAAAATAAGAGAGATATTATGACCGGAAATCAGCCAACAGCATTTAATAAAATTAACGGTATAGATCGACTTCTTATTTCTGTATTTTCAAAAACAGAAAATATTACAGGGAAAAAATTACCTGATTTAAAATTTCCGTTTATTGTTTATGAAGAGGAGGAGGAAATAGTTTCAGTTGGACCGGATACCAGGATTGCAGGTTTTGGCCCACTCTTTGGCGGCATACTATGCTTTTCCGCTGCTATATTAACATTTGGAACATACTGCTTATTTAAATTAAATAAATATTGGTTTGCAATTATTATTTCTAATATTGCTGTCATCTTAACGTTGTTACTTTGTATAGAAGAAAGCTGGTGGGCGAGGTATTCCCCGTATTTTTATTTGATACCTATGCTTGCATTAGTAATTATTTTTATAGCATTTAACAATGAAGTTAAGCTTTTCAAATGCTTAATAGGAGCGATTTGTGCAGTTTGCATATTTTTACTTGTGAAAAATACAAATTACTTTGTTAAGTATGTTGATAGGTGTATTATAGATTCTAAAACAACACTTGAAAATTTAGAAAAAGTCAGAAAAGCATCAGAAGATGGGCCGGTAAAAATTTCATTGATTGTTTCTTCACATTATGGTATTGAATTTAACTTAAAAGATGCCGATATAAATTACGTTAAAGTTGAGCCGTATACTGTTACTCCGAATAAATTATATGGCGAACTTATGTATGTGGAGGATATAGAGTGAAGAGATATTTAAAATTAATGAGAGCCCGGCATTATATTAAAAATTTGCTTATTTTATTGCCACTTGTTTTTGGTGGCAGTTTATTTAATATAGAATTATTAAGAACCAATGTATTGGGTTTTATATCATTTTGTTTAACAGCATCATTTATATATGTCATAAACGATATTGCGGATGTGAATCAGGATAAATTGCATCCGATAAAATGTAAAAGACCTATTGCATCTGGAGATATAGAGAAGAAAAATGCGATTATTTTCGCAATTATGCTATTTATCATTTCAGCTGTATGCAATTACTTTATTTATGTAAAAAGCGGAGAGTTGGCTTTAATACTTTGGAGTATATATATTTTAATCAATTTTGCATATAGCTTTGGGCTGAAAAAAGTTCCTGTTATTGACGTAATAATTTTAGCTCTCGGATTTCTAATAAGAGTCTTGTATGGAGGAGCTATAAGCGGAATAGAAGTGTCTAACTGGCTATGCTTTACCGTTTTAACTATTTCTTTATATATGAGTTTAGGAAAAAGGAGAAGCGAGCTAAAAAATCAGGGAGAATGTGTGAGAAGGGTTTTAAGGTATTACAATTATAAAGCTATAAATATTTTTATGTATATATTTTTTGTATTAACTCTTTGCTTTTATACATTATGGTGTGTGAAGACTGTATTACTAGGGCAATCTTCCATATTTTTATATTTTACTATTTTATTGGTTTTGTTAGTTATTGCAAGATATAGTAAAGATATTGAAGGAAAAACTGACGGGGATCCGATTAGTGTATTGTCAAAAGACAAGTGGCTTATAATAGGAGGACTTGTATATGCTTTTTGCTTATTTATAATTCTTTATTGCTAGTGTTCTTGATATTGTTTAGAGCTAAAGCTGACTAGTAACGTATTCTTTATATTAAAACGGTTAAGATAAGTAAAAAACGAGTGGAGAAAACTTTAGATGAAGAGGTTGATAATGGGTATTGTTATTTTAATAATGTTGTTTTTGTTGATGCTATGCATAACAGCACGAATATACGAAAAAAATTTTGGATATAGGAGCAATATAACGTTAGAAGAAACAGAAGAAATATTGGGCCAGCACCCTGAGTTAAAAAGAGAAAAAGAAGAAATCCTAACAAAAGAGGATATAAAACTAATAGGATATTGGTATAATCGAAAAGATAATCAACCTGTAATAATATTTTCTCAAGGAATTGGAACAAGGGTGATTGGATATATAAATGAAATAAGTTATTTTGCAACTAATGGATATACTGTTTTTGCATTTGATAATACCGGATCCGGGGAAAGCGAAGGGGAAAATATAAGAGGATTACCTCAGTCCGTTATTGATTTGGATTGTGTTTTGTCATATATTGAAAATTTAGAAGAAACTAAAGACAAAAAAATATTTTTATATGGACATAGTTGGGGAGGATTTGCTGTTTGTGCGGTAAATAATTTGAATCATAGAATATCGGGAGTAGTAGAACGTTCCGGATTTAACAGTACTAGCACAATGATTCATAGTGCTGTTACATCAAGGCAAAACAAAGTAGTAGCAGACATGATAAATCCTTTTGTAAAAATATATGAATTTTTAAAGTTTGGGAAATATTCAAAACTAACTGCAGTAGACGGAATAAATTCTTCAGATATACCTATTATGATAATGCATAGTTATGATGATGATGTGGTTCCGTATGAAGTGGGGATTGCTAATTTTAAACAAGAAATTACAAACCCAAACGTTAAGATTAAAACATATGAAGATAGGAAACATACGGTAACTCATAAGAATAATGAATATGACTATGAAGTTTTAAAAGAGATAAAAAATTTTTTTGACGAAATTCTTATTATATAAAACGGTGAACTTTGTAAGGCCACTAAAAAAGCCTTCGCAAATAAAAAATAGCACAGATGTCATATAGTTTAACGTTGCTCAGAATTCACGGCGGAAACCCTTATCATATGCTATAGGGTGGTTTTCTGTGAATATTCGCATCTTTTTAAACTATATGACATCTGTGTTATTTTTTGCAAAAACTTTTTCAACTGCTTCACAAAGTTAAACTTTTTTCTTAAATGCAAATAATTTTAATAATAAAAAAGTAACGGGTATTCCGAATATTGCAGCTAAGCAGTATACCAGTAATTTTTCCCAGCCTAAAATATTATAAAAAAGTATTACAAATCCGTTTTGTATTAAAAAGTTTGGTATATATGAAATACAAAATTTCACAAATTTTTTTAATGATAAATTTTCCTTAAAAGTTAGAAAACTATTAAGTAAGTATGCGATAGAAAGGCTTGTTAAGTACCCTACAATAAAAGCTAGATTTACATTTTTTATTATTAGAGAATAGAGATAAGCAAAACCAATACCGTTTATTGTATTTATGACTCCAATTATTAAAAACATAATAAATTGCAATGAGAGGAATGTCTTTTTTAGTTTAGTAAATAATGAAGGTTTATATGTATCCCACCCTATTAACTTTTCTTTCTGAACGATATAGGCATTTTTTGCAATGTTTTTAAGTGGTGTGTCAGATAACGAATCTGAGTAAAAAGTGTCTATGGTTTCTTTTGGAAACACATTATAAAATCTTTTAACTTTTTCCTCACCATAGCAGTTTTCACCTGTGTATTTTCCGGTTTCTTTATCTACAACTGAAGCCATAAGCTTTTGAATTTTTAATTCCAAACAAATTGGTTCAAGTAAAAATTCCGGAGATGCCGAGATTACTATGTCACTATCAAAATGAGAACTTTTATACCATTTTTTTATCTTGTGTTTGTTTTTTTTCCAAAAATCTTTTATGTAACTGTCAATATTATTTATTCCGCTAAATACCTCAAAAAATTTCTCTTTAAATTGAGTTTTGGTTAAAAAGCCAAAAAGGTATTTTGTAAAAGCCCATGCTTGTTTAGGGAGAAACTTTAATAGGGAAGGTTGCCTTTTTATGCAGTAAAAATAGAAGTCTACTGTGCTATCTCCGTCATATATTGTTTTATCAAAATCGTATACGTTCATAGTTCTTCCTCCTACTATAATAGATACTAAAATATTTTATCATAAGTTTAGTTTGTTATTCAATGATTTTGTTGGAAGTTACTAGTCGGGCTATTAGTGTTTAAACTGTTACTATATGTAAATAAAATATATGTTTTAAAAGGAACGAATATTTGCAGAAAGACTTCCTCTAATTTTTTTGAAGTCTTTCGTCGCAAATCCTGAGTTCCGATAAAACATATATTTTATTTACATATAGTAACAGTTTAAACACTAACAGTCAGACTACCCTTAAAAGTAAAACATATATGTTATTTTCTAGGTAGTCTGACTAGCGATTTTTTGAATAATAGCATTATTTTTAATATTGACAATATTAAAAATTTGAGGTATTGTAATAATTGAATTATAACACTTATATATAGAAGGGATGAAAAATGGAACCTATTATAGAAGTTAAAGATGTTACTAAAGTATATAAAGTGGGCAGTGAGCGAATAGTAGCACTTGACAAAGTAAATTTAACAATAAATAAAGGCGAATTTTGTTGCTTGCTGGGAACTTCAGGTTCCGGTAAATCTACTTTGCTTAATGTCATGGCAGGAATAGAAAAAATTACATCAGGTGAGATTATTATAAGAAACAGAAAAATAAATAAAATGAGCGAAAGAGAATTATCTATATTTCGTCAAAAGTACTTAGGCTTTATTTTTCAATCTTATAATTTAATAGCTTCACTTACTGCTTTTGAAAATGTTGAATTACCACTCATTTTTAAAGAAGTTTTGCCTAAAAAGCGGAAGAAGATGGTTCGCGATATAATAAAAGCAGTTGGGCTTTCAGGCAGAGCAAAACATAAACCGTCTCAGATGAGCGGAGGGCAACAGCAAAGAGTAGGTATCGCAAGAGCATTTGTAAGTTCACCGGAGATTGTGTTTGCAGATGAGCCAACCGGGAATCTGGACACTAAAACGACCATGGAAATAATGGGGTTAATAAAAGGAATTGCTAAAGAATATAATCAGACAATAGTTATGGTTACACATGACCCGAGAATTGCAGAATTTGCAGATAAAGTAATTAACATTCATGATGGACATATAAAAAGTGTAGAAGAGAAAGAAAGTATTCAAAATATATAATTGTAATCTTGGAGGAGATTTAAATGAAAAAGTTTTTATTGGTTTTATGTGCAGTTTTAATGATAATATCAACAAGCTTCAGCTTTGCAGAGGAATATGAAGCAGAGTATCCAAAGATAATTTTTGAAAATAAAACAGAAGTTATGAAAGTAAAGGCAGGAGAAAACTTTGACTTTAAACTTACTATAAAAAATGTGGGCGATGAAGGTGCAAGATACATAACTATTGCAAATGCGGATAAAGAAGCTCCAATATACTGGGAAACAGCTGTTGATACATATACGATTTATAGGATGAGCGTAGGCGGAAAAAAAGAAATAACCATAAGCTTGAGAGTAAAAGAGACAGCAGATGTCGGAACATATGCTCTTCCTTTTGATATTACTTATTCAAATTCAAGCGGTACAGAATATTCAAATAAGCAAACAATATATTTTGAAGTTGTTAAAGAGTATTCAAAGCCTTTAATTTTAGTTAGAAATGTAAAAACAAATCCGGAAGAGGTTACAGCGGATTCTGAAAACAAATTATCTTTTGAAATATATAATAACGGCGATTTAGATGCAAGAAGAGTAAAGCTTACATTAAAAGGTTTATCTAAAGACGGATTTATGATAAAAGACTTTATAGATAACAGATATTTTGACAATCTTGACGGAAAGGAAAGTAAAAGGGTAAATTTTGACTTATTGGTTTCAGAAAATATTCCGAAAGGCACAAACTCGTTAGATGTTGAATTACAATACTTTGATCAGGATAATAAAGAATATACAGACACAAAAACAATTTATATAAATAATGTGCAAGGAACTACAAGTGAATCCGGTAAGGGTGTTCCAAAGATAATTGTAAGTTCATATGATGTCAGCCCTAGTACAGTTACTGCCGGAAGTACAGTAGCTTTCCAGTTTACATTAAAGAATACACATACTGAAAAATCAATAAAAAATATGAAGGCTGTAGTTGGCTCGGAGGATGGAACATTTACATTAGAAGGCGGAAGCAACTCATTTTATGTTAGTGAGTTAAAACCGCAAGAAGAAATCACAAAGACTTTTTACTTAAGAGCTAAGGCTGATGCTTTATCTCGTGCTTACCCGGTATCTATTGACTTTGATTATGAAGATGCAGATGAGGAAGTGCATACTTCTACTGAAAAAATAAATATTCCTGTTGTTGAAAAGACGGAACTTTCTATTGATAATATAAATGGCCCGTATGAGATGTACGTTGGAAATACAGGATATATTTCATTTGAATATTACAATAAGGGAAAAGCAACCATTTCTAATTTATCTGTTACAGTTGAAGGCGACTATTCTTCTGTAAATTCAACTAACTATATTGGTAACATTGAAGCCGGCAGCGGAAGCTATTCTGAAATAGAGGTAAGAGCGGACGTTGAAGGGCAAGCAAAAGGAACTTTAATATTTTCCTATGAAGATTCAGTCGGAAATGTAAAAACCTTAGAAAGATCTATAGAAGGACTGGTATATGGTGACGTGCCTGCTTCTGATACGGATTCAGAAATTGATATACCATTTCCGGAAGAGCAGGAAAAAGAGCATATGGAATGGTGGAAATTGTTACTTATAGGCTTAGGTTCGTTTGCTGTTACTTTGCTTATTGTGAGATTTATTACTATAAAAGTAATGATGAGAAAGCTAGAAGATGAAATATAAAAAGCAAAAAGATATATGATAATATTATGATGACATAGGGGGCGAGGAATATGGATATGACGACTTCAACCGGGACTGAATTGGATTGGCTTTTAATAGGAGTTATTGCAGGTAGTGTTATTTTAGGAATTGTTGTTGGAATTTTACTTGGAAGAAAGGCAATGAAGAAGAGAGATATTTAATTGGCGGTGAAAATATGAGAAGTAAGGATTTTATAAAAATGGGTCTAAAAAATCTTACTCGTAGAAAACTTAGAACATCGCTAACGGTATTAGGAGTAGTAATAGGTACTTTCTCTATTGTTGTAATGATGTCTTTAGGAATAGCTATGAGTAGCGGATTTGAAGAGCAAATAATGCAAATGGGAAGTTTGACGACTATAAATGTAAACAAATATTATAGTGCCGATACCGGAAATAGTGATGAATGGACACCTTATAAAGAAAAAGAATTAGACGATAATTTAATTACTAAATTAAAAGCAATTCCTCATGTTAAGGCAGTTACACCTATTCAGTACATGAGTGTAGAACTTATTTCCGGTAAATATGAGTCATGGTCAACTCTTTGTGGGATAGATCCAAGTGCATTTGATTATTTTGACTTTCCTGAGCTTGAGGAAGGAAGATATTTAACTTCCGATGACACCGATGAACTTCTTTATTCTGCAAATTCTACATACTTTTATAATCCAAAAGGTTCCAGCATGAGAAGTGATGGCGATGAGTTGGTTGATATTATGGAAGACAGAGTAAAGATGACGTTTAACTCGGGAGATGATACTAAAACTAAGTATTATACAGCTAAGTTTGTGGGTAAGATGACTGAAAGCAGCGGAGATAAAGACGGATACTTATATGTTAATATAGAGCAACTTAAGAAGTGGAAAAAAGAGTTAAAAAAAGCCGGAATAAAGACATATGATGACGATGGGTATTCTCAAATTTGGGTATCGGTTGATGATGTCGATAATGTTGAAGAAGTACAAGATCAGATAAAAGCCATGGAATATGGAACATATAGCTTAATAGATATGGTAAAGCCTATGCAAGAAACGTCTAATACTTTACAGCTTATTTTAGGTGGAATCGGTGCAATTTCTATGTTAGTTTCGGCAATAGGCATTGCTAATACTATGGTAATGTCAATATATGAAAGGACAAAAGAAATTGGTGTTATGAAGGTACTGGGGTGCCTTATTTCGGACATTAAAAAGCTATTCCTATTTGAAGCCAGTATGATAGGGCTCATTGGAGGAGCTTTAGGTGTTGGACTAAGTTATTTAGCTTCTTACTTTATGAATAAATATTCTAATCAAATTGGAGAAGCTTTAGGTATAGGCAGTAGCGGAAGCAAAATTTCTATTATTCCGGCATGGCTGGTATTGCTAGCTTTAGGCTTTGCAATGCTGGTTGGAATTATTTCAGGATATTATCCTGCAAAAAGAGCAACAAAGATAAAGGCAATAGAGGCTTTAAGAGAGTCAAATTAAAAAGTTTGCATTATGCTAAATTTTTAATGTAATAGAAAATTTCTACAAAAAAGCGAATAAAACGAGCAATAAAATGGGTTATAAAAAGCTCTCCTAAATAGACGTTCAGATTGCTGTAAAAAAGTACTATATATGTTTTATCAGAACTCAGGATTTGCGACGGAAGACTTTAAAAAAATATGGGAAGTCTTTCGGCAAATATTCGTTCCTTTTAAAACATATATAGTACTTTTTTACAGCTACCAAAAAAGATACCTTAATATTTTGACGTGGACAAAGTCCACATTTTTTTAACCCATTGACAAACGTTTTCTTATGTGATAATGTAATTTAAAGTTAAAATAGTTTTAATATCAAACATTTCAGAAAGGAGTGTAAAAATTGACTGAGCAGCAGCAAGAGAAGTTAAATGATTTTTTTGTTGGAGTATTTAATCAGATTTTAGCTTGGGAAGGACAGACAATAAGAAATATCGGAGTTCAGGATTTATCAATTCGTGAACTTCATGTTATAGAAGCTGTATCAGACCTTTATAAGGTTGAAAAAAATACTATGGCCAATATTGCAAAACATATTTCTGTATCACGTGGAGCATTATCTGTTTCTGTAAATGGTTTGGTAAATAAAGGGTACTTGGAGAGAAGTTACACAGAAAAAGATAGAAGAGTTATTTATATAAACGTTACAGAAAAGGGCAGAAAAGTAAATGAAATTCACGAAGCTTTTCACTATGAAATGGTAAAATCTATAGGTGAGCAGTTAGATGATGAGCAGTTAAAAACACTATTATTGGCATTAGATAAACTAAAAGAATTTTTTAAAGGAAAAATTACTCAGAATTAAATTAACTTTTGTAATGCAAAAGCAGGTAAAACGACTTGTACTTTAGTTAAGTGCATAGAAGAGAATAAGTAGAAGCACTTTCAATTCAAAGAGGGGAAAAATATGGAGACATTATACAAAAAGTTTTGTAAAGAAAAATTTGATGAAAAAGGGGAATTGATAGATTTTGAAATAAACTGCCCATCAAATTTTAATTTTGCTTATGATGTAGTGGATAGTTTAGGAAAAAATTACCCCGATAAAATTGCTTTAAGATGGTGTAATGTTATGGGCGAGAAAAAAGATATTACATTTAAAGAAATTATGGATTTATCCAATAAAGCAGCTAACTTCTTTATTTCAGAGGGGATAAAAAAAGGCGATAAAGTAATGCTTATGCTAAAAAGGCATTATGAATACTGGTATGTTCTTTTGGCATTACACAAAATAGGCGCTGTAGCAATTCCGGCAACACATATGCTTACATATAAAGACATTGTATACAGAGTAGAATCTGCAGATGTTAAAGCTATTGTTTGCACTTCTGAAAATGACGTACATAATTTTATACTGGCTGCTAAGGACCACTGCGAATCGTTAGAGAAGCTATATAATGTAAGAAAGGACTTGCCGGGATTTATAAGATTAGATAAGGAAATTGAAAAATGCAGTGATAAATTAAAAAGAATAGAAAATTCATCTGAGGATCCGTTTTTAATGTATTTTACTTCGGGAACAACAGGGTATCCGAAAGGTGTAATACATAATTATTCTTATCCGTTAGCTCATATTATTACAGCAGTTTATTGGCAGAATGTCCAAAATAATGGTTTACATCTTACCGTTGCAGATACAGGTTGGGCAAAAGCTTCATGGGGAAAGATATATGGTCAGTGGTTAGCCGGCTCAGCTGTAATGGTATACGACTTTGATAAATTTATACCGAAGGATTTACTTGGAATTATTGAGAAATATAAAGTTACTACTTTTTGTGCACCTCCTACAATATATAGATTTTTAGTTAAAGAAGAGTTAGATAAATATGATTTATCATCTCTAAAGTATGCTACAAGTGCAGGGGAAGCAGTTAATCCGGAAATACTTAAAAATTTTAAAGAACATACAGGTCTTACAATAATGGAAGGATTTGGTCAGACGGAATCTACATTGATTATTGCCAATTTAAAAGGACAAAAAACCAAACTTGGTTCTATTGGACGTCCAACTCCGCTATATGATGTTAAAATTGTTGATGATGACGGAAATGAATCGGATTATGGCGAAATAGTTGTTGTACCGAGAAAAGACAGAAAACAGTATGGAATTTTTTGCAAATATAATAAAGATGATGAACTATATAAGGAAGTATGGAAAAACGGTGTGTACCACACAAAAGATATTGCGAGACGTGATGAAGATGGGTACTTTTGGTACGAAGGAAGAAAAGACGACATAATAAAATCCAGTGGATATAGAATAGGACCTTTTGAAGTTGAAAATGTTCTGATGCAACATAAAAGTGTATTGGAATGTGCAGTTACGGGGGTACCTGATGCTATAAGAGGGACGGTCGTTAAAGCTACTGTAGTGCTTGCAAATAAATATTTACCGACTCCTGAGTTGGCAAAAGAATTACAGGAATTTGTGAAAAAAAACACAGCACCTTATAAGTATCCAAGAGTAGTTGAATTTGTAAGTGAATTGCCAAAAACGATAAGCGGCAAAACTAAAAGGATTGATATAAAAAACAATTTACACAATCCTATAGTGCATGTATAGAGTTGAAAGAGAGGGGAGATTGATGAGTTTTAATATAATAGGAACAGGAAGTGCATATCCAAAGAAAGTAGTAAAGAATGATGATTTAGCGATTTTTTTAGACACAAGCGATGAATGGATTAGAACCAGAACAGGAATTGGGGAAAGAAGAGTATGCACAGACGAAAACATGAATGATTTAGCTGTTATTTCAGCTAAAAAGGCATTAGAGAATGCTAATATTTTGGCAGAAGACGTTGACTTAATTATTTGTGCAACGTTAGGCGGAGACTTTGTTACACCGTCTACCGCATGCTATATACAAAAAGAAATTGGAGCAAAGTGTCCGGCATTTGATGTAAATGCGGCATGTTCAGGTTTTATATATGCGATGGATATAGCTTGCGGATACTTTTCAAGAGGTAAAGTTAAGAATGTTTTAATTACCGTAGCTGAATGTATGTCAAGTTTATTGGACTGGGAAGACAGATCTACATGTGTACTTTTTGGAGATGCTACAGCTTCTGTTGTTCTGGAAGAAGGTGACGGGCTAAAGTCAATATATACTTCTGCGACAGGAAACAATAATGTCTTGAGAATAAAAGATTTAAGGCAAAATACCCCATGGAAAGAAAATAAAAATAGTGAAAAAGGTTTGTATATGAATGGACAGGAAGTGTTTAAATTTGCTGTATCATCTATGGTGAGAGATGTAAGAAGAGTTATAAAAGAAGCCGGACTGAAAGAAGAAGATGTAGACGTTGTCCTTCCTCATCAGGCCAATATGCGAATAATTGATTTTGCGAAAGAAAAACTAAACATTCCAAAAGACAGGTACTATACAAACATAGAGAGATTTGGCAATACATCCGCTGTTGGAATTCCACTTTTATTGGATGAATTAAATAATATGGGAAAACTTAATAAGGGCGATATTATTGTGATGTCAGCTTTTGGAGGGGGATTAACCAGCGGTGCATGTATAATAAAATGGAATAAATAGGAGGTAATTTTATGGTAAAAACTAAAATTTGTGAATTATTAGACATTGAATATCCGATTTTTCAAGGAGGAATGGCATGGATTGCTGATGCGGATTTAGCTGCTGCAGTGTCAAATGCCGGCGGACTTGGAATAATATCTGCAATGAATGCTAATGCAGAATGGCTAAAAAGTCAGATTGATAAAGCAAGATCATTAACTGATAAGCCATTTGGTGTAAATATTATGCTTATGAGTCCATTTGCTGATGAAGTTGCACAATTAGTCGCAGATGAAAAGATAAAGGTTGTTACGACGGGTGCAGGTGATCCTTCAAAATATATGGACATGTGGAATAAAGCAGGAGTAAAAGTTATTCCGGTTGTTGCATCTGTTGCTCTTGCAAAACTTGCTGAGAGAAACGGTGCGGTTGCTGTTATTGCCGAAGGAGGAGAATCAGGTGGACATATTGGCGAACTTTCCACTATGACATTAGTTCCTCAAGTAAAGGATGCAGTTACTATTCCTGTAATTGCAGCCGGCGGAATTGGAGACGGAAGAGGTGTTGCGGCAGCATTTATGCTGGGAGCAGAAGGAGTACAGCTTGGTACAAGGTTTTTGGTTGCGACAGAATGCAATGTTCACCCAAATTATAAGAAAAAAATAATTGCAGCAAAAGATAGAGATACAATTACAACAGGAAAGCGACTAGGCCATCCTGTACGTTCTCTTAAAAACCCATATTCAAGAGAATTCTTTAAGAAAGAATATGATACAACTATTTCTAATGAAGAATTGGAGCTGTTTGGCAGAGGGTCTTTAAGAAGAGCGGCAGTAGACGGAGATGAAAAAACAGGATGCTTTTTAGCAGGTCAGATTGCTGCCATGGTTAAAAAAGAACAACCTGCAAAAGAAATAATTGAAGAAATATTCAGTGAAGCAGATGAAATACTGGGTGGTGCAGGCAAATGGGTAAAATAGCTTTTGTATTTCCGGGTCAAGGCACACAATATACCGGAATGGGAAAAGATATATATGAAAACAATTTAGTAGCAAGAGATGTTTTTAATCAGATAGAAGAAGTAAGACCCAACACAATAAAACAGTGCTTTGAAAGTGATATTTCGGAACTGTCGATAACAGAGAATACCCAGCCTTGTATTTTTGCAGTAGAAATGTCATTAGCTTGTGCATTAAAATCAGCAGGAATAGAGCCTGATTGCTTGGCCGGTTTTTCTTTAGGAGAGGTAACAGCATTAACTTTTTCTAATATTCTGTCTTTTAATGATGGAATAAAGTTTATATGTAAAAGGGCAGAGTATATGCAGTCAGCTATTAAGAAGATTGATACGGGAATGATAGCTGTAATGAAACTAGATAATAAAACAGTTGAGGATATTGCTGAAAAGTTTACTTCCGTTTTTCCTGTAAATTATAATTGCCCGGGGCAGTTGGTTGTTGCAGGGGATAAATCCCAGCTTGAAGACTTTTCAAAGGCTATAGATGAAAAAGGCGGAAAGTCTGTATTATTAAAAGTAAGTGGCGGATTTCATTCTCCGTTCATGGAAGAAGCATCTAACAAGATTTTAGAGGAATTAAATAATATTAAATTTAATTTGCCAAAATACCAAGTTTATTCAAACTATACTTCCAAGGTATATACAGATGATGTAAAAACACTTTTAGCTATGCAGGTTAAAAAACCGGTGCTGTGGGAGAACACAATCAATAATATGATAGATGACGGAGTTGACACATTTATAGAAGTAGGGCCGGGCAAAGTTTTATCCGGGTTAATTAAAAAAATAAACAAAGAGGTTAATTTATACAACGTTGAGGATAATATTACATTAAAAAGCGTTGTTGACCGTTTAGGTACATTAAATAGGGAGGGCTGATAATGCTAAAAGAAAGAGTAGCTATTATAACAGGTGCATCACGAGGGATAGGCAGAGCTATTGCATTGGAGATGGCTCAAAACGGAGCAAACGTTGCAATAATATATGCCGGAAATAAAGATAAAGCTGAAGAGGCTAAAAAAGCCGCAGAAGAATTTGGAGTAAGAGCCGGTATATATAAATGTGATGTTGCGAATTTTGAAGAGGTAACAGAATGTGTTAAAAATATAGTAAATGATTTCGGCAAGGTTGATATACTAGTAAATAATGCCGGAGTTACAAAAGATTCTTTGGTTTTGTCAATGAACGAAAGTGATTTTTCGTTAGTTGTTGATACCAATCTAAAGGGAGCTTTTAACATGATTAAGCAGGTATATCCTTTATTTATGAAACAAAGAAAAGGAAGAATTATCAATATTTCTTCAGTTTCCGGACTTACAGGAAATGCCGGCCAGGCTAATTATTCTGCTTCAAAAGCTGGAATTGTGGGCCTTACAAAAACAGTTGCGAAAGAACTTGCAGCAAGAGGAGTTACTTGTAATGCCATTGCACCGGGATTTATAGAAACAGATATGACAGATAAGTTATCGGATAAGGTAAAAGAAGCAGCAGTTTCAGCTATACCTATGAAAAAAATGGGAAAGCCTAGTGATATAGCACATATGGCCACATTCCTGGCGAGTGACAATGCAGGATATATAACCGGTGAAGTAATTCGTGTTGACGGTGGAATTGCTATGTAATTTGTAAAGGAGATGAAAAATTTGAATCGAGTTGTTGTTACGGGTTTGGGAGCAATTACTCCTATAGGGAATAATGTTACTGATTTTTGGGCCGGACTTGTTTCCGGTAAATGCGGAATAGATTATATTACAAAATGTGATACGACAGACTTAAAAGTTAAAGTAGCAGCGGAAGTAAAAAATTTTGAACCAAGTGAATATATAGAGAAAAATTTAATTAGAAAAACAGATATGTTTACTCAGTATGCTTTAGCTGCAACAGCACAAGCAGTTAGTGATGCTAACCTTAAAGACTATAATCCGGAAGATTTAGCCGTATATTATGGCTCCGGCATTGGTGGCCTATCTACTTTTATGAAAAATTATGAGAAATTTTTAGAAGGTGGCTCAAAAAAAGTATCTCCGTTTATGATTCCTATGATGATTTCTAATATTGCCGGCGGCAATATTGCTATAAAATATAATGCGCAGGGACCTTGTGTTACCGTAGTGTCAGCTTGTGCTACAGGAACTAATAGCATAGGTGAAGCCTATCGTGCAATTAAAGACGGATATATAAAGGCTGCGATAGCCGGAGGAGCTGAAGCAACAATTCAGCCTGTAAACATTTCGGGTTTCGCAAATTGCATGGCATTATCTACCAGAAATATACCTGATGAAGCATCTATTCCTTTTGACAAGAGAAGAGATGGATTTGTTATGGGAGAAGGTGCAGGTACGGTTATTCTAGAAGAATATGAATATGCAAAAGCAAGAGGAGCTAAGATTTATGCGGAAATTGTGGGATATGGCAATACTTGTGATGCATATCATATGACAGCACCGGAGCCTAATGGAACGGGTGCGGCAAATTCTATAAAAATGGCGATTAAAGATTTAAATATAACTGATGATACAAAGATATATATAAATGCTCACGGAACAAGTACTCCGCTTAATGACAAAACAGAAACAAAAGCCATAAAGAAAGTATTTGGCGAAAGAGCTAATTCGATTATGATAAGCTCTACAAAATCTATGACAGGCCATATGTTGGGTGCAGCAGGTGCTGTTGAAGCTATAGTTTGTATAAAGGCATTAAATGAGTCTATTGTACCACCTACAATTGGGTATAAGGAGAAAGACCCTGAATGTGATTTAGACTATGTACCGAATGTTGCAAGGAAAAGTAAAGTTGACTTAGCACTTTCTACTTCTTTAGGATTTGGCGGACATAACGGCTGTTTAGCATTTGTAAAGGAGGTTAGGTAGATATGGAATTAAAAAAAGTAAGAGAATTAGTAAAAATAATGGAAGGTAATGACATAAGCACATTAGAACTTACTGAAGGTGATGTCAAGATTCGCCTTGAGAAAGGGAATTTAGGTCAAATCAGCGAAACTAAGATAAATGGCAATTATGGAGTAAAAACAGGTGTACAAACTTTAGTAGCTGCAGAAAATTCAAGCAAAAAAGATAAAGGAATAGAAGTAAAATCTCCTATGGTCGGAGTATTTTATAAGTCTGCTTCTCCTACTTCCGAACCGTTTGTTAAGGTCGGGAGCAAAGTAAAAAAAGGTGATGTTTTATGCATAATAGAGGCTATGAAGTTAATGAATGAAATTTATGCAGAGCAGGACGGTACTATATCTGAGGTTTGCTTAAATGACGGTGATGTAGCCGAGTATGCACAAGTTTTGTTTAGAATAAACTGAGGTGGTGTGGTATGTTTTCTAAAATTTTG
This sequence comes from uncultured Eubacteriales bacterium, assembly GCA_964631135.1. Classification (GTDB taxonomy): domain Bacteria; phylum Bacillota; class Clostridia; order TANB77; family RGIG9151; genus RGIG9151. The sequence continues at coordinate 17,253 of CAZVVZ010000001.1, forward strand.
GTAGCAAACAGAGGAGAAATTGCCGTTCGTATAATAAGAGCTTGTAAAGAAATGGGAATCTCTACGGTTGCTGTGTATTCTGAGGCTGACCGTGATTCAATTCATGTAAGTTTAGCTGATGAAAGTATCTGTATAGGTCCGGCTTTTGCTAAAGACAGTTACCTAAATATGTCAGCTATACTATCTGCCGGTGTTGCGACAGGAGCACAGGCTATTCATCCCGGGTATGGTTTTTTATCTGAAAGCGCAAAATTTGCAAATTTGTGTGCACAGTGTAGGATGGCTTTTATTGGACCGACTTCTGAGATTATATCTAAAATGGGCGACAAAGACGAAGCAAGAAGGACAATAAAGAAAGCAGGAGTACCTGTTATTCCCGGTACGGATATAATAAATGACGTTAAAGAAGGCAAAAAATTAGCAAAGGAAATAGGCTATCCTATTTTAATTAAGGCTCGTGCCGGCGGCGGCGGTAAAGGTATTAGGCTTGTTAACAGTGATGCAGAATTTGATAATGCATTTTCAGAGGCGACTACCGAAGCTTCAAAAGCTTTTGGCGACGGAGCTGTATATATTGAGAAGTATCTTTTTCCGGTAAAGCATATAGAGATGCAGATTTTGGCGGACAGTTTTGGAAATGTTGTTTGTTTGGGAGAAAGAGACTGCTCAATGCAAAGAAAAAATCAGAAAGTTTTGGAAGAAAGTCCATCAATATTTATAGACGATTCTATTAGAAAAAATATGATAGAAGCTACTAAAAAAGCAGTAAAAGCTGTTAAATATACTAATGCCGGTACGGTAGAGTTTTTAATGGACAGTGATAAGAACTTTTATTTTATGGAAATGAATACAAGACTTCAGGTTGAACATACTGTCACAGAAATGCTTACAGGAATAGATATTGTTAAATGGCAGATTAGAATTGCGGCCGGTATACCGATTGATTTCAAACAGGAAAAAGTTCAGCTGAAAGGTTCTGCGATAGAGTGCAGAATAAATGCAGAAAATCCGAATAAAGGCTTTACACCAAACTCCGGTAAGGTTACGCTTTTACATATCCCCGGAGGGCCGAAGGTTCGTTTTGACAGTGCATTATATCAGGATTATACTGTCCCTCCGTTTTACGATTCTATGATTGGAAAACTTATTGTTTATGCACCGACACGTGAAGAAAGCATAAGAAAAATGAAAGCGGCATTATGTGAGCTTATAATTGAAGGGCTTGATACTAATATCAATTTCCTTATGGATATTTTGGATGAAGAAGAGTTTAAAAAAGGGACTTATACAACTAATTTTTTGTGTAATAGAAAATTCCTCTGAAAAAGCGAGCAATAAAAAAGATTTTTATTACCAAGAAAGATACCTTCTGAAAAACTTAAATAAAGGAGAGTAGTCATGTTAAATAAATTACTTTTTAAGAAGCCGAAGAATAAATTGGAAACATACGGAAAGTTGGCTAAGATTGCTAATCCTGATGTGCCTGAAGATATGTGCATTGTGTGTCCTTCCTGCCAGCAACAGGTTTTTTCCAGTGATGTGACGGATAATTTAAATGTTTGTCCTAATTGCAGACATCATTTTAGAATAAATGCAAGGCAGAGGTTGAATATTATTTGTGATACTGACTCTTTTATTGAGCATGATAAAGACATGATAACCGATAAAGGGCTAGATTTTCCGGGATATAACAAAAAATTAAATCAGGCCCAACTTGAGAGTGCGGAAAAAGAAGCTGTTATATGCGGTGAGGCGACCATTAGTAATATAAAATGTGCAATTTTTGTTATGGATCCATATTTTATGATGGGGAGTATGGGAACTGTAGTGGGTGAAAAAATCACAAGACTGTTTGAGTATGCGACTGAAAATAGTTTGCCGGTTATCGGATATACTGTTTCCGGAGGAGCTAGAATGCAAGAAGGAATTTTATCATTGATGCAAATGGCTAAAGTTTCCGGTGCTGTAAAAAAACATAGTGATTCAGGTAATTTATATATTACAGTATTAACAGATCCTACGACAGGTGGGGTTACTGCAAGCTTTGCTATGGAGGGAGATATTATTTTATCTGAGCCTCAAGCTTTAATTGGCTTTGCAGGGCCTAGAGTTATCGAGCAGACTATAAGACAGAAATTGCCTGTCGGCTTTCAAAGAGCAGAGTTCCTGCTTAATAAAGGATTTGTTGACTTGATTGTGGAAAGAAAAAAGCAAAAAGAACTTCTTTCTAAACTATTATATATGCATAGAAAGGAGAAATAACAATGACAGCATATGAAAAGGTTTGCATGGCAAGAGCTAAAGGCCGTCCTACATCTATGAGCTATATAAAAAATATTTTTGATGATTTTATTGAGATGCATGGAGATAGAAGATTTGGCGATGATAAAGCAATTGTCGCAGGAATAGCGACGTTAAATAATAAGCCGGTGACTGTTATAGGAATTGAAAAAGGTGAAAATACAAAAGAGAGAATAGAAAGAAATTTTGGTTCTTCTCATCCGGAAGGCTATAGAAAAGCTTTAAGGCAAATGAAACTTGCAGAAAAATTTAACAGACCGATTATTTGCTTTGTAGATACTTCGGGGGCTTATTGTGGCATTGAGGCTGAAGAACGTGGTCAAGGGCAGGCTATTGCGGAAAATTTAATGGAGATGATGACATTAAAAGTTCCTATTATTTCTGTATTTGTTGGTGAAGGCGGAAGCGGAGGAGCGCTTGCTTTAGCTGTTGCGGATGAAGTTTGGATGCTTGAAAATTCCGTTTATTCCGTTATTTCTCCGGAAGGCTGTGCCAGCATACTGTGGAAAGATTCTGCGAAAGTAAAAGAAGCTTCCGAATGCTTAAAACTAACTTCAGATGATTTGCTCGCTAATAAAGTTGTTGAGAAAAAAATAAATGAAAATTCCGGTAAGTTTGAAGAAGTATATAACATTTTAAAGGATAATATGGTAGATACTTTAGAAAAACTGGAAAGCTTAAGCAAAGAAGAACTGATTGATAACAGATATAAGAGATTTAGAAAGTTTTAGGAGGTTAAGTATGAATAAAGATGAATTGAAAAAAATTTTACCGCATAGAGAGCCGATGCTACTTGTTGAAGAAGCAGAAAAAATTGATGAAAATAAAGCTATTGGGAAATATAAGGTAAAAGGTGACGAATGGTTTTTGCAAGGGCATTTCCCGGGAAATCCTGTTGTGCCGGGAGTTGTGCTTTGCGAGATGATGGCACAGGCTTGCTGTGTGATACTTGCAGATAAAGTAAGCGGTGCAACACCGTATTTTACAGGACTTAATAATGTTAAATTTAAAAATAAGGTCTTGCCGGGGGATGAGCTAATTACTGAATGTGAGATTACTAAATCTAAACACCCTTTTTACTTTGCCACAGCTAAAGGGAGTGTCAATGGAAAACTTTCGGTTTGTGCGGATTTTTCATTTGCATTGATAAAATAAAGTCTCTATTCAGGGAAAAAGGGGTTGAAAAAAACTCTTCCCTAAATAATAAAACATAGCACAGAGCTCATATAGTTTAAAAGATGCGAATATTCACAGGAAACCATCCTATAGCATAGGATAAGAGGTTTCCGTCGTGAATCCTGAGCAACGTTAAACTATATGAGCTCTGTGCTATGTTTTATTATTTAGGGAAGAGTTTTTTTCAACCCCTTTTTCCCTGAATAGGGATAAAATAAAGATTTAGTTTATATTTACTCATCTTCACTATCCAATAACATTTTTGACTCAACTTCAGCTAAACTTGTTACAGAGCTTAGTTTTCTTTGAATTTGTCTTGTTCTGACACCTACGAGTTTATCTAAGTTATCATTTGCTTGTTCCAATCGCTTTTGCGTATCGCTTAAAACTGTAGCAAAATTATCAAATTCTGTTTTTACTGCACCCAGTACTTTCCAAACTTCACTTGAACGTTTTTGAATTGCTAAAGTTTTAAATCCCATTTGCAAGCTATTTAGTAATGCAGCCATTGTTGTAGGACCTGCAATTACAATTTTATACTTTTCCTGTAATTCTTCGATAAGACCCTGTCTTACCACTTCTGCATATAAACCTTCAAATGGTAGAAACATTATTCCAAAATCTGTTGTATAAGGTGGGTAAATGTATTTTTCTTTTATCTCCTTAGCACATAATTTTATCATTCTAATGAGTTCTTTTACACATGTATCTATTTTTTCTTGGCTTCCGTTATCATATGCTTCAAGTAAATTTGAGTATGCATCTCCCGGGAACTTAGAATCTATAGGGAGATAAACAACTCCATCTTCATCGCCCGGTAATTTTACTGCAAATTCTACCACATTAGTAGATTTTGGCTTTGTTGCAATATCAGTTTCATACTGTTCGGGTGATAAAATCTGCTCTAAAATAGCACCAAGCTGAATTTCGCCTAAAATACCGCGAGATTTTACATTTGTTAAGACTTTTTTTAAGTCTCCTACACCTGTTGCTAAATTTTGCATTTCTCCAAGCCCTTTATATACCTGCTCTAATCGCTCACTTACCAACTTAAATGATTGCGAAATTTTGTTTTCTAAAGTTTTTTGCAATTTCTCATCTACAGTGTTTTTCATCTCATCTAATTTTTTATTATTATTTTCTTGCATCTGATTTACTTTTGTATCTATTTGAATTAGCATATCATTTACCGTTCTTTGAAGGGTGTTATTTCGTTCTGTAAGCTGGTCGTTAAGCTCTGAGAGACGCTTATCCTGCATACTGGATAAATCAGAAAGCCTTCTGTCTTGCAATTCGGCGGTTTGCTTTTGTGTAGAATTTAACATATCACCTAAAAATTTTATCGCGATAAGCACAACGATTATTATTAAGATTGTGGCAATCGCAACTCCTATGTATATTTCCATTTGGTTTCCTCCTTTTAGAACAATATTATAAACAAAATTTTAACCGAGTACTTTTAAAGTTTTTTCGTAAATTTCTTCGTGTATATCGTCAATTGTACGTAAGCTGTTATTTACAGTACAGTTAATTTCGTCCCAATTATATTTATTTATTAAGTAACAAGCATTATCATATGCATGTTGTAAATAGTTTTCGTCTTTTTCATGAATATCCTTTTGCTTTTCGTGTGAAAATTTGTTTTCTCTCTCTTTTATTAAAATTTGACTTACATGAGGCGGAATATTTAAGAAAAATACCTTATCTGGCTTTGGAATTCCAAACATTCCATATTCAAAGTCACATAGCCATTTCAAAAATTTTTCTTTTTCTTCTAAATTATCTATTTTACTTGATTGATGAACCATGTTAGCGGTTACATATCTATCTAACAGCACAATTCCGCCATTTTTATAAAATTTTTCATAGTCTTGTTTATATGAAGCATATCTGTCTACGGCATAAAATGTAGAAGCAATATATGCATTTACGTCATTCGGATTTTCTCCAAACTCTCCGGATAGGTACATTTTTACTAAAGAAGAAGAAGGACTGTCATATCGAGGATAAGCAAGTTTCATTACATTTTTTCCATCTGCTTTTAGCCTATTAAAAAGCTTTTCAGACTGGGTCTGCTTTCCGGAACCGTCTAAACCTTCAATTACTATTATTTTTCCCATAATATAAACACCTCTGTTATTTTTTTATACTTAGAAATTCAAAAATATATTGAATAATAAACGTTATTCTTCAGGCTTATATATGAAAATAATATATATGTTTTACCGGAACTCAGGATTTACAACGAAAGACTTTAAAAAATATAGGAAGTCTTTCTGCAAATATTCGTTCCTTTTAAAACATATATATTGTTTTCATGTAATAGTCTGAATAGTAACTTATAAACATAAAAACTTCAGCTTTTACATTTACTCTTTAATCATAAATATGATACAATATTGGTGCAAAGTTGTAAAGGAGATGAATAAGATATGAAGGTTAATAATGTCAGCCTTAGTTCTTCAGGAATCACATCCAAAACAGGCGAAGGGAAAAAAATTCATAAATCCGGGACAACCAGCTTTTCAGATACTTTTGGGGGATATGAAAGGGAAAATGAAAAGCAACAGTTAGAACAAGATTTGAAAAAAATAAATGAAAAAGGTCAGTTTATTAAAGAAAAAATGGAAATAAAGGATTTAGTGGAATATAAGCAAATGATAAAAGAATTTTTAGAACGTACGGTAAAGTTTTCTCATAAATATTCTAAAGAAACAAAATTTGGCAGAGACGGCTCATATAAAGTTATTGGGATCGTTCAAAAAGTAAATAAAGAATTAGACGAATTAACAGAGCAACTTATGAATTCAGAAAAAGATAAGATAAACATAGTTCAGAAAATTGCCGGTATTCAGGGCTTGCTTGTAGATATGTTGATGTAGAAAGGAAATGTATAATGATAAAAGAGTTGGAACATGATATAAGTTCGGGGAAAATAAATCATGCATATTTTTTTGAATGTAGCAATGATGATGTCGCATTAAAAGAAGCAAAGGAGTTTGCTGAAAAAATTTTGAACGGAGGTTTGGAAAACAATCCAGATTGCGAGATTGTTGAAACAGATGAGAAGTCTATAAAAGTTGCACAAATAAGAGAACTCCAAAAAGATATTTTAAAAAAACCGATTAGTGGGGAAAGAAAAGTATATATAATTCCTCAAGCCAATAAATTAAATATAGCTGCACAAAACTGTTTGTTAAAAACTTTGGAAGAGCCACCGGAGTATGTTACGTTAATAATGACTGCTTCGTCTATATATAGTGTCATAGGTACTGTACGTTCCAGGGTTAAAACTGTAAGGCTACCTATCAGTATTGAGCTTGACATTAAACCGGAAATAATAGAAATTTTAGATACTTTAAAGTATAAAAACAGGGTGGAGGTATTAAAATATTCAGAATTTTTTGAAAAAAACAAAGATAACATTATAGAAATATTACATGAAATGTTAATGTACTGTAACAAGAGAATCTTGAATGAGAAAAATCAGTTGTCAGAACAGTATATTTATGATACAATTACTTTTGCTAAGTATGTTACAATAATAAATTTAGCGGAGCAAAGATTAAATGAAAATAGTAATTTTTCAATGACAATAGATGAAATGTTATTAAATATGAGAGGATAGGTAAGATGACAAAAGTTATAGGTGTAAAGTTTAAGGATAATGGTAAAACATACTATTTTAATCCTAAAGATTTAGTTATTACAAAAGATGATTGTGTAATTGTAGAAACAGTTCGCGGTTTAGAATTTGGATATGTAACGTTGACAGATAAAGAAGTAGACGAAGAAACTTTTCAGAATCCGTTAAAAGATGTTATAAGGGTAGCAACAGAAGAAGATTTCAAAAAAAATGAAGAAAATAAGAGAAAAAGCAAAAATGCCTTGGAAATATGCATTAAGAAAGCCAAAGAGCATAATTTAGATATGAAATTTATTGAAGCAGAATATACTTTTGATAACAGTAAAGTAATTTTTTATTTTTCTGCTGAAGGAAGGATTGATTTTAGAGAGCTGGTAAAAGATTTAGCAGCAATTTTTAAAACGAGAATAGAGTTAAGACAGGTTGGAGTAAGAGACGAAGCTAAAATGTTAGGCGGATTGGGACACTGTGGCAGGGAGTTTTGCTGTCATAAATTTTTATGTGATTTTCAGTTGGTGTCAATAAAAATGGCAAAAGATCAGGGCTTATCTTTAAACCCGACTAAGATTTCAGGTGCATGTGGAAGGCTTATGTGTTGCCTAGCTTATGAGCAATGCGGGTATGAAGAAAAACTAAAAAGAGTGCCTAAGGTAGGTTCACTGGTTTCTACTCCTATGGGTGAGGGAACGGTTGTTTCCGCTAATATACTAAAAGAAGAGGTTAGTGTAAAATTAGTAGTTGGTAAAGATGACGGTGTAGACTTAGAAAATTTTAAAGTTAGTGATGTAAAACTTATAAAAGGTGTTGCAGAAAAAAATAATAATGTAGAAGATGCAGAAGAATTAAAAGATTTAGAAGATTAAACAGTTTTGGAGGTAGTAGGTATGATTGTTGAAAGAATAATTTACAATATTATTTCAATCCTTCTATTCGTTTATACTATTAAGTCATATGTTGATAAACGAAAAGAATGGTATTTAGTTATAGGCGGAGGGCAGGTAATAGCCATAACATTTAACATTCTTAATTTATTTAATAGTATTTATTATGGAAATTATCTTATAGAAAGCATAGGAGCTGTTTTAGGGGTAGTAATACCCGGATTGGTGTTTGTATCACATTATGTTTCATCTATAAGAAACAATATAGTAGGCTTACTCGGTGCAGGTAACAGTATATTTGAAAAAGGAACTGTTAATGAGTACTTTGAAAAAATCCCAATGCTTGAAGCTAAAGAGCCTTCTGATGTGGTGAAGTGGATTAGGTTGAATGAAGAAGATGTGATAACTCAACTAAAAGATAAATTTACTACTGCAGAAAGTCTTGTCGCAAATGAAAAATATAAAGAAGCTTTGGATATTTACAATGGCGCGGAAGTTTTGTTTAAAGAAAATCCTATTATATTATTTAATTCCGGAATTATTTATATGAAAAATGCGAATTATGAGCTGGCAGTAGCAAGATTTTTAAGAGCAGCGGAATTATTGGAAAATCAGGAAACTTACGATGATTCAAGTGCTTCAATTGCTTTTGACAGAGCTAAGAATATTATGCAAGGGATTGAGAAATTTGACGTTTACTATAACTTGGCTTTAGCTTTTGCATGTTGGAATAAACCGGAATTAGCGGTTGAGAACTTTAAAAAAGCCGGAGATGCTAAATCTAACTGGATTTTAGTATATAAACCGTTGGCTATTATTTTGGAAAACTTAAAAAGATACGAAGAAGCGGCTAAGATGTATGAAAAACTTTCAGAGTATGAGCCGGAAGACTTTGCAGGATATGGGAAAATCGGAACGTTATTTGCTTTTAAGAAAGAATATGATAAAGCAATAATGAATTATAGAAAGGCAATAAGGCTAGATCCTAATAATGCTTCTTTATATTACAATATGGGAATATTACTATATGAAACGGATAAAATAACAGAGGCAATAAATACTTTTAGAAATGCAATAGAAATAAATTCCGATGATTACAGATTTCATTATAATTTGGCATTAGCACTTGAACGTGCAGATGAAAAAACGTTAGCTATAGACGAATTAAGAAAAACTTTAATACTAAAACCTGACTATGCGGTAGCTTCTAATATGCTTGCCATTTTATATTGTGGTATAGGGAATAAAGAAGCTGCAATTCAAGTTTGTGAAAGCGCAATAAAGTATGATATAGATAATTATGAGTTATACTTTAATGCTGCTATTGCATATATGGAATCTAAGGATTATGAAAATGCGAAGAAGTATTTCACTTCCGCACTTTCTAAGAATCCTAATTTGGCTGAAGCATATTTCGGGCTTGGACAAATTGCAGTTATTGTTGAAGATTATTATGGCGCGGAAACGAACTATTTGAAAGCTATTAAAGCTAATCCTGAATACCCGAATCCATATTATAATCTTTCAAGAATATATGCATATAGAAAGGAATATGCTAAAGTAATGGAGAATTTAACACAAGCTGTTAAGTTAAATCCGGCATATAAGCAGAGAATAAAAAATGATGGCGCTTTCGACTTTATGCAGAATATGAATGATTTTAAGGCACTTATAGGAGAAGAAAAGTAAAGGGGAGAATAAAAATGGGAGAAAAAGCAATAAACTTGACCAATGAGAATTATGAAAGTTTCATAAACTCAAACAAACCTGTAGTAGTTGATTTTTGGGCAACTTGGTGTGGCCCTTGTAAGATGGTAGGACCTGTTATAGAAGATTTGGCTAACGAATTTGAAGGACAGACAGATATCTGTAAAGTAAATGTTGATGAAATGCCTGATCTTGCTTCTCAGTATAAAATAATGAGCATACCTACCGTTATGATTTTTAAGAATGGCGAAGTGCTGGATAAAGCTGTTGGAGTTAGAACTAAGGAAGAATATCAGAACATGATAAAGAATGTGTTGTAAAGGATAGATGCATATGAATATTGTTATTGCAGCCGGTGGAACTGCTGGGCATATAAATCCCGGCATTTCCATTGCTAATATTATAAAAAAATATTATCCGGAAGCTAATATTACGTTTATCGGTACAAGGTACGGACTAGAAAGCAAACTTGTTCCGCAGGCCGGCTTTAATATTAAATTTATACATTCAAAAGGATTATCTAAAAATCCTGTTAAGTTGTTAAAATCAGTTGTAGCAAATTCAGAAGGTTTATTTGAAGCAAAAAAGATATTAAAAGAGCTGAAGCCAAAAATTGTAATTGGAATGGGTGGTTACGTTTGTGCTCCAGTTCTTTTTGTTGCTAAGAAGATTTTACATATACCTGTTTTTATACATGAAAGCAATTCTATAGCAGGAAAGACAAATAAGTTTATAGGTAATTTCGCTGATGGAATTGCTGTAGGATTTGAAAGAACAAAGAATGATTTCAAGAGCAAATGTGTTTTTGTTACCGGTAATCCTGTAAATCAAGCCTTTTTTAATGTTATAAAAACTAAAGACAGTGAAAATACGATCTTAATTTACGGAGGAAGTCAGGGCGCAAAAGGGATAAACGATACGGTTACTGATATGATAAACAATAAGAAATTATCATATAAAATAATTTATGCAACCGGAGAAAAAAATTACTTAGAAGTAAAAAACAGTATAAACAATCCTAAAGGCAACGACGTAATGATTCTGCCGTACATAAACAATATGCCGGATATGTTTTCAAAGGTAAGTTTAGTAGTTGCAAGGGCAGGTGCTTTAACTATCAGTGAATTAAAAGCCGCAAATATGCCGGCTATTCTGATACCGTTACCTACAGCTGCTGAAAACCATCAAGAGTTTAATGCAAGAGCTTTTAAAGAAACAGGTGGTTGTGATGTTATTTTAGAAAAAGATTTAGATGAAAATATACTAAATAAAAAAATTGAAGAGATGCTAAGAAAGAATAAAAAGGCGGAAAAACCGGTAATAGAAAATGCGGATGAGAAAATTTTTAAGATTATACAACCTTTTTTAGAAAAATAATTATATAGGTAATTTATATAATGCCGATATTATAATCGAAGTTTACTAAGGGGGTGGACCTATGATTGGAGAATTAAAATTAAATTATAAAAAAATATTAAAAGCATCAATAACTTTTATATTGATTGTGATTGGGATTCTACTTGGAATAAAGATAGCGATTTTCTTTTTGCCATTTTTAATAGCATATATAATATCAAAACTAATAAAAAAGCCGGTAGATTTTTTAGAGAAAAAACTTAAAGTGGCTAGAGTATTAGGTGTAATCTTGACAATGCTTATATTTATAAGTATAGTCGGTGTAGTATTATATTTTTTCTGTGCGGCATTGTTTAAAGAAATTATTACTTTGTCTGAACAAACTCAATATATTTTTCCACCGCTATATAATAATATTTCGCTTCAGCTTGACAGGTTTAATTTCTTTTTTAATAATTTAAATATTTCGCCGGAAATAGTTTCTGAAATAGAGAAATCAGTATTAAGCATTATTAACGGATTATTTACAACTCTAGCAAGCTGGATAAATAAGGCGGGAAATGTTGCAATAGATACAATAATGAATTTCCCGACAATTCTTATTTATATTATAATCACGATATTAGCTACATTCTTCATGAGCTGTGATTCAAAGTATATTTCAGATTCTTTAGAAAAATACTTGCCGTTAAAATGGTTAAAAAAAGCAGAAGACATATCGAATGGATTGTTTCATTCATTAGGTGCATATTTAAAAGCGATTGGAATACTTATTACAATAACGTTTTGCGAATTGCTGATAGGCTTTTTACTGCTTGATATTGATTATGCAGTCATTTTGGCTATTGTGATAGCTATTATTGATGCACTACCTATTCTAGGCACAGGCACGGTTCTGATTCCTTGGGGACTGGTTTTACTTGCCATGGGTAACTATACATTAGGACTTTGCATATTGGGATTATATTTATTTATACTAGTTATAAGACAGTTAATAGAGCCGAAAATTGTTGGAAACCAAATTGGTGTGTACCCTTTATTAACACTTATTGCGATGTATACGGGTGTAAGATTTTTCGGCTTGGTCGGAGTTATTATAGGACCTGTTGTACTAATAATATTGAAGAATGTGTTCGGCGGTGTTTATGAAAAAGGGGTCTTAAAAGATTTGTTTGAAAATTAGCATCTATTGCACAAAGGAGTTTTTACAAGACATTATTAAATAGTAGATAGTAAGGTTTGTGAATAATATGTTACCGTGGGAACTAATAAAATAAATAATTTATTAGTTTCCGCGGTAACTATTTTTTTGCTAAATAAAAAAATACTTATTGCCGATAAAAAATCGAGGTGAAAAGATGAAGTTTAAAAATACATTAAAAGAAATAATAATTGGGATATTCCCGGTGCTGGTAGTAATAACACTTCTGCAATTTACAATTACCCCTGTTGAAATGGAGCTGTATATAAGATTCTTGTGGAGCACGGCATTTGTTGTTATCGGATTGTTCTTATTCTTAGTGGGTATAGAATACGGCTTCCAGCGAGCAGGTGAAAGTATAGGTAAAGCAGTTGTTAAAACCGGCAAGTTAAGTTGGATTTTGTTCATTACAATATTACTAGGGTTTGGTGTAACATTATTGGAACCTGACGTCCAGGTTTTTTCTGAACAAGCCGCAACTATGATAGAAAGTGTAGATGCATTTGAATTTTGCTTAGTTATAGCTATTGGAGTCGGTCTATTTGTAGGAGCTGCATTCTTAAGAATGTTTTTAAATGTTCCTATAAAATATATACTTTTGGTTGGATATGCATTAGCCTTTGCTTTGGTGGCTTTCTGCCCGACAGATATATCTGCGGCTGCTTTTGATGCAGGCGGTGCGACTACCGGTGCATTAACTGTTCCGTTTTTGTTATCGCTAGCCATTGGTGTAGCATCTATGATTAGCAAGAATAAAAAGACGGTAGGAAGTTTCGGAATAATAGGAATTGCATCTCTTGGCCCTATTTTAAGTATCTTAATAATGGGGGTGCTTACTAAATGATAATTGAATTCTTAGAAGTAGCGAAGGGTTGCTTGATTGCAATATTACCTTTGCTAATTACATTTGTTTTATTTCAAATTTTTTCTATAAAAATGTCATGGGAAAAATTTAAAAGCATTTTAGTAGGTATTTTATTAACTTATGTTGGAGTGGTATTTTTAATTTTTGGGTTAGAAATAGGATATGTTGAAATCGGGAAACAAATTGGACTTGAAATATCCAAATTATCATATAGCTGGATTATAGTACCTATAGGGTTCATTTTAGGCTTTGTTATAACAAGGGTAGAGCCTTCCGTTCAGGTTTTAATAAGAGACATAGAAAAAGAAACCGGAGGTGCGATTAAGAAAAACGTACTCTTATATACGTTGGCAATAGGAGTTGCACTTTCCCTTGCTTTGGCTTTACTTAAAATATTGTTAAAAATTTCTTTATGGTATATAGTGATACCGGGATATATGATTTGCATAATTCTTGCATTTACATCAGATGAACGTTTTACATCTATTGCTTTTGATGCCGGCGGAGTTACTACCGGGGTAATGACGACAACGTTTTTGCTGGCAATGGCACTGGGTTTAGCGGAAGGAATTCCGGGAGCTAATCCTGCAACAGATGGGTTTGGACTTATTGCATTGGTGGCAATGACTCCGATAATTTTGGTTATGTTACTTGGGAAAATATACAGTAAAAGAAAAAGGGAGGATAATAAAAATGTGGAAGAATAAAAAGGAATATCAGTTAATTATTACGATTGTAGATCAGGGAAAAGCAGAAGACGTTATCGAGTGTGCGAAAAAAGGCGGTGCTGAGGGCGGAACAATCCTAACAGGCAGAGGTGCCGGCACAAAGGATACAGCGAAAGTTTTAGGAATTTTAATAGAACCGGAAAAAGAGGTAATTTTTACTCTTATTGAAAAAGAAAAAACAGATAGTGTTTTAGAAGCAATTTCTACAGGTATGGAGTTGGCAAAGCCGGGTAAGGGCATAGCATTTGTGATTGATGTTCCTAAGGCTATTGGAATTGCTTGCGAATAGATAATTTCTTACAATATTTATTTACAGTAATATAATGTTTGAAATATTTTAAAAATAACAGTAAATACAAATAGCCCTAAAATTACGGAAAGTACTGCATTAAAACCATATGAATTGTATTCTGCTCCTGAAAATACAGGTGTTAATAAAATTTCCGAAAAGTTTGTATAAAGTAAGGCAAGATATGTTAAAGCTCCTGCGATAATACCTTGAAGGGTTTTACCGATTAGATAGGAGCTTATTTTTATATCTGTTTTTGCAAGTACACTTAAAGTTTGAGTATGAATACTAAAGCCTCCGAAGCCAAGGACAACAGCAGTTATCACAAGTTTTTTCATCAATGGGATAGATGCGGTGGATAATAAATTTACCCCGTTTGTAACTTCAAGTATTCCTGTAAATATTGCTAAAGATACACTTCTATCTAAATTTGGAAAAATAAGTTTAGAAATTGCAGATATAATACCTGTTTCTAAAAAAATAGTTGAAATTATTGAAAAAAGTACTATAAATCCACCTATAGCCACTACACTTGATATTGAATTTTTAACAGATTCATTTAATACATTGCCTAATTTTGAAAAAGTAATTACTTCAAATTCTATATCATTGCTTTTTAAAGAGGGCTCTTTTGATTTTTTAAGAAGAATCCCGACAACTAATGCAGAAAGATAGTGAGTGATTAGAAGGAGTGTCCCGATTTTTGGATTGTTGTATAATCCTATGCCTATAGCACCACTTATAAAAAGAGGACCGGCATTATTTGTAAATGCGATTAAATGATTTGCTGAGGTAGATGAGATGGTATTATTTTTCCTTAAATCAGCTGTAACTTTCGCTCCTACCGGATATCCGCCTACCATTCCTAGAAAAACTGCAAGAGCAGATATTCCCGGCAGTTTAAATACAAATTGCATAATAGGATTTAATAGTTTTCCAAAAAACTTTGGAAGTGCGGTTTTTATTATTAGATTAGATAATATTAAAAAAGGGAGTAAAGAGGGCAACACTATTCTCCACCAAAGAGATATCCCATTTTTTGCAGAAGAAATCATTGATTCGGGGAAAATAATACAAAATAAGACAAGTACTGAAATAAAAATTGTAAATATGTATTTTTTCATATTTAATATCATTCCTTTCTACAAACATTCGTTCAAACATATATACTCTGACCAGTAACCGAAGATGACACTGTTCAGACTGCGACTATATGAAAATAATATATATGTTTTAAAAGGAACGAATATTTGCCGAAAGACTTCCCGTATTTTTTAAAGTCTTTCGTCGCAAATCCTGAGTTCCGATAAAACATATATATTATTTTCATATAGCAGCAGTCTGAACAAGTACCACGAAGACTACCTTTTTATTTGATATATATTGCAATTAAGCTGAAAAAATGACATACTATAAAAGGATAATTAAACAGTAAAGGGATGAAAATTATATGGCGATACCTACAGCAGACGAAATAATTGAAAGAGTAAATGTTTATTCTAAAAATAAAGACCATGAGATAATAAGAAAGGCTTATGAATTTTCTAAAAAAGCGCATGAAGGCCAGCTAAGAGAGTCCGGCGAGCCTTTTTTTAAACACCCTGCCAAAGTTGCTTTAATTTTGACTAGCTTTGAATTAGATGATGCTTCTATTTGCGCCGGATTATTACACGATGTTATTGAAGATACGGAATATACTTATGAGGATATAAAAAATGAATTCGGCGAAGAAATAGCAAATTTAGTTGATGGTGTTACAAAACTCGGTAAAATACCATATAATACGAAAGAAGAGCAGCAAGCCGAAAACTTAAGAAAAATGTTTATGGCGATGGCGATGGATATTAGGGTTATATTTATAAAATTATCTGATAGATTACACAACATGAAGACTCTTGGGTATACAGATAAACAAAAGCAAATAGACAAAGCAAGAGAGACATTAGAAATATATGCGCCTTTAGCTCATAGATTGGGAATGTATTCTATAAAGTGGGAACTTGAGGATTTATGCTTAAGGTATTTGGATCCGGATGCATACTATAAATTGGTAGAGGCCATTTCTCAGAGAAGAAATGAAAGAGAAAAGTTTATAAATGATATTATTACTAATATAAAAGCGAAATTAAAAGAAGTTAATATAGAAGCGGATATTGAAGGCAGGCCTAAGCATTTCTACAGTATTTATAGAAAAATGAAAGAGCAGAATAAGGAAATAGATCAAATTTTTGATTTATTTGCACTCAGGATTATAGTTAATTCGGTAAAAGACTGTTATGCGGTTTTAGGGCTTGTCCATGAGATGTACAGACCTATTCCGGGGCGCTTTAAGGATTATATTGCTATGCCGAAGGCTAACGGTTATCAGTCTCTTCACACTACGTTAGTCGGAAATACAGGTCATCCTTTTGAAATACAAATTAGGACATGGGATATGCATAGAACCGCGGAGTATGGGGTTGCGGCTCACTGGAAATATAAAGAAAAAACTACAGATAAAAAGGACTCTTTTGACGAAAAGATTAGTTGGATAAGACGTACTGTTGAGTGGCAGAAAGAGACTAAAGACGGTAACGACTTGATGGAAAATCTAAAGTTTGACTTATTTAGCGATGACGTATTTGTATTTACACCAAAAGGTGATGTTTATCAGCTCCCTGTGCATTCTACCCCAATTGACTTTGCATATAGAGTTCATAGCGAAGTTGGCAATAAGATGGTTGGCGCAAGAGTAAACGATAAAATGGTACCGATTGGATATGAACTTCACAACGGAGATGTTGTTGAAATAATAACCTCTTCAAATTCAAAGGGGCCAAGCAGGGACTGGCTGAATATTGTTAAAAGCGCTAATGCACGTGCTAAGATGATACAGTGGTTTAAAAAAGAAGGATACGAAGAAAATGTTGAAAACGGTAAAGAAGCTGTTGAAAAAGAGTTAAAGAGGCTAAGGCTTACAAATGCGGACTTATTTAGACCTGAATGGGTTGAGCCGATGCTAAAAAAATATAGCTTTGGAAAGCTTGACGACTGCTATGCGGCTATAGGATACGGTGCTTTGCCTGTTGGTAAAATTATTGGGCGATTAAAAGAAGAATATGAAAAAGAACGTAAAATCGAGGAAGCTAAAAATTTAAAACCGGAAATTACTTCTGAGAATGAGAAAAGCAAAAAAGTAAGGAAGGCTCCGCCAAGTGGCATAGTCGTAAAAGGGATAGATAACTGTTTAGTAAGACTGTCTAAATGCTGTAATCCGCTTCCCGGAGATGAAATAGTAGGGTATATAACTAAAGGCAGAGGAGTTTCAATCCACAGAAGCGATTGTCCTAACGTAACAAATTTTACCGAAGATATAAATCGTTTAATAGATGTTGAATGGTTTAAAGCAAAGAATACAGAATATAATGCTGAAATCGAAGTATTCGCAAATGACAGAAACGGCTTATTTGCCGATGTTTCGTCTGCAGTTAGTGATGCAAAAGGGAAAATAAATGCGATAAATGCAAGAGTTTTACAAGATAGAGTGGCTATGTTTCAGGTTGAAGTTCAGCTGTCCGACATAGATCATTTAAATAAAGTTATTAAAGCATTAAAAAAAGTAGACAGTGTGTATGAAGTAAGGAGAAAAAAGAGTTAGTGGGGAGATTTTTATGCGATTAGTTATTCAAAGAGTAAAGTATGCATCTGTAAAAGTAGACGGAGAAGTAAAAGGAGAGATTAAGGAAGGCTTTTTAGTATTGTTTGGAGTAAAAAAAGGTGACACAGAAAAAGATTTAGAATACTGTGTGAAAAAATTGGTTGGTCTTAGAGTTTTTAAAGATGAAGAAGATAAAATGAATTTGAACATTCAAGATATAAACGGAGAATTTTTAATTATTTCTCAGTTTACTTTGTATGCAGATACGAAAAAAGGGAATCGCCCAAGCTTTATTATGGCAGAAGAACCGGAAAAAGCAGAAAAGATGTATGAGATTTTTCTAGAAAAGGTAAGAACCGATTCAGGACGGAAAGTAGAAAAAGGTGTTTTCGGAGCGGACATGAAGGTTGAATTATTAAATGACGGTCCTGTTACTATTATTATAGAAAGTCCATTTAACGTAGGGGAGTAAAAAATTAAGGAGAATATAAATGATAAAGAAAATATCTGTTGGAATAATGCCAACAAATTGTTATATAGTTTACGACGACAAGTTCAAAGAGGCACTGGTTATAGATCCCGGATATGAATCGGAAGAAATTACTAAGTTTATAAAGGAAGAAGAGCTTAATGTAAAATATATTTATTTAACTCATTGCCATTTTGATCATATTATGGGAGTTGACTGGCTTAGAAATGAATTAAAAGTTCCGGTTGCCTGTTTAGATAAAGAAGAGGATAATATTAAAGATGAAGATATTACTATGGGAAAAGACATTATTTTAAAAGAAATCACAGTCGTTCCGGACAAGATATTTTTTGAAAATGATGAAATTCAAGTAGGCACTCTTAATTTTGAAATTATTCATACCCCCGGCCATACATCAGGGTCGAGTTGTTTATACGGAAATGGAATTTTAATTTCCGGAGATACTTTATTTAAAGGCACATATGGAAGATGTGATTTGCCTACGGGGAATTTATATGAAATAAAAAAATCAATAAAGACCAAACTTTTTGAATTGCCTAACGATACTGTTGTTTATCCGGGGCATGGAGAAACAACAACAATTGGTGAGGAAAAGCAAAATGAAGAGCTTTAATCTACAGCAATGCATTCGAGTTGCTATTCAGACTACTAAATAATATATATGTTTTATCGGAACTCAGGATTTGCGACGAAAGACTTTAAAAAATACGAGAAGTTTTTCGGCAAATATTCGTTCCTTTTAAAACATATATATTATTTTCATATAATAGTAGCACATTCGATATTATGTTACAAAAATTTAATATAAAATGTCGTAAAAATATGATAAAATAATAGTCGGAAAGATTTTTTGCTGTGAGGAATTATATATGAAGAAGATAATTTACGGTTTTCTTTTAGTATTTATATTATTTAATAGCAGTTTCGCATTTGAGTTGCCTGAAACTGTACGTATTGGACTTAGTTATGGCAGTAATGCATTAAATAAGTTTACTGTGTCTGCACCGTCCGGAGTTATGATTAGCGATATTGGGAAAATGAACGGCGAAGTTACTGTTGAAAAAAGTGGTGCTAATAAGATAAAGGTAAGCAGTCCGGCTAAAAGCGATACTTGTACAGTGGATGAAGAATATGGAGTTTCAATCACTACCATTGAGGAAGATGAATTCCTTTCATATAACGGTAAAGAATATAGAGGAGCTTTAGTAATTTTTAGAATTGACGGAAGTGATTTAACGGTAATAAATGTCCTGGACTTAGAAGAGTATTTATATGGGGTAGTTCCTAAAGAAATTGCGACGGGCCATCCCATGGAAGCATTAAAGGCTCAAGCTGTTGCGGCAAGAACATATACTTGTACAATGCTTGATAAGTATAAGAAATGGAAATTTGATTTAACATACACAACTGCGGATCAGGCTTATGGCGGAGTTTCGGCAGAACATGAAGATACAACGAAAGCTGTAGATAAAACTAGGGGCGAGATCGCGACGTATGAGGGTGAACCGATTACGACATACTATTTTTCCACAAGTGCCGGATATACTGAAAACTCTGAGAATGTTTGGACAGCTAAAATCCCGTATTTAGTGGCAGTAGAAGATAAATACCAGCCTGAAGGGCTTTCGACTTCTAACTGGTCGGTAACTTTTACGGCAGAACAAATAAAAGATATTTTGGCAAATAAATCTAAAAAAATCGGCACATTACTTGGAATAAACAGTTTAAAAAAATCGCCGAGCGGAGCTGTTTTAGAGCTTGAGTTTAAAGGAAGCGACGACTCATATGTGGTTACTAAAGAGAATGCAAGATTTTTTTACGGGACAAGTGAAGTAAAAAGTCAGTTTTATGATATAGAAACAGATGCATCGGTATCAATAATTGATGTAGACGGCAATACTTCAACAAAAAATTTTTCTGAAGTGAGTGTAGCTAAAAGTAAAGGAACTGAAAATATTTCTTCTGAGCTGGAAAAAATAGTAGTTAAGGGTAAAGACAAAGAAACGGAATACTCTGTTATTCCCACTAAATATGTGCTAAATGGGAAAGGCTGGGGACATGGAGTAGGAATGAGCCAAAATGGCGCAATAGGTATGGCTGAGGAAGGTTTTAAATATGATGAGATTTTAAAATGGTATTACACAGGAATAGAAATTGAAGAATTTTAGTATAAATTTAGAATAATATTAGAAAAGATGGGAGTGATAAATTTGTATAACGAAATTGAGAAATTTATTTCTGATAAAACTAAAATCACATATAATGAAAATATGAAAAATCATACCAGCTTTAAAATTGGCGGTGTTGCTGACTGTTTTATTGTTGTAAATTCTGAAATTGAACTTATACAAATTCTGAAATATATAAAAGAAAACAATATCCCATTTTTTATTATGGGGAACGGAAGCAATTTACTGATATCAGATAGAGGAATAAGAGGAATCGTCATAAAACTGGGAGAAGAATTTAAAAAAATATCTTTTGACGGTAGTTATGTTACGGTTGGCGCAGCTTGCAGTGTGAATGCTTTGGCACAGAGTACTTTGGAAAATTCACTTACCGGTTTTGAGTGGGCTTTCGGGATACCGGGTACAGTGGGAGGAGCTGTTTTTATGAATGCCGGTGCATATGGCGGCTCTATGGAGGACGTTGTTGAAAAAACAATGTACTTAGATGAAGAATTTAATATATGTACGTTAGAGAAAGAAACTCATAATTTTGGCTATAGGAAAAGTGCATTTAAATTAGGAGAGATTAAAGGTATAATATTAAAATCTGTAATTAAATTAAGCGACGGTAAAAAAGAAGAAATTTGGGCAAACATGCAAAAATATATAGGTGCGAGGATAGATAAACAGCCGCTTAATATGCCGAGTGCCGGCAGTGTTTTTAAAAGGCCGGATGGACACTATGTA
Organism: uncultured Eubacteriales bacterium; assembly: GCA_964631135.1. GTDB lineage: Bacteria > Bacillota > Clostridia > TANB77 > RGIG9151 > RGIG9151. Next base: position 38,445 of record CAZVVZ010000001.1, read on the forward strand.
GGTAAAATGGTTGAGGAACTTGGACTTAAGGGATTTTCTATCGGAGGAGCGCAAGTGTCTGAAAAGCATGCCGGTTTTATAGTTAATACCGGAAATGCTACTGCAGAAGACGTAAAAGAATTGATTAAATATATAAAAATCAAAGTGAAAGAAAAATATAATATAGAATTAGAAACAGAAATTTTGGAGGTGGGCGAATGAGAATAGTAATTGTAACAGGTGTATCCGGTGCCGGTAAAAGCCAAGCTGTAAAAATTTTGGAGGATATGGATTTCTTTTGTGTGGACAATCTTCCACCTGCTATTGTACCTAAGTTTTTGGAAATATGTAAAATGTCGGAAGACAAAATAGAAAATGTTGCAATAGTTATGGACTTAAGAGCCGGGAAATTGTTTGAAAATTCTGTTTCCACGACTTTATCCACAATCGAGGATTCGGGATATAAGTATGAGATATTGTTTTTAGATGCTTCGGATGAAACTCTAATAAAAAGATTCAAAACCACAAGGAGACGTCACCCTCTTTCACCAAATGACAGACTGGAAGTAGGCATTAAAAAGGAAAGAGAGAAATTACAGGCTATCAGAAAAAGAGCAGATTATGTTGTTGATACGTCTAATTTAACGACAAAAAAGTTAAGAGAACAGCTATTAGATATTTTTGAATATGGTAAAAAATTTGAGGAGCTATTTATCGGAATAACATCTTTCGGATTTAAAAACGGAATACCAAATGATGTGGATTTGGTGTTTGATGCCAGATTTTTACCGAATCCTTATCATGTGGATTCTTTGAGAGAATTTACGGGAAGGAATGAAAAAATCAAAGACTATGTTATGAGATTTCCGGAAACGGAGATACTTATTACTAAAATTATGGACTATTTAGAATTTGTTATTCCTGAGTATATAAAAGAAGGCAGAACACAGCTTATTGTCGGGATAGGTTGCACAGGAGGCAAGCATAGATCTGTTGTGCTGACCGAAGAGATAACAAAACGCTTAACTGAGCACGGACATAGAGTCCAGATGTCTCATAGAGATATAGCAAAAGAATAAGGGGGTAATTTTATGTATGAAGAAAACAATAATGTTATACAAGATGTAGGAGGACGTTCGAGATTTTTTGCAAGTGTATTTATGTGGATGTTTATGGGTATATTGATTACCGCATTAACATCATACGGTTTAGTTACAACAGGATTATCATATCTATTTTGGATGAATCCGATGCTTATATGGATATTTGCTATAGCAGAAGTTATTTTGGTAATATATATTTCTAAAATGCTTACATCAGAAAATATGTCATCTAGCAGAGCAAAAATAGCATTTGTGGCATACTCTGTTGTAAATGGCATTACATTGGCATCTATATTTTATGTATATAATATAGGACTTATATATAAAGCATTTATGGGAAGTGCGCTAATGTTTGGAGCTATGGCATTTTACGGACATTATACAAAAGCTGATTTAAGTAAATTCGCATCTATACTTATTATGGGGTTATTCGGTGTAATAATAATGACATTTATAAACTATATATTTAGCTTTTTCGGAATGTATAGTGGCACATTAGATATCGCATTAGGATATATTACTTTGGTTATATTTTTAGGATTGACTGCATGGGATATGCAAAAATTAAAAGCTATATATAACTATGCAAACGGAAATGAAGAAATGGTGCAAACATTGGCTATTTATGGAGCACTTAGTCTGTATTTAGACTTTATCAATTTATTATTATCTCTTCTTAGAATAGCAGGTGGCTCATCAAAAGATTAAAATGTTTGATATTGTTTAGAAAAAATAATGGGGATTTTTTTGCATCCCCATTATTTTTTTTTACAACCTTAAAACTAGCATAGCAATTCAGCTTGGGCAATCTTCGATTTACATAACATTTAAAAAGTTTTAAAAAAGTATTAAGGTATTTTAAGTTCGGGTCGATATATACTGTGAACGGATAGAGTATCCAAACTCGAATTCCGGAAAGCATAATAATCAAGGAAGATTTCAGTGTTCACGGACGAATACTTATGAAAAGAGACCTAAAAATAAAGGGTTTATTCTCTTTGTTTTTAAGTATCTCAATTTCCGGAATTCTGAGCGAGATGCAGTATCTGTTTTTTGTTTTAAAAAAATTAAAACAGAAAGGAGGGAGAGTGATGCGAATCAATACAAATGTAATGGCCTTAAATGCACAAAATATGCTGTCTAAGAACCAAAATGATGTGGAAAAATCAATTCAGAAATTATCTTCAGGTCTTAAGATAAACGGAGCTTCAGACGATGCTTCAGGACTTGCGATAAGTGAAAAGATGAGAGCACAGATAAAAGGATTGAATCAAGCTCAATCCAATGCACAAGACGGCATATCGTTATTACAAACTGCAGAAGGTGCTTTACAGCAATCTACCGATATTCTTCAAAGGATGCGAGAGCTTGTTATTAAGGCGCAAAACACAGGCGTATTGACGGATGAAGACAGAACGTCTATTAGTAACGAACTTAGTACACTTCGTGATGAAATTGACAGAATTTCAACATCTACAACATTCAACGGCAAGAAACTTTTAACCGGTGACATGGGAACAAAAGTGGCTACTAATAGCCTCACTAATGCAGTAGCAGTAGATGCTTCAAATGCAAAAGAGGGGATAGAGTATACATTTTCCTATGACTCTACTAAGGAAAAAATAAAAGTTTCTTGGACAGATGACGGTGTAGCAAAAACTGATTATTCAGACAAGACATATGTTTCTGATACAGATACGGTGTCAGGTCAAGTTAATTTTTCAGGAGCAGGAATAAGTATCGATTACGGTGAGACGGGTGTTACAGTAACAAATGCTATTGCCGGTACTAAAGTAGCAACGGCAGATGTAGCAAGTGGGCAAAGAGCGGAATTTAAGATTGGCGCTAATACTTATACACAAGACGTAATGTTTGTTGGTATAAGTGACATGAGTTCGAAGGGACTAAATAAAACAGATAAAACTGAAAAATTCTCTATCGATATCAGTACAGCACAAAAAGCGAATGAAGCTTTAAGTGCAATAGATTATGCACTAAATAAAGTTTCAGAGCAAAGATCAAGCTTAGGTACCGTTCAAAACAGGATGGAATATTCCAGTAATAATCTATCCACAACGGAAGAAAATTTAACAGCTGCCGAGTCAAGAATCAGGGATGTTGACATGGCAGAAGAAATGGTAACATACACCAAAAACAGTATTCTAAATGAGTCTGCTATGGCGATGTTATCTCAGGCAAATAAACAGCCTGAAAAAATTCTTACTTTATTACAGTAAGAGTAGACTTAAGTTAATATGTAATGAAAGTCACGGATGAAAAAAATAATTAAAATTCAGGGAGGAATTTATTATGAGAATTAATACTAATGTTATGGCGTTAAACGCACAAAACAAATTAACAAAAAACCAATCAAGTGTAGAAAAGTCAATCCAAAGATTGTCTTCAGGTTTAAGAATCAACAGTGCAGCTGATGATGCTGCAGGACTTGCAATCAGTGAAAAAATGCGTGCACAAATCAGAGGTCTTGGTCAAGCTCAAGACAATGCACAGGACGGTATTTCCTTAATTCAAACAGCAGAGGGTGCTTTACAACAAACAACAGACATTCTTCAGAGAATGAGAGAGCTTGTTATTAAAGCCCAAAACACAGGTGTATTAACAGATAACGATAGAACATCTATCTCAAGCGAGTTAAGTACACTACGTGATGAAATTGACAGAATTGCTACTTCTACAACATTTAACAGTAAAAAACTATTAAATGGTGAATTAGGAAATGAAATGGAATCTGCTAATATTGGCTCATATGCAAGAATAGATGTAGCTAATGCTGATTCAAGCACGGAATATACGATTGCAAATACTGTAGATTCAAACGGAAGATTACAAATGACATGGACTGATGAAGCAGGTAGTACACATACAGCAGTGTCAGATATATCTTTTGGTAGTGGTGCAACTGCTGTTGCAGGAAGGGTTAACTTTGCTGATGCAGGAATAATTGTAGATTTCGGCGACGATGATGTAGCATTAGCAAGTGCAGCCGGAACAATTACAACATCTGCTGCTCAGAAAAGAGCAGACTTTAAGATTGGTGCAAACACATATGAAGAAGACGTTTTATCGTGCGGCATTAGTGATATGTCCTCAACTGGATTAAACAGAGATATGAAAGCTAATGAAAAGTTCGGAATAGACATAAGCACAGCTGATTTAGCTAATGAAACATTAGATAATTTGGACTATGCTTTAGAGACAGTTGCATCACAGAGATCCACTCTTGGTGTTATGCAGAACAGAATGGAATATGCGGTAAGCAACTTATCTACAACCGAAGAAAACTTAACATCTGCTGAATCTCGTATCCGTGACGTAGATATGGCTGAAGAAATGGTAAGCTATACAAAGGATAGCATATTAAATCAATCTGCTATGGCGATGTTAGCACAAGCAAATCAACAGCCACAAGCGATCCTTTCATTACTTCAATAACGGAGAAGTAATGTTCTCCGGAATTGAAGTTTTTCAAGGATGAGAAATTTCAAATTCAAGGAGGAATTATTATGAGAATTAATACAAACGTAATGGCATTAAATGCCCAAAATAAGTTATCAGCAAATGAAAGTAGTGTAGAAAAATCAATTCAAAGATTATCTTCAGGTTTAAGAATTAACAGTGCAGCAGACGATGCATCAGGCTTAGCAATAAGTGAAAAGATGCGTGCTCAGATCAGAGGCTTAGATCAAGCCCAATCTAATGCACAAGACGGTATATCGTTATTACAAACAGCTGAAGGTGCTTTACAACAAACAACAGACATTCTTCAAAGAATGAGAGAGCTTGTTATTAAAGCTCAGAACACAGGTGTGTTAACAGACAACGATAGAACATCTATCTCAAACGAACTTAGCACACTACAGGATGAAATCGACAGAATTGCTACATCTACTACATTTAACGGAAAGAAATTGTTAGATGGCAGTATGTCAACAAAGCTTGATGCTGGCTCAACCATTACTGGGCTTAAAAATGTTGATGTTGCATCTGCTGATGCAGGAAAAACATTTACCTTAGCAGCAACTTTTGACAACAATAGATTAAAAATAACTGATGAAGATGGTAATGTATCATATTCAGATGTAACATTTACAAATACAAAATCTATTAGCGGTAAAGTAACATTTGCAGATATCGGAGTTTCTATAGACTTTGGTGATGAAGATGTTGAACTTGCAACAAAGACAATAAAAACAGCAGCAGTTACAAACAGAGCTGACTTCAAGATTGGTGCTAATACATTTGATGAGGACGTTTTATCAGCCGGTATCGGAGATATGTCCGCTGTAGGACTAAATAGAAATATGGGTACTGAAAAATTCTCAATTGATATTAGTAGTGCTACAACAGCAAATGATACGTTAGATGCGATTGACTATGCACTTGATAAAGTATCTGCTCAAAGATCTAATCTTGGTGTTATCCAAAACAGAATGGAATATGCAGTAAGCAACTTATCTACAACCGAAGAAAACTTAACAGCTGCTGAATCTCGTATCAGAGATGTAGATATGGCTGAAGAGATGGTATCTTATACAAAGAACTCTATCTTAAATCAATCTGCTATGTCAATGTTAGCTCAGGCAAATCAACAACCACAAACAATCTTGTCATTACTACAATAGAAAAGGATAAGTGGTCTTTAATATAAAAATAATTGGCACTGAATATTAAAGACAATATCTAAGATACATATAAATTTAAGTGTGTTCTTAAATTATACGGCGAAAAAAATAAGAAAATACAAAAAATAAGTTAAGTAAATAATTGGTTTAGACGATACTCTAAACAGCCGAGAGACTCTTTGCACTGGCAAGGAGTTTTTGGCGTTGACACAAGGAAGATGTCAATACAAAGAATTCAAGGAGGAATTTATATGAGAATCAACACTAACCTAATGGCGCTTAATGCGCAGAACAAATTGCGAGTAAATCAGTCAAACGTAGAAAAATCAATCCAGAAGTTATCTTCAGGAATGAGAATCAACAGTGCTGCTGATGATGCTGCGGGATTAGCGATTAGTGAGAAGATGCGTGCTCAAATCCGAGGTCTAAAGCAAGCTCAGGATAATGCGCAAGATGGTATCTCATTAATCCAAACCGCAGAAGGTGCATTGCAGCAAACGACTGACATTTTACAAAGAATGAGGGAGCTTGTAATAAAGGCGCAAAACACCGGTGTATTGACAGACAACGATAGAACATCTATTACGAGTGAGCTTAGTACACTACGTGATGAAATTGATAGAATAGCGACTTCAACGACCTTTAACTCAAAGAAATTGTTAGATGGTGAACTTGCAGTTCAAAGGGCAGAAAATGGTGGCACATTTGATGCCGGTATAGTGGATGTTGTAAATGCGAATACAGGTACAACGTATACGATAACTGCTAAAGAAGGAGAACGTGCATACGTTAGTTTTACTGATCCGGAAACCGGTAATACGATAAGTTATGTATCCGATATAGTGATGACAAAAACAGTTACCGGAAAAATAAACTTTTCTGATGCGGGAATTATAGTTAATTTCTGGAGAAATGAAGTATCACTGGAAAGTCTGAACGGTAAAACGATAGTAACAGCTGATGATTCCTTCGGTATTAAGGCAGATTTTAAGATTGGAGCCAACACATATTCCGAAGACATTTTAGCAATAGGAATAGGCGATATGTCATCGATAGGACTGAATGTTAAAAATGATGGGGCAAAATTTTCAATAGATATTTCTACTGCGAGCTCTGCCAACGATGTCCTAGATGCTGTTGATTTCGCCTTGGATGCGGTAGCTTCTCAGAGAGGAACACTTGGAGCTATACAAAATCGAATGGAATATGCGATAAGTAATTTAAGTGCTACCGAAGAAAACTTGAGTGCAGCCGAATCACGTATCCGTGATGTCGACATGTCTGCAGAGATGGTTAAGTACACAAAGAATAACATACTAAATCAATCTGCTATGGCGATGTTGGCACAGGCAAATCAACAGCCTCAACAAGTCTTGACTTTATTACAATAATTAAAGTAATCCCGAGAGAAATCTCGGGAATTTTTTTTGCCTTTTACTTTTATTTGGGAAAAAAATACGATAATATATACATAGGAAAAACTAAAAACAAAGGAGAACGACTATGGAAGATTTAAAAACAAAAGAAAATAACATAAAAAAAGCGAAAAGAAAAATAATGCTTATTTCTGTGGTGTTAACACTTATTATTGTACTAGCAACAGTAATAGTAATATTTTCTTTAAATAAATCCGGCAATAATAGTTACACTGTCCCCAATTCATATAAATTTTCCGGGAATATTTTAAGTACGGCTTCGGTTTCTTCGGAGATATCGCTGGTAATAGAAGAAAAGGACAATTTATTATACGGTATTACACTTAAAAATAATGAACTTGTTTCGCAAAAAGTTCTAAGTAATAATATAGACTATAGTGAAATAACTGACTTTGGAGTAGTATTATCAGAATATAATAACGACAAAAATAAAGATTTTACATACATTTATGATAAATCAGATAATGGGTACATATATAAATTTTATAGTATTGATAGTGCAGGAAACATAGCTGATTTAGAAATAGAGAATACAACGGTAGATTCTAAAATGGCTTCTTTAAAGTTTACAAAGTCCGGTGACAAATTTGAATATGTAGTACCTATTTTTTATTATGACGGATATAAAGTTTCTGCCGAAATCGGAGAACATAAATTAACGGAAAAAGCAAATGTAAGCAAAAAGACAATATCAAAGACCAGTAAAATAGCTATTGAAGGAAAGTATAATGCAATTCCCAGAAAATATACGGTTGGAAATGAAATATCAGAATATATCCAGAACGTAAATACATACTTAATCGATATATCGAAAAAACAGTGCATTGAAGTTGATTTAGACGGCAATAATGAAAAAGAATATATAATCAGTACCATAAACGATAAAAAAACAAGTGTAGCTTTATTTGACAGTTCAGCTAATCTTGTAAGTAACATATTAGAAATAATCGGGGAGAAAGAAATAAGCAATATTATTGAGATTGCAGATATAGACAATGATGGAATTATGGAAATTATAGCTGTAAAAGATAGTGACACTGTAGAAGTTCATAAGTATAATAACGGATTTTATTATTAAAAGAGTACGTTAAACAAAATATAAAAAATTGGTTACTAGTCAGACTGCTGCTATGCGAAAATAATATATATGTTTTATCGGAACTCAGGATTTGCGACGAAAGGCTTTAAAAATACTGGAAGCCTTTCGGCAAATATTCGTTCCTTTTAAAACATATATATTATTTTCGCATAGTAGCAGTCTGACTAGTAACCAATTTTTATGTAATAGGAAATTCCTTAAAAAACAAAGGGGCTTTTCACAGAGGTTGCTGAAAAAGTCCCTTATTTCTATAATACCTTAATATTTTGTCGCGAAGCGACATGAAGTTAATCTAAGTAGTCTTTTAATTTTTTACTTCTGCTAGGATGACGTAATTTCCTTAAAGCTTTTGCTTCTATCTGACGGATTCTTTCTCTGGTTACTTTAAATACTTTACCAACTTCTTCCAAAGTTCTAGCTCTTCCGTCATCAAGGCCAAATCTAAGTTTTAATACTTTCTCTTCTCTAGGTGTTAATGTGCTTAATACATCAACCAACTGCTCTTTTAGTAAAGTAAAAGCTGCAGATTCTGCCGGAGCAGGAGCATCATCATCAGGTATAAAGTCACCTAAATGGCTATCTTCCTCTTCACCGATAGGAGTATCTATCGAAATAGGCTCTTGAGAAATTTTTTCAATCTCTGCAATTCTTTCAACAGGAAGCTCCATTTCACGAGCCAACTCTTCCGGAGTAGCTTCACGACCTAGCTGCTGTAATAACTGCCTTTTTATTCTTATCAATTTATTGATTGTTTCCACCATATGAACAGGAACACGTATTGTCCTAGCCTGGTCTGCTATGGCTCTTGTAATAGCCTGCCTTATCCACCAAGTTGCATAAGTACTGAATTTATAGCCCTTTGTATAGTCAAACTTTTCAACAGCTTTAATAAGTCCCATATTTCCTTCTTGAATTAAATCCAAGAAAAGCATTCCACGTCCAACATACTTTTTTGCAATACTTACAACAAGACGTAAATTAGCTTCGGCTAATCTTTTGCGAGCATTCTCATCTCCATTAGCCATATCTTCAGCTAACTTAATTTCTTCCTCCATTGTAAGAAGAGGGACTTTACCGATTTCCTTTAAATACATTCTGACAGGGTCATCTACACTGGTTCCGTCAGGTAAAGCCATTTCACTGTTTTCAACGTCTAATAATTCTTCACTGAAATTTTCATCAAAATCATCAAGTATTTCTATTCCGTTAGATTCGAAAGTTTCGTAAATTTTTTCTATCTGCTCGGGGTCTAAATCAACCCCATCCAGTTCATTCATTATCTGTTCATAAGTAAGTGAACCTTTGCTTTTTCCTAATTCTATTAGTTTTTTTATACTCTCATTCTTATTAGTTTCTTTTCCTTCCAAAATTATTTCCTCCTCTCGGCAGAAACGGAATGCAATTTAAAAATCACATCGTTTAGCCTTCTTTCCAATACTTCAGCTTCAGGTCCTTGCGGGTTATCTTTTAAGCTTTTTAAAATTTCATTTTTTTCTTTTTCTAAGTCAAATTTGCGAAGAATATCAATTGCATCAAAAAGCGCTCTCTCGTTATTATTCCCAAAATTGATATCTTCTTGCATAATTCCTGTAACAACATTTATATCATTTTCATCTGAAAATAAATCTATGATATTTTGATGTTTTTGACTTTCAAAATACACATATAATTTTTCGGCCAATTTGCGATATAAATTAACTCTAAAATTATCATAATTCATATATTTTTTTATAACGTTAAAAATCTTTCTGTCATTCTGGCATAGCAAAAAAATCAATAATTTTTCCGCATCATATACGTTTTTTGGTATGTCAGGTATTTCCAAATTACTTTTTATATTTGAAACCGTATAAGAAGTTTTTACAGGCTTTGCAGCCCCTTTAGATATTTTTTTATTTATTTCGGAATATATAGCCTCTATACCTATACCTAATTCGGTTGCAAGTTTATTTATATACAGCTCTCTTTCCATAGAATTACTTATTTTTGCTAAAACTTCTGCTGCAGAATTTAAATAAGCTATTTTTCCGTCGGTATTAGATATATCTATATTTTTTTTCAAATTGTCCAGCTTGAATTCCACCAATGTAATAGATTTATCCATTAGTTTTTGCATTTTTTCTGCTCCGAATTTATTTACAAACTCGTCCGGATCTTTTGCATCATGTATTTTTAACACTTTTACATTACAACCTAAAGAGGTTAATATATCTAATCCACGTAAAATGGCATTCTGCCCTGCACCATCTGCATCGTATCCTAAAATTATTTCCGGGACGTATTTTCTCATCAGACGTCCTTGAGATTCTGTAAGAGCAGTACCTAAAGACGCTACTGCATTAGGAATTCCTGCTTTGTGTAAAGATATGACGTCCATATAGCCTTCTACCATCAATAATTTATTCACTTTTGCACGTTTTGCAAAATTCAGTGCATAAATGTTTTTACCTTTATTATAGATAAGAGTTTCAGGAGAGTTCATATATTTAGGAAGTGAGGTATCAAGAACTCTTCCGCCGAATGCAATTACTCGTTCTTTTATATCAAATATAGGGAACATAAGTCGCTGTCGGAACCTATCTACAAAATTATTTTCGTTCTGGATTATCAAACCTGAATCTACCATTTCAGTAGTAGTAAACCCTGATTCTTTAAGGTAGTTAAATAAATCATTTTTGTTGCCAAATGCAAAACCTAATCCAAATTTATTTACGGTTTCGTTGTCCAAATGACGTTTATTTAAATATTCTTGAGCGGGTTTTGCCTCGGGAGAATATAAGTTATTTCTAAAATATTTTGCAGCTACTAAATTTATCTCAAAAAGTCGCTCTTTATGCTTTATTTTAGTTAAATCTACATTAGAATTATCTTCAGGGAGTGTGATTTTTGCTCTATCTGCAAGCATTTGAACCGCTTCATAAAAATCTACATTTTCAGTTTGCATTAAGAATTTTATTACATCTCCACCGACTCCACAGCCGAAACAGTGAAAAATCTGCTTATCCGCGGAAACGGAAAAAGAAGGTGTCTTTTCTTTATGAAAAGGGCAAAGGCCTTTATATGAGGTACCTGTACGTTTTAATGTTACATATTCACTAACTATATCTACAATGTCATTTGCTGCTTTTATTTCTTCTATTAAAGACTCCTCTAAAAATGCCAATCAATCTCACCCCACTTATGTCAAAAATATCCCTAGTTATATTATTATTCTACATAATGCAATAAATTCCTTTTACGTAAACAAAAAAATAGTTACTGCTCAGAGTGATAGCAAAAAATAAAGCAAAATGGGAAAATTTTCTTGCATGGTTTACATAAGTGTGATACAATAGTGTATATCGATATTAAAGGAGTGGAGA
>CAZVVZ010000001.1:50166-52504 GCA_964631135.1 uncultured Eubacteriales bacterium
TCTGTTAAATATACTCATTGGTATATATACATTAAGTATCAATTCGATTTTGCCGATATATAAATTAAGATAAGAGGTGAGAAACTATGGCTAAAGTTACAGGCTTTAACAATTCATATAGTGGTTTAAAAGAAAATGAAGCATGGCAGAGGATTTATGAATTTGGCAAGAATTTGATGCCGATTAAAGAGCATATTTTGCAAAAAAAATATAATAAGATTTTCAATAAAAAGACAAAAGTAATCAGAGACAATATCATATGTAAAGTCAGCACCGACAGACTGGTACCCGGTGATATTATTATTTTGGAAAAGGGTGATTTTATTCCTGTAGATGGCCGAATTTTAGAAGAAAGTTCGCTTGAATTTTATAAGGAATTTAGTCCGGAAGAAGATAAATTTAAGAATGATGCTAATGAAAAAATAGTATATCAGGGAATGAGAGTAAAAAAGGGAAAAGCTGTTATTGAAGCCATACGTACCGGAGATACTACATACTTTGGGGGATTGGTTAAGGAAGTCGATAATAAGAAGGCTTGCGAATCTAATTTTGAAAGAGTTATTCAGATATATTTTAATATAATAGGATGTGCGGGAATAGTATTATTATTGTTTGGTGCAATATTTTCTTTTGCTACCGGAGAGGGCGATATTATCAGCAGACTAAGTGTTGCAGGATATTCGGGACTGTTATTATTTTTAGTAACACTTCCTCTGGGTGCAATTTTGGTATTGATAATAAAATTTATTGAGCAGAAAAGAATTATAAGGAAATCAAACTTGATAATAAAAAAATACAGTACTCTGTTAAAAGCATATAAAACGACGGTTGTTTGCATAGATGATAAATTTTTAGGCGGAAATTATGAAAAGTATATTCAGAGGTTTTACAGTGCCGGAATAATGGTTGCGGTTATAAGCCCGAAGGGGGAAGCAGAACTTAAAGAATTGGCTAAAAATGCCGGAATATTTGAAGATAACGTAGAAACGATTAGCGGAAAAGAATTAGACAATATGGAAGGCGAGCAGCTCTATCAGACTATTTGCAATACAGTTATTTTTTACGAAGTTAATAGCAGGCAAAAAGCTAAAATAATAGAAGGATTTAGTGAGCTGAATATTAAAACTATAGGTATTGTAAATGGGGTTGAAGACTTACCGATATTGAGGGATGCTAATGTCGGGATATGTACTCATCATAGAAAAAAGAATCTGGAGTATGAATTTGCCGATGCAACAATTATCGGTACGGAAATGACATCGATATATAGTTTAATAAAGGGAAGCTGCATAATAAAAAATTACATGAACCATTATATGAAGTATTATATTATGTTCCAATTCCCTATTATAATTTCAATTTTGGTTGCGCTTTTAGCTAACTTAGATTTGAAAGTATTCTACTTCCAAACATTAGCTTTTATAGTGGCTATAATTCCGTTACTACTTATTTTGGTGAATAGAGACTATAGCGAAGAAATGCTTTGTGAATTAAAAAAGAGAGATAAAAATTTTGTGATTAGCTGCATAGAGTTTGCATTTATAGGCTTCTTTATGGGAATTATGATTATAGGATTTTATATACTCCTAAGTTACTTTGAAATTCAAGATGTTCTAAAAATAGGACTTATTACTATTTTACTTACGGTTATAGATTTCTTAATAATATTGTTAAGCAGAAAAAAATTTGGACGAAAAACAGAAAAAAAGGTAGCAGAAAAAGTTGTAAAAGAGGAGAAAAAAGAGGAAATTAAAAAAGAAGAAACTAAAAAAGAGGAAGCTAAGGAAGAAGAAGCTAAAAAAGGTGTCGGCATGAATAAAGTAAAAAAGGAAAAGAATAAGAAAACAGAAAAGAAGAAGGAAATAGAAAAGCCGGCAGGTAAAATGAAGAACGAAGTGTTGAGAAAAAGCAAAAAGTCCAGTATAGAAGATATTAAAGACGAGATTATTTAAAATAAATGCTAAAGCATGTATTATGCCTTAGCATGAGGTCTAAATATCAACCCTACAATCATACTAAAAAATATGGCAGCGCCTACTCCGGCCGCTGTGGCTTTTATTCCGCCTGTAAATATACCTAAAAAGCCGTAATTATTTATTTCCTTTATAACTCCTTTTACAAGGGAATATCCGAATCCTGTGAGCGGTACCGTAGCACCTGCACCGCCAAATTTTACTATAGGTTCGTATATTCCTATTGCAGTAAGAATTACACCTGAAACTATAAACAATACTAAAATTCTTGCAGGTGTAAGTTTTGTTTTGTCTATTAAAAATTGACCGATTGAACAAATTATACCACCTGTTATAAATGCAGTTAGATATGACATTTTTTACCT
>CAZVVZ010000002.1:0-35333 GCA_964631135.1 uncultured Eubacteriales bacterium
ATGTACTCTGACCAGCGACATATACTCTGACTAGTAACAACAGCGCACTATTTAGATTACCAATAAATGAAAATAATATATATGTTTTAAAAGGAACGAATATTTGCCGAAAGACTTCCCGCATTTTTTTAAGTCTTTCGTCACAAATCCTGAGTTCCGATAAAACATATATATTATTTTCATTTACTGGTAATCTAAATAATAACAACAGTTGCTACTGTTAAGACTAATTAACTCTCATCATATCCTTAAGTCCAGAATATATATTGTTTATAGTCGGCTTAAGTTCTCCCTTCATACTCTGATTATAGTAAACTGTAGAAGTTTCAAAGTATAATCCTGCAATAGGCAACTCTTCCACTAAAATTTCTTGCATTTTAAAGAAATATTCTCTTAGTTTCCCTTCAAGATATTCAGTTTTAGCTACAAAAACGTAGTAATCATAATCCTCATTTGAAAACCCAAAAATATTATTAGACGAACTACTTGAAAAATTATATAAAAATTCTGGATATTCAGATATTGCCCAATCTGTTATGGCTAAATCATAAGATTTTTCTGCTATAGCCGTATTATATAATGTAGAATTTTTCGGAACAACAATTATATCAATGCCTATATTCTTAAGGTTTTCCTTTATAAAGTTAGCCTTAGCTTCCGCATTTTCGTTATCTGAATTTACCAATAAATTAAACTGTAACTTTAATTCGCCTTTACTTCTAAATCCAAGAGCCTCGTTACCCTTCCAGCCATTATTAGTTAATATATCCTGAGCTCGTTCCGGATTAAAAGAATACTTATCTAATTCTTGATTTATCAGATACGAATTAGGATTTATAGGTAAATCCACCGAATCGCCATATCCTTCCAAATAATTTTTTATAATTAAATCTCTGTTTATTCCAAGTAAAATAGCCTTGCGAACATTGCTATCCTTTAATGCTGCATTTTCAGGATTAAAAACAATACCCTCAAAAATACTAGTCACATACTTTTCATTATTATATGCGCTTCTGCCATAAGCCCCTACCTCAGTATTAGTATCTGCAATATCTATTTCTCCCATTTTCAGCAACTCAAATCCGGGTCTATTTTTAGTAGTTATTTTTACATCAATATTTTTAATATTTCCTTTAGCTTCAGAATAATAATCCTCAAAAAAAGTCAATTTCATGGCATTTTCTGTAACATCAGATTGCTTATATGCACCAGTTCCAACATAATTTTTCACATGCTCAAGCGATTTATTTAAATAATATTCTTTGGATAAAATAGGTAAATCCATTTTATTCATAAAAAAATTGTCAGCTTTATTTAACTTAAAAGTAACTTCATAATCAGAAATCTTGCTCACAGATTGAATATTTTCCACATTATATGCAAAATAAGAATTCTCCCCCAGCTCTTTTATTTTATTGATTGTAAAAACAACATCATCTGCATCAAATTGAGTGCCGTCATGAAACGTTATATCGTTTCTTAAGCTTACGTTCCAGGAAGTTAACGTTTCATCAGGGACAAAAGCTTTTGCAAGAGCCGGCTGAGGTTTTAATGTTTCGTCTATCTCAGTTAAACCCTCAAAAACTAAACCGGCAACTTCTTGCACATATTTATTTTTAGAAACAAGCGGATTTAAGTAATCCGGCTCAATAATAACTAAACTGACAGTTTCTTCAGTTACAATTTCATTATTATTTTCATCATCAATTAAATCTTCTCTATTTAAAGCAGCCATGCCTAAAACAGTCAATATTGCAACCAATATAGCCAATATACAAAATAGCTTTACATTTTTCAACATTTATTTCTCCTTCATTCGCATTTAACGAATTATTTCTTTATACATAGAAACACCTGTTCCGATTCTTTCAACATCTAAAATATCCAATATTGTTTCTGCAATATCTGCAAAGCATTCCCTTACTCCCAGATTATTATTCACCTTAATAGTATTACCGTAGATAAGCAGAGGAATGTGTTCCCTTGTATGATCACATCCGGGTGTTGTAGGATCGCATCCATGATCCGCGGTAATCATAAGCACATCGTCACTGTTCATTTTAGAAATAATCTCAGGTATCCTTTTATCAAACATCTCAATTGCATTTCCATACCCTTTATAATCGTTCCTATGCCCGAATTTCATGTCAAAATCGACTAAATTCGTAAAAATCAGTCCATTTTCAACAGTATCCATAAATTTAAGTGTCTTATCCACTCCGTCCATATTTCCATTAGTATGTACCGACTCAGTAATTCCCACTCCGCAGAAAATATCCTCAATCTTACCTACCGCTGAAACTGTAAGTCCAGCAGCTTTTATCTTATCTAACATAGTAATTCCGGTTGGTTTTATAGAATAATCATGTCTATTAGAAGTACGCTCAAAATTAAGTCTTGAGTCACCGATAAACGGCCTTGCAATAACCCTTGCAACCTCTCTTTCTCCTTTTAACAGTCTTCTTGCTACTTCACAAATTTTATATAATCTATCTAATCCAAAGACATCTTCATGCGCTAAAATCTGGAAATTGCTATCGACCGGAGAAACATAAACTATAGGTAGGCCTGTTTTTAAATGCTCTTCACCATACTCCTTCATAATCTCCGTACCGGAACCGGCAACATTCCCAATTACTCCCGAAAGTCCTGCTTCTTTAACGAATTCATCAATAAATTCCTTAGACATTCCATTAGGGTTTACCCTAAACGGCACTTTAGTAATTACACCTGCCATCTCCCAGTGGCCGACAGTTGTATCCTTTCCGCGAGACTTTTCCTTTAATTTCATATATGTTCCACAAGCTTCTGAAACTGTTCCGATTTCGGAATTTCCGTCAATATTGCCAAGCCCTAAACTAAGTAAATTAGGAATTTCAAGTCCATTATTAGCCTTATATACATGAAGCAGTGTATTAGTTCCGATATCGCCAAACTCATTAGCATCAGGAAGCTCTCCCACTCCTACACTATCCATAACAATTAAAATGACCCTTTTCATATTATGCCTCCTTTATTTACAAAGCTCCGACTTTAGCACGTCAATGCAATACTTAATATCTTCTTCTGTATTTAGGCTCCCTATGCTAAACCTTATTGTACCGCCAATATCGTTTTTATTAAGCCCAATTGCTGACAGCACATGGCTTTCTCCAAATCTATTAGAATGGCAAGCAGAACCGGTAGAAACAAAAATGCCCTTTTCTTCCAGCATATGCATTAAAACTTCGCCTCTTACATCCTTAAAAGAAACACTTAAGATATGTGGAGCAGAATTTCCATCATTATAACAGTTAATTTTTGCACAACTAATTTCAGAAATCCCATCTTTTAACATATCCCTTAATTTCTTAATTCTCTCTGCATCATTATTTAGTGATACGGCTTTAGAGAAAGTTGCAATGCCAACGACATTCTCTGTACCGCTCCTTAAACCGCCTTCTTGGCCTCCTCCAAGCATAAAAGGAGTCACTTTTACGCCTTTTTTTATAACTAAAGCCCCAACACCCTTTAATGCATGAATTTTATGGCCGCTAATGCTAATCAAGTCAGCTGTATTATATAAATTATACGGAATTTTCGTATAAGCCTGAACAGCATCTGTATGCAAAATAAAATTATAATTTTTCTTAAAACGAGTAATTTCTCGAATAGGTTCTATACTGCCTATTTCATTATTAACCGCCATAATACTTACAAAAATAGTTTTATCAGATAAAGAATTCCTAAACTGATCCATATCTATAATACCGTTACTGTCCACATCAAGATATGTAACATCAAATCCTTCTTGCTCTAATCTCTTAAAACAGTTTAAAACCGCAGGATGCTCAATTTTAGACGTAATAATGTGCTTTCCATGTCTGGAATTAGAATAAACTGTGCCAAAAATTGCAGTATTGTCCGACTCTGTTGCACCAGACGTAAATAACACCTCACCTGCTTCAACTCCTAACGATTTAGCAATCATCTCACGAGCACTTCTCACAACCCTTTCTGCATCTAAACCGATAGAATGTAAAGATGACGGATTTCCGTAGACATTCTCCATTATATATTTTGCTTCATCAATTACCTCAGGAAATAGCTCAGTTGTCGCCGCATTATCCAAATAAACTTTCATAATATTACTCCCTACATTAAACTTATTTTAATATACCGATTTTCCTATTCTTTCAAGAAAATATGCCATAATTATAATGAAAATTCTATTATTCTTCTTGGAAGCAACTACCACCAATAAATTCTCTGATTATCGAATTTTCCGGCACACTTTCAGATGAAATCGGTTCAAAATACTGTATAAAATCAAGCATCATCTTTGCTTTAGGATAATAAGGCGAGTCCTTACTAACTTCCTTTAGTAAAGGTTCTGCAACAGTTTTAAGTACCCCAATTTCATAAAACATAGCCGAATTAAATATAACATCCGCATCTTCTTGATAAGGAAAAATATTTTTTTCTTCTCCACGTCTTACCGCATCCCAAAGTTCTAATGTCCTCTCAGGTGAATGGCCTCTATATTTATAATCTCTGACCATTCTCCTAAGCAATCTTGTGTCAGATGTACTTACTGAATTGTGATCATCAATATTTATAGAAGTAAGTGCACTTATATACATCTTAAACTTATTCTCCCTAGGAATGTCTCGGGTAAGTTCTTCGTTTAGTGCATGTATCCCTTCAAAAATAAGGACCTGATTTTCTTCCAATTTAATCTTTCTGCCTCCGACTTTTCTCATACCAGTCATAAAATCAAAAATAGGAAGTTCCACTTCTTCGCCTGCAAGTAGCATTTTTAAATGCTTATTAAATAACTCCAAATCAACCGCATAAAGGCTTTCAAAATCCGGTTTTCCATCTTCACCTATAGGTGTTCTATCCCTGTTTACAAAATAATCATCAAGTGCAACAGGAATAGCTTTTATTCCATTTACCATAAGCTGCACTGCAAGTCTGTGAGAAGATGTAGTTTTTCCGGAAGAAGACGGACCTGCGATTAAAACAATTTTCTTTTTAGGATCAGCTTTTATCATATCCGCAATAGTTGCATATTTCTTCTCCTGAAGAGCCTCTGCAATTCGCATATATTCATTCATCTTACCCGACTTTACTATATCATTAAGCATAGAAACATTTTCAACACCGAGAATCTTGTTCCAACGCTTGAATTCTTTAAATATCTCAAACAATTTCTTCTGATCATTATACGGAGGCAAATGATAAAAACTGCCTTTTTCCGGATAACGTATAATAAATCCGTCCTCGTATAACCTTAATTCAAAAATACTTAAAAACCCGGAATTAGGAACTAAATATCCGTAAAAATAATCATTCCAATCACCGCACGAATAAATAGTAAGCAAATCCATATCCAATGAATCGATAACCCCGATTTTATCAGGCTGTTCCAAACTCATATATATGTTTTTTGCTTCTTCTTTAGTAACTTTACGTTTAATAAACGGAATTTTATCGGCAATAAGTTCCCGCATCCTCTCTTCAATTTTTTTCCTTAGTTCTTCATTTATAGGCACCGGGCAATTCTTTAACTCGCAATAAACACCTTTATTTATAGAATGGCCAACAACAACATTAGATTCTGGATATAGTTCCTCGCAAACCTTTATAAATAAAAACAATAAACTTCTTCTGTAAATGCTAACTCCCTCAGAAGAATTATAGTCTATGAAACTTACCTTAGAATCAACATCCAATTTATGCCTTAAACTTCTCGATTCATTATTTACAATAGCTCCTAAAACAGGTGTTGAATTTTGAATTCCGTAAGAATTCATAAAATCAATTATTCTCGTGTCTTTCTCTACTAAAAACTCTCTGCCATTTAGTGTAACTTTTACTTGTGCCATAATTTTCCTCCTTTGTGCTACTAATTCTTATACCTCTTTATTTTATGTGTAGTTGTTTTAGATAATTCCTGTTTTTGAATTTCAAACTTCTTAACATATTTATATGTTGGCATTTGCCTGTTAGCTTTTTTTACTTCTTGTGTAATAATTTTTTTAACTTCGTCATCGTCTATGTTGCTTTTATTAGTTACCGTACGAATAGCATCGTAATCCGGTACAATTATTGCACAAACCAGTGGTTCTACTTCGTCTTCTACCTCTTTACCAAACACCATACTCTCACGGATAAATTCGCTCTTATTTAAATACGCTTCCACTTCTTCAGGGAAAATATTTTTTCCGTTTTTAGTTACTATTACGTTCTTCTTTCTACCAGTTACATAGTAATAATCCTCTGAATCTTTATAGCCTAAATCTCCCGTATTTAGCCAACCATCTTCTGTAATAGTTGCATTTGTTGCTTCTTCGTTTTCAAAATAGCCATTCATTACAATTGGGCCTCTTATCCATATTTCTCCGGTCCCATCTTTATCTGCATTCTCTATCTTTGCTTCTAGCCCAGGTAAAGGCTTCCCTATAGAATTGTTTTTATATTCGTCCACATGGTTAACAAATGCAATAGGCGAAGCTTCAGTCAAACCATATCCTTGTATTACAAAAAAGCCTAAGTCTTGGAGTCCCTTTAGTATCTCAGGTTTGCTGGCAGCCCCACCGGAAATTGCAAGTCGCATTCTCCCCCCAAAATTATCTAATATGCTTCCAAACAATTTTTTCCTTAAGTCAACATTGATTTTACGAGCCAGTTTGCTTACCTTTAACCCGCCTTGTAAAATTGGCATCTTCCCTGTTTTTCCTGCAGTATCTAAAATATTTTTATATATCTTTTCATAAATTAAAGGAACCGCAATCATAACAGTAGGTTTTACTTCCTGCATATTAGTTATAATATATCTTAGCCCTTCGCAAAAAGATATTCTTGCTCCACTATATAGCATTAGCAAGAAATTGACAGTACATTCATATGTATGATGAAGTGGCAAAATAGATAAAGTCACATCTTCCTCAGTAACATCAACTACTTGAGTAGTAGCGACAATATCCGCACAAATATTTTTCTGGGAAAGCAAAACTCCTTTAGCCAGTCCTGTCGTGCCTGATGTAAATAAAAGTATAGTGGACTCATCAGGATTAACCTTAGCATTTATAAACTTTTTATCTCCTATTTTTAATAAATTATTTCCTCTTCTTAAAATTTTTGAAAACGATAAGCATCCCTGCACATCATCTTTTAAATCCATATTTATAAAATATTTTATATCAGTAATTCCCTGAACTGACTCAACAACCTTGTCAGCTAATTTATCAGAAAAAACTATAGCTTTAACCTTAGCACATTCCAATAAATACTTAAGCTCATTAGCAGGTAATTCCTTATCAAGCGGTACAATAGTTCCCGTTCCACACGTCGTAGCTAAATAGGTTAAGCACCACTCGTACCTATTTTCACCAATTACTGCAATTTTCTCATGCTTTAATCCCATATTTATAAATTCTGTTCCAAGTGCATCTATATCTCGTTTTAATTCTTTATATGTAATTCCCTCATATTCTTTCATAGGGTTTTTTATCCAAAAAGCATCTTTATTTCCATATATACTTACACTTTGATTTATCAAGTCCTTAAAGTCAGAAATCTCTCTCTTCTCATAAATAGGCTGTGTCAAATTTATCCCTCCCAATTCAAAGCTATTTTATCATATTAAAATAAAAGTGTAAACAATGAAATTTTCGGTATATTTGTTGCCACTATATAAAATTATTCTACATTGTTGCTCCCCTATCCACTACTTCTATTCCGTTTTTGCCTAATAGAATAATCTTTTCAAAAACGTCAAATTTAAGCAGTTCTCTCATCTTGTTACTTTTATATAAGTCCTCTACTTTATCTCCGTGAGCAGTAGCTAAAATTTTTACCCCGGAATTAAGTGCATATTCTATAGCCTCTGCATCATCATCTGTACCTATTTCGTCTGTTGCAATAAAATTAGGCTTCATAGAACGTACCATCATCTTTATCCCGTCTGCCTTAACAACTCTGTCCATAATATCAGTCCTAAGTCCAACATCATTTTGAGGAATACCCAAAAAGCATCCTGCAACTTCCGACCTTTCATCTATTAAACTCACATTATATCCGCTATCGCTTATCTGTCTCACTAAATCTCTAAGTAATGTAGTTTTTCCAAGCCCCGGTGGTGAAATTATCAATGTATTTACAAACTTTCCCTTTACTTTAATTTTTGTAATAATATTATCTGCAACACCCTTTATCTCTCTTGCGACTCTAAAATTTAATCCGGAAATATCTTTTATAGAGTATATCTTTCCATCTTTATATAGTGGCTTACCGGATATTCCAACTCTGTGGCCTCCGCATATGGTAATAAATCCGTTTGAAATTTCTTCAGAAAAAGCATAAACGGAATTTTCACAAATGTTCTCAAAAATTCTTGCTATTTCTTCTTTCGTAACTATACATTTTTTACCATCTTTCTCAACAACATATTCTTTTTCCCTGCCTTCTAAAATAGCAGGTCTATTTACCCTAAGTCTTATTTCACAAATATCTTCTAATTCAATATTTTCATTTGAAAGTATACTATTTCTAAGTTCCATAGGAAAATATTTTAATATTTCTTCTTTTATCCTATAAATCATATTCCCCCCAAGTAATATTAAGCCCTTAAATCAATTTACGTTTTTCCCTTTTTCCGCTAAATCCAACAACTTTCCCTATAAAATTAAAAAACTTGTAACATCTGTTACAAGTTTTTTAACTTATTTATTCTCTTCTACTTTAATAACTTCTTTTCCATTATAGTATCCACAATTTTTGCAAACCTTGTGAGATTCAACAGCCTCATGACACTTAGGACATTCAGTTATATTTTTTGCTTCTAATTTCCAAGTAGATCTTCTTAAATGTGTTCTTTCTTTAGACCATCTTCTTTTTGGTTGAGCCATCTTACACACCTCCTAAAAAGCCATTTTTACATCGCTCATATGTAAATTTTGAATTTATCGTAATATCAACAACAGAGATTATACTATAGTTTGTACACATTTGTCAATACTTTCAGTAAATATTCCATGCTGCCGTTACTAGTCAGAGTATATGTCGCTGGTCAGAGTGCATGAAATAAGATATATGTTTTATCGGAACTCAAGATTTGCGACGAAAGACTTTAAAAACTTAGTTTAAATGATTTTTGAAAAAGCTTCTATTAGTTGCTGTTTCGCTTCCTCGCCGGATTCTGTATTAACTCTGCAACCGGCTGCGAATTTATGTCCGCCCCCATTGAATTCGGAAGCAACCCCTGAAACATCTATTTTTCCGTTGGATCTTATACTTATTTTCTGAATGTCTTTAAACGGTTTAATAAAAATACCCACTTCGACACCTTTTATATATCTTGCATAATCAACTATTCCATCTAATTCACTAGGCTCCAAGTTAAATTTCTCAACATCTTCTTTTTTTGCCATAAGAATAGCCAATTTTCCGTCTAAAAATACTTCAACATTCTGTAATAGCCTTCCCATAAAAATAATCCTATTAAGACTACTCTCTGAGAACATATGATAAGATATATCAGAAACATTTATACCATATTCCATTAGTTGACTTGCAATCTCAAAAGTCCTTTTTGAAGTATTACTGTGGCTAAAATTTCCTGTATCCGATGATATAGCACAATATAAAGCTGTTGCGATTTCAGTGTCGATCTCTATATTCATAGATTTTAATAAATCAAATATAATCTCACCTGTAGCCGCTGCATCCGGCCTTATATAATTCTCGTCCGCAAACTTGTTGTTTGTAAAATGATGATCAAGGCAAGCAGTAGTTTTTGCATTAACAAATAAATCTTTGGCTTCTCCCATTCTATCTAAATCACCACAGTCTAAAGCAATACATAAATCATACTCTTTTTTTAAATCTGCAACATCAAAAGTTTTTATTTCTTTACCTATAGACTTCAACAAAAATTCGCAATTTGAAGGTACTTTTTCTATTATACCTTCTACACTTTTACCATATTTAATCAGTGCCTTAAATAGTCCTATAATGCTTCCTACCGCATCACCATCAGGATTTTCATGCACTAATAAGACAATACTTTTAGCAATATTTATTTTCTCGATAATAGAAGTAAAATTATCTTGCATAGTCTAGTCTCCTTACATAATTTCCTTTATAACCTTATCAATATGGGCTCCATATTCCAAAGAATCATCAATTATAAACTGTAATTCAGGCAATATTCTAATCTGAATTCTGTTACCGAGCTCTTTTCTCATATAACCTGCTCCACTTTTTATACCCTCTAATACTTCGGCTTTGTCTGCTCCCATTATGCTTACATAAATCTTACAAAATTTTAAATCCTTTGTAAGCATTATCTTAGTAATACTAATCAAACCTTTTACTCTCGGGTCTTTCAATTCATTTTGAATCATTTCACTAATAACTTTTTTTATTTCTTCTGCAATTCTATCTGTTCTATCCATAACAATCCCTTTCTTAAAAGCAACTATTTATTTTGCGGTAAACTAATATCACCGCAAAATAAATTTTTTAGTATATCCGGTTATGCTTTAATTTCTTCCATAGCATATCCTTCAATAACATCTCCCACCTTAATGTCGTTATACTTTTCCAGTCCAATACCACACTCATATCCTTCATTAACTTCTTTTGCATCATCTTTTTCTCTCTTAAGAGAAGAAATCTTACCTTCAAACACAACGATGCCCTCTCGTACTAATCTTACATCAGAATTTCTTAGAATCTTGCCATCAGTAACATAAGAACCTGCAATAGTTCCGACACTGGAAATTTTAAATATCTGTCTTACCTCAGCATGACCGGTTATAACTTCCTTAAACTTAGGTGCAAGCATTCCTTTCATTGCAGCGGTAATATCCTCAATAGCATTGTATATTATACTATATAATCTAATGTCTACACCTTCTCGTTCTGCAACAGCTTTAGCTGTAACTTCAGGTCTTACATTAAATCCGATTATAATTGCATTGGATACCTGAGATAACATTACATCAGATTCAGTAATAGCACCAACAGCACCATGAATAACCTTAACTTTCACTTCTTCGTTAGAAAGCTTTTCTAAACTCTGTTTTACGGCTTCAACTGACCCTTGAACATCTGCTTTTATAATAAGATTTAGCTCTTTTACTTCACCTGTTGAAATCTTGTCAAACAAATCGTCTAATGTTACTCTTGAGCTTGCTCTTAATGTATCCTCTCTCTTCTTCAGTTTTCTCTTTTCAACCAACTGTTTTGCAAGTTTTTCATCTTGAACCACATAGAAAATGTCACCGGATTCAGGCACTTCAGGTAAACCTGTAATCTCAACAGGAATTGAAGGACCTGCTTTCTTTATTCTTCTGCCTCTTGAATCTGTCATCGCACGAATATGTCCAACAACATTACCGGCAACAACAGTATCTCCCACGTTTACAGTACCACGTTGAACAAGCAAAGTCGCAATAGGACCTTTACCTTTATCAAGTTTAGCCTCAATAATAGTCCCCTTAGCTTGACGGTTAGGATCTGCCTTTAATTCAAGCACATCAGCAACTAAAGTAACAGTTTCCAGCAATTCAGTTATGCCTATTCTCTTTTTCGCGGAAACAGGAACACAAATTGCATCTCCGCCCCATTCTTCAGGCACAACCCCATAATTCATAAGTTCTTGTTTTATTTTTTCCGGGTTTGCAGCTTCCTTATCTATCTTATTTATAGCAACAATTATTGAAACCCCTGCAGCCTTAGCATGGTTTATAGCTTCAATAGTCTGCGGCATAATACCGTCATCTGCTGCAACAACTAATATTGCGATATCCGTAACCTGAGCACCTCTTGCACGCATTGAAGTAAATGCTTCATGTCCCGGTGTATCTAAGAATGTAATATCTTTTCCATTGATATTTACAGTAGATGCACCTATATGCTGTGTAATTCCGCCGGCCTCAGTATCAATAACGTGGCTTTCACGAATAGCATCAAGTAAAGATGTTTTGCCGTGGTCAACATGCCCCATAACAACTACTATCGGCGGCCTTGGCTGTAAATTCTCTTGAATGTCCGGAGCATCATCAAACAATATATCTTCTGCTTTAACAACTACTTCTTTCTCAATCTTTATTCCATATTCATCCGCCATTATAGCCGCTGTATCATAATCAATTTCGTGATTAACTGTTGCCATAACTCCGTAAGTCAAAAGCTTTTTAATAACATCAGCTGATGTTTTCTTCAACTTCTCCGCTAATTCTTTTACTGTTATGCTCTCGCCAACAGTAATACTAAACGGCAACTGCTTTGGCTGTTCAAAATGCCTTGGTTCTTCTTTCTTCTTTTTACCGCCACTCTTGTTTCTTCTATCTAAATCATAATAATTCATCAATACTGAATCATCGTTATTTAATAGTTCATTTACAGAATGGCCTGCTCTTAGTTCTTTTAAATGCTCTTTATTAAAATCTCCAATATGTGCATTGCTCTTAGGCCCTTTTGTCGGTCTTCTTTCCTGATTGTCATTATTCTGAGGCTTTTGTCTAAATTGCCTACCTGGCTCTTTGGTAACGTTTTCAACAACCGGTGAATCTTTAAAAGCTTGTTTTAATTGGCTTTCCATACCGCCTTGTTGAGATCTGTTATTTTGTCTGTTAAATTGAGGCTTATTTCCTTGAAATTTATTATTACCATTATTACTTTTTTTATTTTGCCAGTTCCCTTGAGGGCGATTGCTGTTTGCTCCCTGTCGATTATTAAACTGACTATTATTTGGGCTTTTTGATTGATTATTTCTATTATTTTGTTGGTTATTATTTCTATTATTTTGTGAAAAAGAGGCTTTTTCGTTTTTAGCTTCCGTCACTAATTTTTTCACCTCGGTTTTAGGCTTCTCTTCTTTTATTTCTTCAGTTTTGCTTACTTCATCAGCCTTTGGTTTTTCTTCCGCAGTCTTCTCTTCTGCAGTTTTTTCTTCTACAATTTCTTCCTTTATAGGCTTTTCATCTACCTTAGCTGGTACTTCAACAGTCGTCTTTTTTTCAGGTTCCTCTAATTTTTCTACCTTTTCCGGCTCTTCCTTAGGAGCGGTCTTAGGCTTAAATAAGTCCATTATGCTTGGAATTGGGGTATTTTTCTTTTCGATTTGAGCTTCGCTTCTTCTAAACTGTTCAGGATTAGCAGTTTTTCTAGGTTTCAAATCATAATCAAAATTAGAATGGGTCTCTTTCTTCTCCTCAGTAATATCCTCTCTAACTTGAATAATCTCTCTTCTAATTATTCTTGGCTCATCTTTTTTCTTCTCATTTTTTTTGGTTTGTTGATTTTTTGACATTTGTTTACTATCACTTCCGCCTTTGGTCTTAGCCTCGTTTAGTTTTTCTTTGATTTTCTTTAAATCCTCATCTTCTATTACATTAAGATGGCTCTTTACTTCAATTCCCCATTCTTGAAGTTTCATTAAAAAATCCTTATTACTCATTCCTACTTTTCTTGCTATTTCATAAACCTTAACTTTACCCAATTACTGCACCTCCATTATTTTTTTCCAAGCCTTCTATTAACTGTTCTAATTTATTAGAAAACCCTACCTCGCAAACAGAATATATAACTTTATTTTTTTCTCCCGTCGCTCGCTCAAAATCTTCTTCACGACCCAAAATATAAAATTTGATACCATTTTCATCACACAATCGTTTGAATTTTTCTTTGACACTATTTCCTGCATCTTCATTAACTATAACAAGTTCTGCTTCTAATGATAATATAGTCCTTAAAACCGCATTTGAACCGGCAACAAGCTTACCGGCTTTTTTAGCAAAGCCTAGTAACGACAATATTCTATCCATACAAACTCCTTTTTACTCTTTACTGTCAGCCTCAATTTCTTCTCTTAATCGCTCATACACTTCATTTTCTATCGGCATTTCAAAAGCCCTTGATAATCGTTTTGTTTTAATTGCTTTTTCTAAACAAGAAATATTAGGACATATATATGCGCCTCTGCCATTTTTCTTGCCCGTAAAATCAATCGATACTTCACCTTCAGCAGTTTTTACAACTCGTATCAATTCCTTCTTTGGCTTTCCTTCATTACACCCGATACACGTTCTTATTGGAATTTTTTTCACCAAAGCTCAAACCCCCAATTATATTTCTAAAATTTCATTTTTTATCTGAGTTTCACTCTTAATATCTATCTTAAATCCAGTAAGTCTTGCAGCAAGTCGAACATTCTGGCCTTCTTTTCCTATTGCTAAAGATAACTGATTATCCGGCACAACAACCTTGGCCGTTTTTTCCTCTTCATTTACATCTACCGCTAAAACTTCTGCAGGATTTAATGCACTGGCAATATATTGTGCCGGAACAGGGCTCCATTCAATAATGTCAATTTTTTCGCCATGTAACTCATTTATAATATTTTGAACTCTTGTTCCTTTAGGCCCTACACAAGATCCAACCGGGTCAATGTTTTCCATCTTAGTCATAACAGCCATTTTAGTTCTAGAACCGGCTTCTCTTGAAACAGAAACAATTTCAATAATTCCTTCATATATTTCAGGCACTTCTAATTCAAACAATCTTTTTACTAAACCCGGGTGAGTTCTTGAAATGAATACCTGAGGCCCTTTCAAGCTTTTTTCAACTTTCGTTATATATGCCTTTACTCTGTCTCCGACTTTAAATGTTTCCCCTGGGATTAACTCCTGAGTCAAAATAAGTGCCTCGGTTTTGCCTATATTTACAACCAACCCTCTTTTGTCCTGAGTTGTTATTAGTCCATTTACTATATCCCCGTCTTTCCCTATATACTGATTAAAAGTAGCTTCACGTTCTGCCTCTCTAATTCTCTGAACAACAACCTGCTTTGCGGTTTGTGCAGCAATTCTTCCAAAATTCTTAGGTGTAACCTCGTTTTCAACAATATCTCCTACATTATATTTCTTACTTATTTCTCTTGCATCTTCTAAAGAAATCTGTAAATCTGAGTTTTCTACTTCTTCCACTACCGTACGTTGTGCATAAACATGAATATCTCCACTCTCTCGGTCCATGGCCACTCTCACATTCTCATTTGAATCAAAATTCTTTTTAAATGCCGTAATCAATGCAACTTCAATCGCATCAAACAAAATTTCCGCACTTATCCCCTTTTCTTTTTCTAAATCATCAATTGCACTAATAAAATCTGAATTCATTTTCCTTTTTCCCCCTTAAAAATTATACACAGTTTTTACAACTGAAATGTCTTTTCTATCTATACTAAAGTTATTTATCTGTAATTTCTCTTCATCAAAGTCCTGTAAAATGCCCTTTATTTTCTTTTCCCCATTTACCGGCTTAAATAAAGATACCTCAACTTCCGTATTTAAATATCTTTTAAAATGTTCTTCTCTTCTTAACGTTCTTTCTATCCCCGGCGAAGAAACTTCTAAAGAATATGCAGTTTTAATAGGATTTAGTTCATCTATTAACTCATCTATAGCTCTACTTACTGTTTCACAATCTTCAATAGATATACCTTCTTCTTTGTCTATGTATATCCTAAGATACCAGTTTGCTCCTTCTTTTACATATTCAACGTCGTAAATATCATACCCCAATTCATTTACTTTAGGTTCAATATAATTCCATACTGCTTCTTCTACTTTCGCCATAATTACCTCCTCATTACAAACGAAAGAGTGGGAAAACCCACTCTTTCAGCAACGTCTATATCAAGCATTATCAATATACCACATCTTGCCACAAAATGCAAGTATTTTTTCAGAAAACTGCATTACAGGGTTACTGTTCAGACTACCTGCTGCTGGTCAGAGTACATGAAATAAGATATATGTTTTAAAAGGAACGAATATTTGCCGAAAGACTTCCCGTATTTTTTTAAAGTCTTTCGTCGCAAATCCTGAGTTCCAATAAAACATATATCTTATTTCATGTACTCTGAACAGTAACTTACAGGTCCCCAGCCAACGGCAGCAACTCATCAAGTCACTGTTGAAACTTACTCGCTTACTTCTACATCAATATATACTATATCCCCTGTATTAAACTTAACCTTTATCGATGTATAGCCTGCATTTTTTCCTGTTATCTTTACTTTGCCATTACTTGTTAATGTTGTCTTATCTAACTTTATGTATGAATTATTATATGTAAGTGTTGCACTTGTCGCATCAAACTCGTCTAAATCAATATATACATATTCATACTCATCTTCCTCAATTTCTACTTCATCATAATTATCTCTGTAATCATCATCGTCATCAATTTCTATATCTATATATACCGTATCTCCGGAATCATATTTAATCTTTACTGTTGTATCTCCTTCTTTTTTAGCAGTTATTGTTAAATACCCGTCACTTGTAAATTTAGTTTTAGATACTTTCACATAATTACTGTCATATGTAATTTTCGCTTCATCTGCATCATAATCGTCTAAATCAATATATACTTTATGAGTATCCCCTACGTCCATGCTTACTTCTTCTTCATCATCGTCATCATCATCATCAATCTCTATATCTATATATACCGTATCTCCGGAATCATATTTAATCTTTACTGTTGTATCTCCTTCTTTTTTAGCAGTTATTGTTAAATACCCGTCACTTGTAAATTTAGTTTTAGATACTTTCACATAATTACTGTCATATGTAATTTTCGCTTCATCTGCATCATAATCGTCTAAATCAATATATACTTTATATGTATCTCCGGTTTCCATGCTTACTTCATCTTCATACTCATCATCGTCTGTAACTTCTACATATAGTTTTTCAACATCACCCGTATTATATGTAATCTTTATCGTTGCCTCTCCTTCTTTTGAGCCTGTTATTTTTAAGTCACCCGATGAGGTAAATTTTGTTTTACTTACTTTCACATATGAATTTGAACCTGTAACTGTTGCACTTCTTGCACTATATCTTGCTAAGCTTACATAGTAAGTTTCACTTTCACCTTTTTCTAGTTCAATATCTTCTTCTCTTGTTTCTGTATAATAATTATTGCTACTACTGTTATAACTGCTGTTGTAATTATTATTATAATTATTATAATTGTTAATATAAATTGCATTATTATTAAATGTAACTGTAGAACCCAAAGCTGTTCCAAGCTCGTTCAACGGCAAATATGTTCTCCCGTTATAATTTAGTACCGGAGAAGTTGAAGCATAATAGCTTCCGTTTAAGTAAATAGGATAAGAACTAAAATACACATCTCCCGTAACCACTGAGGAAGCAATACTAACTCCGCATGTTACTATAATTCCGGCTACTACTCCCATAAAAATACTTTTTAAATCAAATTTTTTCATCGTTTACCTCCTTAATATAAGACATTAAAACCTTACTGATTATTTTATAATTAAAATTTTAACATACCTGATACAAAATTTATTATCAGCACTATGCTTATAACTGTAATAAGTTTAATATATCAGTTCCATTAGAAGTATATACTATAACTGGCAAATATGCAACCGTTTATGCAATTTTTCACAAAAAACTCGTTTATTTTTCACAAACTCTGCTATAACTCTCCAAATTCGTATCCCATTTCACGTGCAGTATCTATTATATCGCCTAAAGCATCTGCATTATCTTTTGAAACAGCATGGAGCAGCATAACTTCTCCCGGATGCAGTGCATTCACTACAGTATTATATGCATATTCTTTTCCTTTTTGCTTATCAGTTTCCCAATCTCTATATGCGAAACTCCAAAATACATTTGTATATCCCAAACTTTTCGTGATAGATAAAGTCCTTTCACTAAATTCTCCCATAGGAGGTCTTAAATATTTCATAGTCTTACCATATTCTTCATAAAATTTTCTGTCTAATTCTAATACCTCTTCTTCTACCTTTTCATCACTAAGCGACGGCATGCTAGGATGATGCACTGTATGATTGCCCACTTCATGTCCTTCATCTACCATACGTTTTACAAGCTCTTTTTCTTTTTCTAAATATGGCCCTGTAATAAAAAATGTAGCTTTTACATTCTTCTCTTTTAAAATATCTAATATTTGACCGGTATAACCGTTTTCATACCCTTCATCAAAAGTAAGATACACTAGCTTTTCATCTGCCGATTTTAAATAAATCGCATCATATTTATCTGCCGGATCACTAAGATCTTTTCCGAAAGTTGGCTGTGCATGGTCTTTTCCTTTCATAAAATACCATCCTATAGTTTTATTACTGAGTGATGAAGTATCCTCATTCACCAATAATTCCTGTTCTTCTTCAGCTTTTTCAACCTCATTATTATCCGCTTTAGTATTTTCTAATTGACTTTGCACAAACTCTTCTTTTTGATTATTTTCCATAGGAAGTTGTTCAATAACATCATTTTTATTCCCACACCCTACACATAAAAACAAAATAGTTAAAATTATCAAAACATTTTTCATATTCTCACCCTACTTATAAATACTATATTTTTAGTTTGTTCCCTTTTGAAATCATATTCTTATAATTTCTTTTTATGATATACTAACTTTGTGTATTATTTCATTTTGGCTTTTACAAATTTTCGTTGAAGCCCTGTTTGAGCAGAGCTTAGCGGTCAGACTACTGTAAAAAAATAATATATATGTTTTATCAGGACTTAGGATTTGCAACGAAAGACTTTGAAGAATACGAGAAGCCTTTCTGCAAATATTCATTCCTTTTAGAACATATATATTATTTTTTTACAGCCCTTTTATTTAGCCAATCTTTTTAATCTTGTGTATCAACATCAACATCAATGTCATCATCAGGTTCCGTATCATCATTTGGAGCTAATAAATCACTTTCAGCTATTTCCATTATATATTTTCCTCTTTCTTCGCTATAATTAAATGAAATAAGTGATTTTTCCAAGGTCTCATCTAGCTGACGTAAATCTGTAGTATATAAAGGAGTGCAATCTTTTAACACTATCCTGTTTTTAACAAGAAGTTTAAATATCTCAACCAAGTGAGTATCATCTTCTCCAAGTAGCACCAACTGTGGCGGATTATCAAATCCGGAATCACGCATATTATAATACTCATAAAATTCAGCATATAGCTGCATTTTAGTAACAAACTTTTCTTCCCAACCAGGTTCACGTCTTACAGCCTCAAAAACAAAGTCAACTGTTTTTCCTTCTTTGTTTAAACTAACTACCCCGCCGGAAACCTTAAACCTTATGTTCTGTCTTTTCGCCATAAGTACAGGATCAACAACATAATTTTTAAAATACTTAGCCTTCATCATATAAGCGATTATAACCTGATTCCCTGCCAGCCTTTTCTTTATTAAATGCACCGGCTTTGTATTATTTGTAGGTACCCATTCTGTTCTTATTTCTCTTGAATTTAATAAATATTTTCCTGATTTATCTAAGCAATAAATTCTATAAATTCCATTACCCTCGTCACTCTTAAAATAATATTTTGCAATAGCTCTTGCTTTTATCAAATTTTCAAGCCTTGCATTAACTTTATTTTGGTCTTTTATCTCAATTCCCTTCATCTGAAGTAACTGATAAATTTGCCTTGACGTAATGAACTCAAACTTACTAATAAGCTCTAGCATTTCAAAATGCAATTCATTAACATACCCCATATCTACCATAAAAACAGCCTGATTTACGTTAGAATACCCGGTCTTGCCATCGTAAACTTTCTCTTCATTCGGACGCATCGCAAAAGGTGATTTCGTCGCTTTTACTTCTTTATCATTAATCATAATCATAACCTCCATTACGCTTCATAAATATGAATCGTATATATTATAATAAACTTAAAAAATAATTTTAGCCAACAATAACTAATTTAATTTTTTTCTTCTCCGGTATAATTTTCTTTATAAACACACTTACTCTTTGACCATATTCAATTCCGGGCTTATGATCAGCAAGTCCCACCAAATTAGGCCTTAATTCTACAAATATACCATTTTTCTCACGAGCTCTTGCAATACCAATAACAGTAGTGCCTTCCTTAAAATCCTTTATATTATCTTCCCACGTTCCAAGTAATTCTTTATGGGTAAGCACAATTTTTCCGGTTGTTCTGTCAAAATTCTTTACCATAACTTTTATCTTATCACCAATTTTAAATCTCTCATTAGGGTGCATAATTCTTGCAACAGATATATCTTCTATATGAAGTAGCCCGGTAACACCTCCGCCAATATCTACGAAAGCACCGTACTGTTCCATATTTCTCACTATTCCGCTTAAAACCATACCTTCTTTTAAGTTTTTATACATCCATTCTTTAACTTCTATTTCAACAGCTTTTCTGGATAAAATAACTTCTACATTACCATTCTCATCACGTTTAATTTCTTTAATTTTAAACTGAACTCTTTTATTAACTTTAGTAATAGATGCAACAGGTCTTGGTAAACCGTCAGCTTCAACAGTTGCGCTAACTTCTGTTCTTGGCACAACTCCTTTTATTCCGTCTAAATCAACATAAAGATTGAATTCCGGGTCAGCCATAGTAACTAAGCCTTCTAAAGTTTCATTTTTTTCTTTTGCTTCAGTTAAAAATGCTATCTTTTTTTCCTGTTCTTCATCATATCCGTTGCCGACTAAGTCCCAGCCCTCAGGCATAAATTTTTGTTCGTCCATTATATATTCCTCCTCATATTGAACATCCGTCTTTTAAGAAATCTTTTTTTGTTATCATAAGCACAAAGTGCAAATGACTAATGAAAACTTTATAATTAAAAAGTCTCCACCACATCACAAAATAATATCGGTAAAAAATCACAAAATAATTACACTTTATTATTCATTCCCGCATTTATTTTTTCAATAGCTTTCTTTTCAATACGCGACACATAAGAACGTGAAATCCCCAGTTCTTCTGCAATTTCTTTTTGTGTTTTTTCTTTACTTCCATCTATTCCATAACGCATTTGTATTATTATATTCTCCCTGTCGGTCAAAGTATCCTTCATTATTTTCTTTAATTCTTTAATTTTTATTTTTGTTTCTACTGTTTCCACTACTTCTTCCTCATTAGACTCCAATATATCTATAAGCGAAATTGAGTTTCCTTCTTTATCATGCCCTATAGGTTCGTCTATAGATATCTCACTTTGCACTCGCTTGTTACTCCTTAAGAACATAAGCACTTCATTTTGAACACATTTAGCAGCATACGTTGCAAACCTATGTCCCTTATCCGCATCATATGTAGTTACTGCCTTTATAAGGCCTATTGCACCAATCGATATTAAGTCATCACTATCTCTCCACTGCAAAGAATATTTTTTCACAACATGAACAACAAGTCGCATATTACGTTCAATCAGAATATTTTTGGCATCTTCATCGCCGGCTTTGTATAAATCGAAATACATTTTTTCTTCTTTCGCAGATAACGGCTTGGGAAAAGCATTTGCTCCTCCCAAATATCCCAAAAAGAAGAAAAAATTGTTCATTATATACCGTATAATGACCATAAATATCATACAACACACACCTCCACAAAAATTGCATATACTAATATATTCATTTTTGTGTTATTTGTGCATGTACGACAGATGCCTAAAAATATTCATATTTTATATTACTGCTCAAAATTCTGAAAAGGCATTTCCATAGTAAAAGGCCTAAACTCACCATTAAATTTACTTAAAATATCACTGTTCTTCTCCACAACAATAACCTCTTTTGTACTTTTTTCATATAATACCGCACAAAGCATATATAAATAATCCGCCGGTGTTTTATTAACTTCCTTTCCCACACTTTCAAAAATCTTTTTTGCCATCTTATTAAGCAGCGGAGCCTCAGTAAGACGAGAAAGCCTTATAAAATTCATAGCCACAACAGAATTAACTGATGGGATAGCCCCATCATAAGTTTCTTTAGGATTTATTATAAGTTTTTCACTACTCTTGCTGTAAAATAAAATTCCATCATTCGTATCATCCCAAAAGTTTTCTATAATTTTCTCATTTAACTTCACCGCATCGTCTAAATATTTATCTTCATAAGTCGCTTGATAAAGCTCGATAAGCCCCCAAACAAAAAAAGAATAATCTGTAGAATAAGCATTTCCAAAAGAATTTCCTTTTATATAATATGAACTTAAAGTACCGTCACTTTTATATAAATGCTCTAATATAAAATCTGTTGCATCTTTCGCAATAACAATATATTTAGGCTCCTCCAAAACTTTTCCT
Source organism: uncultured Eubacteriales bacterium (assembly GCA_964631135.1). Classification (GTDB taxonomy): domain Bacteria; phylum Bacillota; class Clostridia; order TANB77; family RGIG9151; genus RGIG9151. The sequence continues at coordinate 22,163 of CAZVVZ010000002.1, forward strand.
GCCATAGCAAAAGCAGCAATAGCCAAGCCGTTCCAGCCTACAGATATTTTTTCATCAATAAATGGTAGTTTACCATTTACTGATTCAGAATCCTCAGCAGAATAAAATCCTCCTTCTGCCGATAGTAACTTCTTTTTTATATAGCCCAATGTTTCTTCTACAACATTTTTGTAGATATCCTTCTGAATAACCTCATAAGCTTCTAAAAATGCCATCGCCATCAGTGCATTTGTATATAGCATCTTTTCATAATGCGGATTATTCCATGATACTGTCGTAGCATACCTAAAAAATCCTCCATTACTCTTATCACAAATTTCCCCGTTTTGTATATGATCTAATGTCTTTTCTACCATATATAATGCATATTCATCACGATATAAATACCAATATCTGAGCAGAAAGAAAATTTGCTGAGCTAAGGGAAACTTAGGAGCTCCTCCAAAGCCACCAAAACTATTATCAAAAATTGACTTCATAATCCATAATGCATCTTGTGAAGCCTTATCACTGATTTCCTCTTTAATAAACTTTTTAGAATTAAGAGCTTCTGTAACTTCTCCAGCCACTGCTTCAATTTCACTTCTTTCATTTAACCACGAATTTCTAAGCTGCTGTAAAACAGATAAAAAATCTTGACTTCCGTGTTCTTTTTTTATCGGGAAATAAGTTCCCACAAAAAAAGGCTCTCTTTTCGGTGTAAGGAAAATATTAAGTGGCCATCCGGCACTTTCAGACATGCAAAGTGCCGCTTCCATATAAACAAGATCTATATCCGGTCTTTCCTCTCTGTCTACTTTAATACAAACAAAATACTCATTTAAATATTTTGCTATTTTCTCATCATTAAAAGCCTCTCTCGCCATTTTATGGCACCAATAGCAGGTAGAATACCCTATACTAAGCAATATAGGTTTATCCTCCTTTTCAGCTTTAGAAAAAGCATCTTCTCCCCACGGGAACCAATCAATAGGATTATCTGCATGTTGCAGCAAATACGGCGACTTTTCTTTATACAATAAATTAGGCATACTTTTTCACCTCAAAAAAAGTATGCCCAAATTTTATTTTTTCTATAACCTTATCTTTGTTAAACAGCATATAAAAAAGCCATCACACCCATGCATATTAGGCAATAACGATAACATTCCGTCTTTAAGACCATTCTCCCACTCTTTAGGAATTAGAGTTGCATCAGTAATAACCTTAAAATTACTGTTTTTATTTAAAAACCATCTTATGGTGTCTTGATTCTCCTTAAAAATATTAGTACAAGTACTATAAACTAATATACCGCCCACCTTTAAATACCGAGCAGCATTTTCTAATATTTTCTTTTGAACTTCATTTATTTTTTCAATATCCTCTTCTGCAATATTAAACTTAATATCCGGCTTTTTCCTAATAACTCCTAGCCCCGAACAAGGAACATCTGCAATAATTCTATCAAACTTATTAACAAACTCTTCACTGAATTCTGTAGCATCTTTTATTTTAGTCTTTATAGAATAAATTCCAAGCCTTTTTGCTGTTTCTTCTATAAGCTTTACCCTTTTAGGGTATAAATCCATAGCGATTATATTAGCATTATCATTGACAAGCTGAGCAACGTGTGTAGTTTTTCCTCCCGGTGCTGCACATATATCTAATATTTCTTGACCTTCTTCAGGCTTTAATAAATGTGCCACAAGTGCCGGTGCCTCATCTTGTAACGTTATTAAGCCATTTTTAAACTCCGTAGAATTTATTATGCTTTTTACGTCAGTAGTATAAAAAATGTCATTCAATTTACCATAATTACATTCTGTAAACTTCTTTAATATTTCTTCTCTTGAAATTTTTAATGTGTTAACCCTAACACAATCAAAATCCACCTTCTCATTAGCCTTTAATAAAGTTTTAGTATTCTCTTTTCCAAACTGCTTTATCCATACATCAATAATCCATCTAGGATAAGAATAATACACAGATAAGTACTCTTCTACATTATCTATTCCTTTAAAAAACTCATTTTTATCAGTTCTAGATGCATTTCTTAGCATAGCATTAACAAAATTAGCAGAAGAAACATGTCCATACTTTTTCGCAAGTTTAACTGCTTCATTGCATGTCGCAGCCGCAGGAATCTTATCTAAATAATATATCTGAAATATTCCCAGCCTCAAAATATTAAGAATAGGATTCGCTATTTTATTAAATCTTACCTTAGAAGATTTTTTTATAATATAGTCTATCGCTAATTTATTTGCAATAACACCATAGACGAGCTGAGTAACAAACGTTTTATCCACGTCGCTTAGCTCTGACTTATTAAGTTCACTATTCAATAATATATTAGAAAATGCCTTGTCATTCTGGGACTTCATAAGAATGTGCAAAGCAAGCTCACGAGCATTTTGCATGTTATATTCCTCTCCTAATACGAATTGTCTATCTGTACAACAACATTATATCTTTTATCTTTACTTTTTATTTTTCCCTCTAAAATATCTAATACTGCTTTTCTTTCACTGGCCTTCATTTCAATCGGAACTACAAGGTCAAAAATCAAATTGATACTGTTTTCTCCGTCTACCATTCTAAAATCGTGTATAGAAAATTTAGGATTTATTTCAGTGACTATATTATTTACCATATCTCTTGCATTATTAGTTTTCTCACAATTAAGAGAAATCGGATCCATATGAATTACAAGTAAAACACCAAACTTCTCTAAAACACTCTTTTCTAAATCATCTATCACTTCATGGATTTTTACAATATTAACATTGTCCGGTACCTCTGCATGAAGAGAAGCAATTACCACACCCGGTCCATAATCATGAGCCATAAAATCATGAACTCCGACTACTCCATCTGCCGACATAACAAAATCTGTTATTTGTTTAATCAATTCTCTGGAAGGTGGCTCACCAATAAGTCTCCCTATTATTTCCTTTGCAACATTTATACCCGCATAAATAATTAAAATAGACACTAATACCCCCATTATTCCATCAACGGGGAAAGCTATGAATCGCCCTATAAGCACAGAGAAAATGACAGCTCCTGTAGATATACAATCGTTCAAACTATCTACAGCAGTTGTTTTCATAACACTAGAATTTATTTTCTCGCCAATAAATTTATTGTATGAATACATCCAAACTTTTACTAAAACCGATACACATAAAATAATAAGAAGAATAGGGCTAAACTGTAAAGCTTCCGGATTAAATATTTTATCCACAGAAGTTTTTAGTAGCTCTATTCCAACTAATATTATGATAAAAGAAACTATCATGGTAGAAATGTACTCAATTCTACCGTGTCCATAAGGATGCTCTCTATCCGCCTGCCTGTTGCTCATCTTCGAACTAATAATAGTTACAGCAGATGATGCCATATCAGATAAGTTATTAAAAGCATCCGATATTATCGCAATACTATTCATTATCATGCCTATCACTAGTTTTAATATGAATAAAAATAAATTACAAAAAATTCCCAGTGAACCCGAAAGCACTCCGTATTGCTCACGTACGTTCCTATCTGAAACATTTTCATAATTCTTAATAAATTTTTTAATTAAAAAATCAATCATAATATAATCTCCAATTATCCGTCAGGCTTATTTAAAATTCAGTCAATATCAGACATAAATAAAATATATGTTTTATTTATGTCTGAGTAGCAGCCTAATCAGGCTCTTAAAAATAATATGTATGTTTTAATATGTAATTGTAACAGTTCCGGTAGTCGCATTCCAAATAACACTTCCGCCCAAATTGTCCATTACAAATTTAATCGGAAGCATTGTTCTGCCATTTATTGATGTTGGTGCAACATCTAACCATTTTTGCTCTCCATTAACATATGCTAAAGCACTATCTAAAGTTAAATAAATATTATTATTATCTAAAGTTATATTTACTCCCCTAGCTGCTTCATTCCAAATAACACTCCCGCCTAAAGACTCAATAACTGCTCTTATAGGTAACATTGTCCTATTGTTTAATATAACAGGAGCAGTAGCCCTATCTCCATCTATTGAAACTTTCTGGCCATTTACAAGCATATATGGGTTATTTATTTCAAGAACTATATTAGTTTTACTATAAGTATTACCTGTTTCTACTAAAAAGCTGTAATCTTCATTTGAATAGTTTCTCGAACTAACCTTAAAATAATACTCACCCGTTGAAACTTCTTGAGTAGATCCACTTACAAAGTTTGTTAAAGTGCCGGAAGAAAATGTTTCACTTTTTAGTTGCTTCAATGTTCCATTTTCATTTTTATAAGTAACAACCGTGTACTTTGCTCCCTCAGGCACGTTCATTTTTATAGTAAACTTATTGCTGTTCCAAATATCAGTTCTGTAATAATCCACATCACTACTTGAATTCAAATTGCCAATATATTCAATATTTGTTGTAATTTCATTTGCATTTCTAGGCTCGTCATTATACTCTTTCTCATAGTATCCGTATGTGTTCCCCAAAAACTTCACGCAAAACGTATAATCCTCATTAGAAAATTTACTTCCGTTTCTGCTTATCTTAAAATAATAATTTCCTTCCGGTATTCTCATTCTCCCTGAAGTTGCAAAATAAGTATCTGAATTTTGGTTAAGCTTAGCTTCATATTTTGTACTCTTTAAAGATTTCAGCGAACCATTATTCTCAGAATATGTTTCAATATTATAAACAGCCTCATTATCAAACTCCAACGTAGTATAAAGCTCACCGTTAGAAGGAATTTCAACCATATAATAGTCAACATCGCTGGTAGACTCCAAATTGCCAATTATATTTCTGTTATAATCGATAAGCATAGCTGTTTTTGCATCATTATTCGGCTCTTTTTCATATCGATCACCGGATTCTTCATCATATATAACTTCTAGTTCGTATTCCTCATCACAAAAAGAGCTATAACCATCACAAGTAACCTGAATCTGATAATTTCCCTTAGCAATTCTAATCTTATTTCCGGTCTGCTCGTATCTTCCGGTAGACGTATTAACACTGGACTTAAATGTTGTGGTCTGAAGTGTCTTTTCTGTCTTTGTATTTACCAATTTTACGTTATATGAACCTTCCACATCAAATTCAAACTTTATTTGTAAGCTTCCCGGATCTGAAAGTGAAAAATTAAAATAATCCACTTCACCCTTTTCAGATATTTCATCTTCAATTAGTTTATTAACCTTAATTGTTTTACTCGTACCTTCTTTCGCTAAAGATACAGAAAATAGTAAACAAAACGTAAAAAAAGCAATTAAAATTTTCTTCATAATTCTCTCCCTCGCATTAACATAATTCATATACATTGTACTACATTAAGATAAAAATTGCAATGATTCAAGCAAGAATTTTGAATTCCACCTGCCAGCCAAAGTACTAGTATATGAAAATAATATATATGTTTTATCGGGACTCAGGATTTGCGACGAAAAACTTTAAAAAATGTGGGAAGTCTTTCGGCAAATATTCGTTCCTTTTAAAACATATATATTATTTTCATATACTAGTGCTCTGACTAATAACATTTCAGGAATTTTATATTTTCAATGTAGTTTCTAAAGCTAAAACAATCATGTCATTTAATGCTTTTTGTCTTTCCTCGGCACTAAGTTGCTCGCTATACAAAAATGAATCTGTTACACTAAGTAAGCAAGCTGCCTGCTTATTTAGCACACGTGCATTATGAAATAGTGCAAAGGACTCCATTTCAACAGCTAAACATCCATATTCATCTCTTAATTTCCTAAAATCAGAAACATCAGAATAAAATACTTCTGTATTATGAACTGTTCCTACAACCAGCTTTATATCTTTTTCGTTTGCGGTTTCTATTATTTTTTCATTTAATTCCATAGAAGCAGGTATAAACTTATCATTATTCCCATTCTGAAGTTTTGCAAAAGCACCTTCGCTAAAAGATTTGTCAACCAGAATTACGTCTAGAAGTTTTAGCCCTTCCGCATAAGCACCGCAACTTCCGATTCTTATAATCTTATCTACGTCATAAAATTTATATAGCTCGTAAGAATATATGCCTATACTTCCATTTCCCATGCCATGTGCCATTACTGTAATTCTCTTTCCTTTATAATTTCCGGTGTATGCATACATACCGCGAACCGAGTTGACAAGTTTTACGTCCTCCAAAAAGTTTTCTGCTATATATTTAGCTCTAAGAGGGTCCCCAGGCATTAGGACAATATTTGCAATATCTTCTTTTTTTGCTTCGTTATGAGGTGTCATAAATATCAATCCTTTCTTTTTTATTTTCATATAATGTAAATTTTTTCTACAATAAATCAAAAATTATATCGTAATTTTCTGCTTTATTCTTTAATAGCATTAGTGTAGTTGAAATTATTTGTGCACATTAGAAAGTTATTTTCTGTCACTATTTATAATAAAAATAATATATGCTTTATCAAAACTCAGGATTTGCGGTGAAAGACTTTAATTATTTTCATGTAGTAGTGCCTAAATGGGAAAAAATAAGAGCGGAAAATCATCTACAGATTTTCCACTCTAATCTCTATCTGTTACTCAATAATGTACATTACTTTTTACTGCTTTTTCTCAAAAATGCCGGTATATCTAAATCGTTATCTAATCCGTCTGACATAGGGTTCAGTACAGATTTTGAAGTACTTTGAGATGTCACTGAGCTGTTACTTGATGCTGAAGAATTATTTAACGACGAATTGTTGTTACTGTTATTTAATGATGACATTGTTGTATTTTTGGAGCCAAAAAATGATGAAAATTCAGGTTTTTTAGCTGTAGGAATATTTATATTTCCAAGTCCTCTGTCAAACCCTGTTGCTATAACTGTAATTAGAAGCTCGTCATTTAATGATTCATCAATTACTGCACCGAAAATTATATTTGCTTCAGGATCAGCAGATTTTTGAACTAACTCAGCAGCTGCATTTACTTCTAATAGACCTAAATCTGTACCGCCTGTAATATTTAATAATACTCCCCTTGCACCTTCAATTGAAGTTTCAAGCAACGGGCTATGAACAGCCTGCTTAGCAGCTTCTTCTGCTCTGTTTTCACCGGAAGCACGGCCTGTTCCCATATGAGCAATGCCGGTATTTAACATAATTGTTTTTACATCAGCAAAGTCAAGGTTTACAAGTCCCGGAACTGCAATTAAGTCAGATATACCCTGAACACCCTGTTTCAATATATCATCAGCCATCTTAAAAGCTTCTACCATAGAAGTATTTTTCTGAATAACCTGTAATAATCTATCATTCGGAATAATAATTAAAGTATCAACATGTTCTTTAAGCTGAGCAATACCCTTTTCAGCCTGAGCCATCCTTTTCCTTCCTTCAAAAGTAAACGGCTTAGTTACAACACCAACGGTAAGTATTCCAAGTTCCTTAGCAACAGCTGCAACAACAGGCGCTGCACCTGTTCCTGTTCCACCGCCCATTCCTGCAGTAACAAATACCATATCAGATCCTTTTAAAGCCTGTGCAATCTCATCTCTGTTTTCTTCTGCAGCTTTCTGACCGATTTCAGGATCAGAACCTGCGCCTAACCCTTTAGTCAATTTATCTCCAATTTGAATTTTCATATTTGCTTTAGATAAGAAAAGTGCCTGTTTATCAGTATTTACAGCTAAAAATTCGACTCCTCTCAATCCGCCTTCAATCATACGGTTTACAGCATTATTACCGCCGCCACCTACACCGATAACCTTTATCTGTGCGAATTGTTCCATTTCTACATCAAAATCTAACACATTAATTCCTCCTCTTTATTGTGGAAAATAAGATTTACTTTTACACATCTGACCTTATTTTTTCCAAAAGTTAATGAACTTAGTTATAAGTCCTTCTTCTACATTATTTGTAACTTCCTCGTTTGCTTTATCTCTGTTTAATATTTCTACGTCTCTCTCTCCCAAGCTCATTCCCGCAACATATTTTATTATTCCTAAAGATGTAACATAAGTTAATTTCAATCCTGCAGGTAACTTTGGATTTACGAGTCTTGTAGAAAGTCCTAATTTTTCATGAGCAACCTCCTGGGCACCGACAATATGATATATTCCCTGTCCAACCAGTACCACACCAGCTGAAATTTCTTCTTTAATCCCATTTTCTTCTAATTTTTCATTAAGTAAAGAAAAAATCTCATCTACTCTTGCTTCTATAATTTCCACAACATCAGATATCTTAATTATCTTTTGATGTGATTCTCCAATAGAATATATTGTAATACTTTGGTCATTATTTATCAAGGATTTTTGTGCCAAAGGGAACTGTTTTTTTAACCTATCCGCTTCATTGTAGGAAACTTTAAGTCCGATTACCATATCGTTCGTTATATGTTCCCCACCAATCGGAATAGAGTCATAATACTTAATTCTTCCATTCTTGAAAAATGCGTAATCGGTTTTTCCTCCGCCAACATCTACTAATAGTACTCCAAGCTCTTTTTCCTCTTCAGATAAAGTCACTTCTCCGGTAGCAATCGCTTCTATAACAATACCTGCGACCTGATACCCTGCTCTTTCCACACTCTTTAATAAACTTTGGGTAGCAATCGCGCTGCCAATCACAACATCAGCATCTACTTCAACTATTGCTCCCATCATGCCGGTAGGATCAACTATCTCATCATATCCGTCAATTATGTACTGATGCGGTATTACATCAACTACCTGCTTATCATATGGAATTTCAAAATCTTTTGCATCTTTTAAGACCCTTCCAACATCTTCCGCCGTAATTTCTTTCATATTTCCTTCAAAGCTAACTTTCCCATGTGACGGGACAAGTAATGCATGAAATCCGGATAATCCAAGATAAACCGCACTTACCCTCACATTAGCAACTTTTTCTGCCATAGAAATTGAAGCCTTAACAGCCTTGGATACTGACTCCAAATCAACTATCAATCCTTTTTTTATGCCAGTACATGGTACTAATCCACTTCCCAAAAATTCCATCTGGCCATTTCTATTAGCTTTAGCAATTACGGTACTTACTTTAGATGAGCCTATATCAACACCTACAATTACGTCATTGTACAAACAAAACACCCCGATCTATTACTATAGTTTCAGAGGCTCATATCTGAAGTTTTACCTTCAAAAAACCATTTTTTCTTAAGTATTATTATTACATTTTATATATTATCTTGTTTTTTAAATTTATTCAAGAGGTAACGCCGAATTATTGCAAAATTTAAAAATATTCTGTTACCAAAAATAAACACAGCTGCTAGGTATAAATCCAGCCCAAGTTTTTCACCTAAATAGGTTAAGCCTACCGCCAACAGTGCATTTCCGGCAAATCCACTCGTGAAAATTCTCATATCAAATCGTTCTTCCATTAGTGCCGATATACCGCCAAACACAGAATCCAGACAAGCTAAAATAGCTATAGCTAAGTATTTAGAATAGCTATAATCAATTGCCGGGATATAATAAAGTGCCAAAATTATGCCAAGGCAAAATCCAATTGCCGGAATTAACAATATTGTCATTTTCTCAACTCCTCAATTTTAAAATACTTACTGTTTATTAGTTGTTTCTGAAGTATCCTCAACGAACGTTGTCATAAATTTACTGGAAATAGTTTTTTTATACTTAGGTATTACAACGTCAGTCTCACGTGTAGTCGTAATACGTATTCCCCATACATTTATCAAATCATCTACATATCCGCCCCTCATAAGCATAGCACTTTCAAGCACAGCAGGGTCCCCTATCGCCTTGATTACAAAAGGAGCGCCTATTCTCTCACCATTAACAATTATCGTAGTTCCTGCACATCTTATTTCAGATGTACTAATTATTCTCTGGTCATTTACTGAAATAGCCTCAGCACCGGCACCTTTTAGCTCATTTACAACCTTTAGTATATCTTCATCATGTACTAAGTAAGTATTTAAATCAGAAACTCCCTCTATGCTCTTTGTACTGTCTTCCATAGTAACTGTTACTCCTGATCCTCTCACATTGGTGAGACCGGCATTTTGAAGTGCTTTATTTAACTCGAGTTTTAATATTTCAACAGTTTCTTCATCATTTTCGGCTTTTCTGTATTCATCAAGCATTTTGTCTTTTTCTTCCAACTCAAGTACCTTAGCATCATAATCCTTTTTTAACTCCGCATACTGATTCTGGACTTCACTTGTTCTGTTTGAACCGGAATCTGAATTTACCTGCACGGTTTTCAATTGCATCGCCATCATCAATCCTAAAATGAAGCATATTATTGTTATTGTAAATACAAATTCCCTATTCTTCATCTGCAGCACCTCTTGTCTGTTCTTTATTATCATCTTCAACTATCTCACCGACTTCTTCATTTTTATTTTCTTCCAGTACTCCCCATACCGGTTTAGTAATAATCTTTTCAAGATTATGCAAATCTATATAAGCCGGATTTTCTTCCTTTTTCCAAATTTCTTTAATTAGCGAAATTTTATATTGTAAGTTGTCTATATCACCTAAAAATGCGACATGTCCTATATCAAAACTCACTAAAATTCCATCATTTTCTGTTAATTTAACAACATTATTTATAATACCATTTTCTTTTAATTTCTTCAACACTTCCAAATATTTTTCTAATTTTTCTTCTTCCTTACAGACAAGTTTCTCTCCAGCCGTCACATCCTTTACCGTTATCCCCTCCAATACAGGCAAATTCGTCTCTTTATCGTCTGTAACTACACTCATCACATCACCATTTTCTGAAATAAGTAATTTTGAACCGTAAAACCCTACTTCAGCAATAGCTACTTTCTCATTAACCGTTATAATAACCTTATTCGGCCATTCTCGTTTTATTGTCGCATATTCAACGGTAGGAATTGAATTTATTTTTTCTATTGCATCAAACTTATTTATCCTTAATATATTTTCGCCATATAAAATGCCCGATGAACTGATGATATATTTTTCTGCAGATAAATTGTTCCCTATAACTTCAATATCCTCTATTGCAAAAATCGGAGAAAGCAAGAAAAAGCATACTATTGAAATAATCAAAAGTAAGCCTAAAAATCTGAAATGATTCTTAGACTTTTTCTTAGCCTTAGTTATTTTAACAATATTACTCATCTTTTGTTCCTCCAATTTCAAATTTCCTCTTTATAAAATCGAAGCTTTATTGCTTAAATCCTCTTTATATTTGCACCTATACTTCTCAAATTTTCTACAAAATTTTCATATCCTCGTTCGATATAATGTACACCGCTAACTCTTGTTGTACCTTCCGCAGCTAAACCTGCCAAAACCAAGCTCGCCCCACCTCTAAGTTCTTTTGACTCAACGGCTGCACCAGTAATATTATCTACTCCTGTTACAATAGCAGTTTTTCCCTCTACTGTAATTTTGGCACCCATCTTCGTCAGCTCCGAAATGTATTTAAACCTATTCTCAAATATATTCTCCATTATTATTGAAGTTCCTTGTGCAATTGATAAAATTGTAACCATCTGTGACTGCATATCAGTTGGGAAACCCGGAAAAGGCATAGTTTTTATATTTACGGCTTTTAATTTTTCAGGTGCTTTTATAGAAATTTCTTCTTTATTTAATATTTTTATTAAGCAACCGGTTTCTCTTAGTTTGTGTAATGTAGAACGTAAAAACTCCGGAATAATACCTTTTACAACAATATCTCCGCCGGTTATAGCAGCGGCACATAAGTACGTCCCAGCAACAATTCTGTCTCCACTCACTTCATAAGTAACATCATAAAGTCTTCTAACTCCTCGTATCTTTATTACATTACTTCCTGCTCCTTCAATCTGAGCACCTGCTTTATTTAAAAAATTTTGCAATTCTATAATTTCAGGCTCTCGTGCCACATTGCGAATTACTGTAGTTCCCTTTGCAAGTGTAGCCGCCAACATAATATTTTCTGTAGCACCAACACTCGGAAAGTCAAGATCAATTTCCGCACCTATAAGCCTGCCGGCTTCGCCAATAATATATCCATGACTTTCAGTAATATTAGCACCAAGTTGCCTAAGTCCGCTAAGATGTAAATCTATTGGTCTAGCACCTATTTCACACCCCCCGGGATGAGTCAGTTTCACCCTGCCATGTCTTGCCAACATAGGCCCCATAAGTATTATAGAAGAGCGAATCTCCTTCATCAATTCTTCAGGTATCTCATCTTTGTCACAAGTCCTCGAATCTATTTTTAGCATTCCTTTGTCTTGTGATACTCTGCAGCCCAAAGCTAACAGTAGCTCCTTCATCGCTATTGTGTCACTAATCATTGGGCATCTGTCAACAACCGACATACCATCTATAAGTATACTCGCCGCAATCACCGGCAATGATGCATTTTTTGAACCTTGTAATAATATCTCCCCAAAAAGCCTGTTTCCACCATTTATTAAGTATGTATCCATCTTATACCTCCGCATAATCATGTTTCTATACATATTATGATTACGAACATAATTATGTGAATTAGGAAGCGGAACATATTCATTCCAAACTATTCTCTCTAATAATGTCTTTTATAACTTCTCCGGAAATAATCAATCCCGCAACTGACGGAACAAAAGATATACTTCCGGGTACTTGCTTTTTAGCTGTTTCTGATTGGCATGTATAATCTTCTGAGCACTCATATTCCGTTATTTCGCTAAATTTTATCGGCTCTTCTTTTGAATATACAACCTTTAATTTTTTTATTCCCCTTGCCCTTAATTCCTTTCGCATCACTTTCGCTAAAGGGCATACACTCGTTTTATAAATATCCGTTATTTCGAATTTTGTAGGATCTAGCTTATTTCCTGTTCCCATACTTGAAATTATAGGTATATTTAGTCTATTCGCTCTCACTACCAGTTCAATTTTTGCCGTAACAGTATCTACCGCATCTACAACATAATCTACTGTTCCGTCCAATATTTCTTTACTGCCCGGCATAAAAAACTCTTGATGTATTTCTACTTTAGCATTTGGATTTATATCTAAGATTCTTTCTTTTGCAACCTCCACTTTATACTTTCCAACCGTTTTATGAGTTGCAATTATTTGCCTATTTAAATTTGTTAAGCAAACTTTATCATTATCTACCAATATAAAATTCCATACTCCGGCTCTCGCCAATCCTTCTACTACGAAAGACCCAACTCCTCCAATTCCAAATATCGCCACTTTGGCTTTATTTAAT
>CAZVVZ010000003.1:0-20595 GCA_964631135.1 uncultured Eubacteriales bacterium
ATTCGGAGATAAAGAAATGACGTCTATGCTATACTACTTAGGATATTTAACTATAGAGAAAGAAGAATTCGGAAGTGCAAACCTAGTAATACCGAATAAAATGATGAGAGAAATATATTCGGATTATTTTCTAAAGGTAATAAATGAAGAAACGAATTTCGATAGGAGTGTAAATTACTCAATACTGACAAGAGACGTAGCAAGGGATGGGAAAATAGACAGCATAGTAGAATTATTAAAAGAATATTTGACTAATTTATCTAATCGAGATTACCAAAAATTCGACGAGAAATATTTAAAACTAATATTTTACTGTATAGCTATGAATATGCCGATGTATAGAGTAAAATCTGAAATGGAAGTGCAAAGAAAGTATCCGGATTTGGTGTTAATTCCGAGAGAGACAGGAAAAGGCTATTATTCGGTAATGGTAGAGTTTAAATATTTAAAAAAGGAAGATGCTAAAAAGTTAGAAGAAAAGAAACTGGAAGCTAAGGCACAAATCGAGGAATATGCCGGCTTTGATGAATTAAAGGATTTACCTGATTTGCGGAAATATACAGTTGTGGCTGTAAATGATGAGATTTATGTTGACGAGATATAGGAAGAGGAGATGGAAAAATGCTGTATTTTGTAAGACATGGGCAAACAGACTGGAATGTAGCGGGAAGAGTTCAGGGAACTAGTGATATTGAGTTAAATGAAATCGGAATTGCCCAGGCAGAAAAATTAGCACAAGAACTTAAAAATGTAGATATTGATATAATAATTTGTTCTCCGTTAAAACGAGCTAGGAAAACAGCTGAGATAATTAGCAGGAATAAGAATTGCAAGCTTATAGTAGATGAAGACTTTATAGAACGTCATTTTGGCGAATTCGAGGGAAAAACAAGGAAAGAGTTTCCCGTTGCAGATTTTTGGAATTATAAAGAAAATTTTAAATATCAAAAGGCAGAATGCATAGGAGACTTTTTCGATAGAGTGTATAAAGCATTAGATAAGCTAAAAGTAAAATATCCGAATAAAAACATACTAGTTGTTTCGCATGGTGGTGTTAGTAGACCTGTAAAATGTTATTTTAATGGTATACCGGAAGATATGCTTTCGCTTGGCATGGAGAACTGTGAAGTCGCTAAGTTTGAATTTTAGGAGACGGTAGATATAGAAATAAAAATTGCCGAAGGAAAAGATGTGTGTTAAGCAGAAAATAATTGTCTTTTATTTTAAAAATGCTAAGATAAATATGCAGTAAAGTTTATGGAGGTGCTAAATGAAAAGACTAATAATTTTTATACTCGCATTACTTTTTATTATTATTGGTGCTAGGAGCGGAGATACCAAACGAACTATGACTAAAGGAAATATAATATGTTTGGAGTGTATTGGCATTGGCTAGTAAAAGAAGGATTATACAGGTTTTAACCACTTTTTTATATAATGCAAATATAAAGAATTTCTTTGAAGGGAAAATCCACCAAGGAATCAGTAAAAGCGTATGTGTGCCTGGGCTAAATTGCTATTCTTGCCCCGGAGCGGTTAGTGGGTGCCCACTTGGCACTTTACAAAATTCTATTGCAAATCCGGTATTAAAAATTCCTTTTTACATTATAGGCCTTTTGATGCTATTTGGATTACTATTAGGTAGGGCTATTTGCGGCTTCTTGTGTCCATTTGGCTTTATACAGGAATTGATGTATAAAATCCCGAGTAAAAAATTAAAAAAAAGCAAAATGACTTACTATTTATCGTATTTGAAATATGTCATTTTAGGCATATTTGTAGTAGCTATTCCATTGTACTTTATTTTGACTGGTGGAGAAAGTGTACCTGCATTTTGTAAATATATTTGTCCTGCCGGTACTTTGGAGGCGGGAATACCTCTTGTTATTAGAAACGGCTATTTACAAGAAATAATAGGCAATATATTTTACTGGAAGATAGCCGTTTTAATTCTGACATTAGTTGCAGTTATCTTTATATTTAGAGCATTTTGCAGATTTATCTGTCCACTTGGAGCAATATATTCGCTATTTAGCAAGATTTCATTATTTGGAATTACAGTAGATCATGAAAAATGTACACATTGTAACAAATGCATAAATAGTTGCTTGATGGATGTAAAAGAAGTTGGGGACCACGAGTGCATACATTGCGGAGAATGTAAAAAAGTATGCAGTGGAGGAGCAATATGCTATAAGCTGAAAGTGGGTGAAAGGAAATGAGAAAATTATTACTGATTTTAGGAATAATGGTTGTTTTTACAGGATGCACAAAAGAGGAAGCTAAGAATAGTGAAACTATTCAAGCTGATATAGGAAATAAAACTGAAGAACAAGCTGAAGAGTCAAAGACTGAACTTGAGCAAAATGAGATAGACGATCCAACTTATAGTATTAAATCAGCTGAAAATAATGAAGTAAAAGAAGAAAAGATTAAACAAGAAAAAGTTGAAACAAATAATGAAGAGACGGCTAAACCAACAGATAGTGAAATAAAGAAAGAAGAAACAAGGGCTATTGCGAGTGAAGGGTATGAGGTAGGAGATAAGGCGATAGATTTTGAAGTAGAACTCTTGAATGGTGAAAAAGCAAAATTGTCAGATTACTATGGAAAGCCTATTTTCTTAAACTTTTGGGCTACTTGGTGTGGGCCTTGTGTAAGGGAGATGCCGTATATTCAAGAAGTTAGTGAAGAATATGGAGATAAGGTGACTATACTAGCGATTGATATAAGTGACTCTAGTGAAGATGTGAAAGTATTTGTGGACAATGCAAAGTATACGTTTAATTTTGGATTAAATGAGAGCGGAAGTCTACTTATCACATATAATTCTTATTCAATTCCATTATCTATTTTTATTGATAAGGATGGAATTATTAAAGAAAGGCATGTTGGGTCTATGTCGAAAGATACAATGGTTGAGATTGTTGAGAAGATTATTCAATAAGAGAGAGAAATATGATTGAAATCGAGTTTAAAGAAAATTTTGGGTTAATTTGATGTGATAATTTCAATCTGAGGTGGCGCATTATGAAACATTTAGAAGTTGTAGCTGGAGTAATTGTTAACGATGGAAAGATATTGTGTATGCAGCGAAATAAAGGAAAATATGATTATATATCATATAAATTTGAATTCCCTGGGGGCAAGATAGAAGAGGGAGAAACTAGGTCTGAAGCACTTATGAGAGAACTAAGAGAAGAAATGGAATTAGATACTAATATAGCTGAATCGGATTTTTTCTTAACTGTTGAGCATACTTACCCGGATTTTTCTATAACTATGCATAGCTTTATATGTAGAGTGAAGACAGATAAATTTATTAGAAAAGAACATATTGCTCATAAATGGTTAAGACCAAGTGAATTATTAGCTTTGGATTGGGCGGAAGCAGATAAGCCGATTGTTGAAAAAATAATAAAAGGGGAAAATATCATATGGGAATAGATTCTAGTTTGGCCGCAAGTTTAAGAACAGGTTTTATAGATGAGACAAACATTTCGTTGCAAGAATATCAGCCTAAATTATTGGTCAATGATGCAGTAAACGGTAAAAAAGTATTAACTACAATAATAAACGAACTTAGAAAGTGCGATGAGTTCTTCTTTTCAGTTGCATTTATTACCAATAGTGGAGTAGCAGTCCTGTATAATGTGTTAAAAGAGCTGGAAACTAAAGGGGTTTCTGGCAAAATAATAGCTTCTCAATATCAAAATTTTACCGAACCTAGTGCACTAGAAAGACTAATAAAATTGAAAAATATTAAACTTAAAATTGTAACTGAAGAAAATTTACATTCAAAAGGATATATTTTCAAAAAGAATGATAATTATACTTTGATAGTTGGAAGTAGTAATTTGACACAAAATGCACTGAGTATAAACAAAGAGTGGAATGTTAAAGTATCTTCTATGGAAAAAGGTGCTTTAATATTAAATACACTTGGCGAATTTAATATAACTTTTAATTCAGCGATAGAGGTTACTTCTGAATGGATAGAGCAATATAAGAAGATATATTTTACAGAGAGAAAAATAGAAAGTGAAATAAAAACCAAGCAAGAAAATACGTTAATTCATATAAACAGAGTTAATCCCAATAAGATGCAAATTGAAGCCTTAAAGTCATTAGAAGAGCTTAGAGAAAAAGGCAAGAACAAAGCTTTACTCATATCGGCTACCGGAACTGGTAAGACTTACTTATCCGCTTTTGATGTAAAGAAGTTCGGAGCGAAGCGGTTCTTATTTGTAGTTCATAGAGAAAATATTGCTAGGGCGGCATTAAAAAGCTTCTGTAAGGTATTTGAAGGAAGCAGGAGCATGGGAATTTTGTCTGGTACATCTAAGAATATAGAAAATGATTTCATATTTTCTACCATACAAACATTAAGTAAAGATGATATATTAAATAAGTTTAACAAGGAATATTTTGATTATATAGTTATTGATGAAGTTCATAGGTCCGGCGCAGAATCATATAAAAAAGTGCTTAATTATTTTA
This sequence comes from uncultured Eubacteriales bacterium, assembly GCA_964631135.1. GTDB lineage: Bacteria > Bacillota > Clostridia > TANB77 > RGIG9151 > RGIG9151. The sequence continues at coordinate 4,501 of CAZVVZ010000003.1, forward strand.
CTCCAAAGTTTTTGTTAGGAATGTCAGCTACTCCTGAAAGAACAGATGGCTTTGATATATTTCAGTTTTTTGATTACAATATTGCTTATGAAATAAGACTTAATAGAGCCTTGGCTGAAAATATGCTTGTCCCTTTTCACTATTATGGAATAAGTGACTTAACTATAAACGGCGAAGACGTCGACGAAAAAACAGAATTTAATAAATTGGTGTGTAATGAACGAGTCGACAAAATAATTAGTGTGGCAAGGGAATATGGATGTGATAGAGGAAGAATAAAGGGACTCATTTTTTGCAGCAGAAAGGAAGAAGCTCATACATTATCAAAAGAGTTTAACGATAGAGGCTTTGACACAATAGCTTTAGACGGAAGCAGTAGTGAGGAATTGAGGGAAGAATGCATAAAAAAATTAGAAAGTGATGATATGTCTAATAAACTAGATTACATTTTTACCGTAGATATATTTAATGAAGGCATAGATATTCCTGCTATTAACCAAATAATAATGCTTAGGCCAACACAATCAGCTATTATTTTTGTACAACAATTAGGTAGAGGGTTAAGGAAATTAGAGAATAAAGAATATTTGACTGTTATTGATTTCATAGGCAATTATTCAAATAATTACTTGGTACCAATAGCTTTATACGGAGATAGTTCATATAATAAAGATAAAATTAGGAAACTACTGAATTCTGGTAGTAGTTTTATTCCCGGTGCATCTACTGTTGACTTTGACTTGATTAGTAAAGAGAAAATCTATAAAGCCATAGATGTGAGTAAAATATCTAAGAAAAAGGATTTAGAAAGTGATTACAAGCTGCTGAAATATAAGATTGGAAGAAGCCCTTTAATGATGGATTTCATAAAGTTTGGCAGTAGAGATCCAATTGCATATGTAGAATATAGTAAATCATTCTTCGCGTTTGCTATGAGCATAGAAGATACATTAAAATATATGCTAAGTGTTAATGAATTGGAATTACTAAATTTTTTGTCTAGTGAGTTTGCACCTGCAAAACGTGTGGAGGAGCTGGCTTTATTATCAGTTTTAATAGAAAAAGGGCAAATTTCAATAGATGACTTTAAAGAAATAATAAGAGACAACTACGGAATAGAAAGTAGCAAAGAAACTTTGGACAGTATTGTTAATACAATAAATGGAGAGTTTTATAGAAGAAAATCAAAATATGAGTTAGTCGAAATGGGCAATAAAAGGTATGTAATTGGCAGAGACTTGCAAGAATCACTTACTAATGACATTTTTAAGAAATATTTAGAGGATACAATAGAATATGGAATCAATAAATTTAGAGGTGGATTCATTAAAGACCAATATGTTGACGGTTTTTCTTTGTATAAAAAATATTCTAGAAAAGATGTATGTAGAGTACTAAATTGGGATAAAAATGAAGAATCCACAATGTATGGGTACAGAATAAAGAATAATGCTTGCCCTGTGTTCGTTACATACAAAAAGAGTGAGAACATAAGTGAAAGTACAAAATATGAAGAAGCATTTATCAATTCTCGGCAGTTTAGCTGGATGACAAGAGCTAGGGTAAATTTAGAGTCATCAGAAATAAAAGCGTTGCAAAATTACAAAGATGGTTTAAGGATACCGCTTTTTGTGAAAAAAAGTGACGATGAAGGAAATGATTTTTATTATATGGGAGATATGGAGCCGTTTAAATATAGTCAAAAATCGATTATTGATAATAAGGGAAACGAGTTACCTATAGTAAATGTTTTATTTAATATGATTAACCAAGTTGAAGATGATATGTACTATTATTTAGAAAACTAAAAACATGAAATCCTTTTTATTGCTCGCTTTTTTAGAGGAATTTCCTATTACATAAAAAAGGTGGACTATGTCCACCTTTTTATACAAAATAAACTAAGCATTTTTTGTAGCCTTTTTAATATCTTTTAAGCAAGCAGAGCAAATATTTTTACCTTTAAAGTTAACAACTTCTCTAGCATTACCGCAAAAGATACAATCAGGTTCATATTTCTTTAATATTATTGAATGACCATCTACATAAATTTCTAAAGCATCTTTTTCTTCAATGTCTAAACTACGTCTTAATTCTATAGGAAGAACTACACGTCCTAATTCATCTACTTTTCTAACAATACCTGTTGATTTCATAAATTAACGCCTCCTTTTTTAACGTTATAATAATATCATGCATGGGAAAATAAGTCAATACAAAAAATACCAATAATTCGTTATTGGTCAGATCATATGGAAATATATATGTTCAAATTACTACATAAACACATATATTATTTTATTTACGTCTGGACAGTAACAAGACTTTTGCACTATAGACTGTTGTTCGATTCGGAATCATTTTTTAGAGTATTTAATAAGTACATCTGCTGAAACATATTTATATTATTATTTAAAGTTGAAGTAGGGAAAAGACTTGACGAACTATCCGATGACTGAGTTATTGAACTCAATGTTGATTGAGTGGATAACATCGTTTTTAGCAGAGAATTTATATCTGTGTCACTAGACTGGGTAGTATCACCGGTAGTTATTTCGGATGATGAAGTGCTTGAAGTTTTAAGCTGACATTTCTCCAACATTTCTTGAAATTTATTATTTACACTGGTTTGAGTTGGTAATTTTGAATTTATATTTTGCAATTTTTCATTAAATAATTGGTTTACACTATTTACATTCATTTTTATCGCCTCAAAAATATTTTAGCATTTTGTAATACTAATGACAAGTAATGAATATTATTTTCATATAGTAGTTTGAGCAGTAAATGGGAAATGGTATAGTTAATTGGTCTTAATAATAGACGGAAGGGAAGGAGAATGAAGATGCCGATAGAAGAAAGAAAGCAAACAGTGAGTAAAAAACAGCATAATTTTTTGCTTGAAAATCGTGAAAAAATGAGTATATCAGGTGTTTTAGATGTAGATATTTTTAATCCTGATATGGTAGTTGTTCAAACGGAAATGGGTATGCTGACAATAAAAGGGATAGACTTACATATAAATAAACTGAATTTAGAGTCCTCAGAGCTATGTATAGAGGGAGAAATAGCGAGCTGTGCATATTCGGACAAAATAACTTCGAGTGGAGGTTTTTTAAATAAAATATTTAAGTAGGAGGAACATATTATGCTGGTGACAAGAGAACTGATCATTTTTTTGTACTTTATAATGGGAGGGATTGTGGGTGGAATCTTTTTGGATATGCTAAGAGCATTAAGACATAATCGCAAGGTTAACGACATAATAGTATGTTTAGAAGATATCTTTTATTGGGTAGTTTTAGGCGGAGGAGTAATATGGCTTTCATACATACTAGATGTGGGAACAATAAGAATGTATATGCTTTTAGCAGTATTTTTAGGTATGCTTATATATTTTTTAACTTTAACAAAGATGGTATATAAAGTTTTTGATATTGTTTGCCGATATTCATTAAGGTTATTAAGGTGGTTTTTAGAAATTTTTAAGGGGGCATCTAATGAAAAGAAGAGTAAATTGGCTTAAGTTATGTGTACTTTTCTTTTTGGCTATATATGCGACATATACATTGATAAAGCAAGAAATTGAAATAAATAAGTATGAGAAAGAAAAACAGGGGTATATTGAGCAGATTAACATAGCTAAGCAAAAACATGAAGAGTACAAGCATTATTCCGAATATGTGAATACTGATGAATATATAGAAAAAATAGCTAGAGAGAAACTGGGTATGCTTTTACCGGAGGAAAGAATATATATTGAAATTCAGTAAATTATTGTAAAATATGTTGACGTAATTTTAATTTTGAAGTAAAATGGAAGAAGAATTAAAGGAAAGGATGACGTGGGTATTATATGCCATTAAAAGTAGGAGAAGTAGTGGAAGGAACAGTAAAAACAATTACTAATTTTGGAGCATTCGTAGACTTAGGAGATGGCCAGACAGGCTTAGTTCACATCTCGGAAATAGCAGATGGATATGTAAAAGATGTTTCAGAGTTTTTATCTCAAGACCAGAAAGTAAAAGTAAAAGTATTAAATGTAGATGAAAAAAGTAAAAAAATAACACTTTCTATAAAAAGAGTAAATGAAACAAGAAATAATACTGAACATCAAAGAAAGCCCGAATTATCTTTTGAAGATAGATTAAGCAAGTTTTTAAAAGATAGCGAAGAGAGACAGAGCGAAGTAAAACGTAGCTTTGAGTCAAAAAGAAGTAGAGGCAGTCGTAGGTAGTACGATTTGTATATGGAAGTATGCTTTTTAGGCGGCAGTATAACCGCCTTTTTCAAATTATTTATTATGTATAAGTATTTTTATTTTAAGTCTATTATTTTCCCGTAAATATAAAAAAGGTGGACTTCGTCCACGTCATGTCGCTTCGCGACAAAGTATTAAGGTATCTTTTGCACTCTGTGAAAGTGTTTGTTGCTAAATCAAAGATTTAGACAAACAACTTTTGATAATAGAAAATCTTTTTTATTGCTCGCTTCACTCGCTTTTTAGAGGAATTTTCTATTATATAAAAAAGGTGGACTTCGTCCACGTCATGTCGCTTCGCGACAAAATGCTAAGGTATCTTTTTTAGAGGAATTAAAAAACACAGGGAGTCTGTCGGCGAATATTCGTTTTTTAAAATATATATTATTTTCATGTGGTAGTAGCATAAAATGAAATGGAGGATTGTATGATTAACAAAACTGTTGCAGAATTAAGAGAAATTGCTAAAGAAGCAGGAATTGAAAATTATTCTAAGTTGAAAAAAAGTGAGCTGATTGAAGCTTTATCCAAAGAAGAGCCAAAGGAAACTGAAATAAAGCAACCTCAGAAGGAAAGTATAAGGGAAGAACCGGAAGATGCTGAAGGAATACTTGAAGTTTTGGCTGACGGTTTTGGTTTTTTACGTTCAGAAAACTATTTGAGTGGGACACAAGATATTTATGTTTCTCCCGTACAAATAAGAAGATTTAATTTAAAAACGGGTGACAAGATTCACTGCAAAGTGAGACCGTGTAGAGAAGGGGAAAGATTTAGAGCTTTAATATATGTAAATTCGGTAAATGGAGACGATGTAAGTGTTGCACTGAGAAGGAAGCCGTTTGACCAGCTTGTACCTATTTATCCGAATTTTAAATTAAAGCTTGAAACAACAAGGCAGGAAACGGCAACACGATTGATAGACATTATTGCACCTATAGGTAAGGGCCAAAGAGGAATGATTGTTGCACCTCCTAAAGCAGGTAAGACAGTATTATTAAAAAAGATTGCGAATGCAATTTCGACTAATTATCCGAATATGGAACTAATAGTGCTTTTGATTGATGAAAGACCGGAAGAAGTTACGGATATGCAACGTTCTATAAAAGGAGAAGTTATTTATTCAACGTTTGATGAACTGCCGGAGCATCATATAAGAGTAGCTGAAATGGTATTAGAAAGAGCTCAAAGATTAGTTGAACATAAAAAAGACGTAGTAATATTATTAGACAGCATTACTAGACTTGCAAGGGCATATAATTTAACAATTCCGTCTTCCGGCAGAACTTTATCCGGCGGATTAGATCCTGCTGCGCTTCATAAGCCAAAAAAATTCTTCGGTGCCGCAAGAAATATTGAAAATGGAGGAAGCCTTACAATTTTAGCAACAGCTTTAATAGATACCGGTAGCAGAATGGACGAAGTTATTTTTGAAGAGTTTAAAGGTACCGGAAATATGGAATTACATTTGGATAGAAAATTATCTGAAAAACGTATATTCCCGGCAATAGATATGAATAAATCCGGAACTAGGAGAGAAGACTTGTTATTATCAAAAGACGAATTGGAAGCAGTTTTAAATATTAGAAGAAAACTTAGTAACCAAGGAACTCAAGATATTGCAGAAAGCCTACTTAATCTACTGGTTTCTACTAAAAGTAATGAAGAATTTACTAAAAAAGTACTACTAATCAGATAATAAATTGCTACGGTTTAGGCATAAATAAAGTATATAGTCTGATTAGTAACTCTTATTTTATCTATGTCTAAACAGTAACAATAAACTTTTATTACATTTTTCTAATAAGTCCAACTACTTTTCCGAGTATAGCAACTTCTTTTACAATTATTGGCTCCATGGTAGGGTTTTCCGGCTGTAATCGTATATGGTCGGCTTCTTTATAAAAAGTCTTTACTGTAGCTTCATCATCTATCAGAGCAACTACAATTTCACCGTTATTAGCAACAGCCTGCTGTTTTACTATTATATAATCACCGTCAAATATTCCGGCTTCAATCATGCTTTCTCCTTTAACTTTTAACATGAAAGACTGAGACGAAGTTCCTACAAAATCGGCAGGAATAGGGAAAGTACGTTCTAAATTTTCCGTAGCGAGTATTGGAGAACCTGCTGCGACTTTACCTAGTACAGGAACATTTACAATATCATTTTCACCAACGATTTCATCAACAGGATTTTTTAATCTTAATCCTCTTGACTTTGCATTAGCTTTTTCCAAAAGCCCATTTTTCTTAAGTGTTTCTAAATGAGCATGGACGGTAGAAGTAGAACTAAGTCCGACACCTTTACAAATTTCTCTTATTGACGGCGGATAACCGTTTTCATGCATATATTCATTAACAAAAGCAAGTATTTTCTGCTGTTTGTCTTCACCCTTTTTACTCATTTGTATTCCTCCAATCTGATAATTTCTATCAACAGTATATCAGATAATTTTTTAAAATGCAAACATTTGTTCAATGCTTTCGGCAAAAAATTACTGCTTATACTACTATGCGCAAATAATATATATGATTTAAAAGGAACGAATATTTGCAGAAAGACTTCCCGTATTTTTTAAAGTCTTTCGTTGCAAATCCTGAGTTCCGATAAATCATATATATTATTTGCACATAGTAGTATAAGCAGTAATCAATAAAAATTATCGAGCAGATTTTAAAAGGGGCGAATATTTGTAGGAAAAAGGAAGTTTGACATGCGAGTGATAATATAGTATATTTTAGTATAATGTAGTGTTAAAGAATAAAGTTAAATAATAAGTTTTTACAGAAGAGAGAGGAGAAATTTTATAATGGCTGAAGACAACATATTCATTCGAATTTTGTTTTTAATTTTCTTAATTGCAGTTAATGCTTTCTTTGCAGCATCTGAGATTGCGATTATTTCACTAAATGACGGAAAAATAAAAAAAATGGCTGAGGAAGGCAATAAAAAGGCAAAGCAGATTGCAAAGTTAGTTAGTGAGCCGAGTAAATTTTTAGCTACTATACAAGTTGGAGTTACTATTTCCGGATTCTTAGCCAGTGCGGTAGCGGCTGAAAGCTTTTCAGGAAGAATAACAGAAGCGCTTCATCCATTTATGGACAGTGTTGTTTCAGAGGATGTATTGTCTGCCGTTGTTTTAGTTATTATAACTTGTATTTTGTCGTACTTTACACTCGTTTTCGGAGAGCTTGTTCCAAAACGTTTTGCTATGCAAAATTGTGAAGCTGTTTCGATGTTTGTAATTGGATTTTTAACTTTGTTTGAAAAATTTACAAGACCGTTTGTTAAGTTTTTGTCACTTTCCACAAACGGCATTATAAGATTATTCGGTGGAGATCCTAATGCAACAGATGAGAATGTGACTGAAGAAGAAATTCGTATGATGGTTGATTTAGGCGAAGAAAAGGGAACTATTGAAGTCGGAGAAAAAGAAATGATTGAAAACGTATTCGATTTTAATAATATTACTGCTTCTGAAGTTATGACCCATAGAAAGGATATTGTAGGAATTTGCAAGGAAGCTACTTTAGATGAGATATTAACACTTATGGAGGAAGAAAAATATACAAGATTTCCTGTGTATGAAAATGATATAGACAATATTGTCGGAATGCTTCATTCCAAAGATGTTATAAAATATTTGAATACTAAAAATGAGTTAAAATTTAAAGTTGATGACATAATAAGGCCAATATATTTTGTACCGGATTCTAAAATGATAGATGATATTTTTAGAGAACTTCAAAAAAATAAAATGTATATGGCAGCTGTTGTTGATGAGTATGGCGGAACTGCAGGCATTCTTACTATAGAAGACTTAATGGAGCAGATTGTCGGAAATATTTTTGATGAGTATGATGCTGAAGAACCGGTTGACTTTGTAGCAATCGACGAGAATACACAGCTGGTAGATGGAACAGTAAACTTAGTTGAAGTGGAAAAGAAGTTTGATAAAAAGCTTCCTGCTGATGAATATGATACATTAGGCGGATTTATCATGGGACATTTAGGGTTTGTGCCTGAAGAGGGAGATAGACCGGAATTTGAGTTCAACGGGTTATTATTTAAGGTGGAAGAAGTTATTGAGAAACGTATTACTAAGGTAAAAGTGTGTGTAACAGGAGAAGAGTCGGATAAAAGAGAAAAAGATGAAGAGGAGTAGTTATGGAAGTTAGATTACAGAAGTATCTTGCTGATTGCGGAATCGCATCAAGAAGAAAGGCAGAAGAGTTAATTTTACAGGGGAAAGTTAAGGTTAACGGTAATGTTGTAAGTGAGCTAGGAGTAAAGGTTAATCCAGATAGGGATAAGGTAGAGTATAATTGTGAAGCTGTAAAGAACTTAAAAAAGAAACTATATATTTTACTTAATAAACCTGCCGGATATATTAGTGCTGCTAAGGACCAGTTCGATAATCCTTCTGTTTTACATTTAGTAGACATTAAGGAAAGACTGTTCCCTGTAGGCAGGCTTGATAAAGATACCACAGGAGCATTGATTCTTACAAATGACGGAGATTTTTCTTACAGGCTTACTCATCCGAAGCATGAAGTAAATAAGGTTTATATTGCTGAAGTTGCCGGAAGACCTACTGACGAGGAAATGCATACCTTTATGAAAGGTGTATATATAGACGGAAAAAAAACTTATCCGGCAAAAATTAGGATTTTAAAAGAGACAAAAAAGAATTCTATTGTTGAGATTATTATTCATGAAGGAAGAAACAGACAGGTTAAGAAGATGTGCGAGGAGATCGGTCACAAAGTAATATCGTTACAACGTTATGCAATAGGGAGCTTAAATATTGAAGGGCTAAAAGAGGGAAAATGGAGATATTTAACGGATAAAGAAGTGGAGAAGTTAAGGTAAAAAAATGCCCCCGACTTTGGATTAAGCTTAGGAGATTTGAGTAACCTAATTTTTCTAAAAAAGTGAGTGAATCTTGATAATTTTATCTTTTTATGATATTCTAAAGCCCTAAGGAGCGAAAAAAATGGGAAAGATTATTGTTTTAGATGAACTTACTTCGAATCAGATAGCTGCGGGAGAAGTGGTTGAAAGACCTGCTTCTGTTGCTAAAGAAATGATAGAAAATTCTATTGATGCAGGTGCAACTTCTATTTCTGTTGAAGTTGAAAATGGCGGTATTTCTTTTTTGCGGATTTCAGATAATGGCTCCGGAATTGAAAAAGACGATATGGAACTTGCATTTGAGCGACATGCGACGAGTAAAATACGTTCTGCAAATGATTTGAAGACTATTTCGTCTTTTGGATTTAGAGGAGAAGCTTTAGCAAGTGTTGCTTCTGTTGCCGAAGTTGAGATGATTTCTAAGTTTAAAGGTCAGAGTGTGGGAAATAGATTAGTTATTCGTGGAGGTAGAGTGATTGATGAAAATGAAATCGGCTGCAATCAAGGAACTATTATGACTGTACGTGATTTATTTTATAATACTCCTGCCAGATATAAATTTTTAAAGAAAGATTATACAGAAGCTGGATATATTGAAGATATTGTTTCTAAGATGGCATTGATTCATTCAGATATTGCATTTAAATATGTAAATTCTAAAAAAGTCATAATACAGACTTCTGGAGACGGAAATATTATTAATGCTGTTTATAGTGTGTATGGAAAAGATATTGCTAAAAATGTTATTCCTTTTGAAACGGAATTTGAGAATATAAAAGTTTATGGAGTTGCCGGGAAGGCAGATACTGCAAGGAGTAACAGAAGTAATCAGATATTTTTTGTTAATGGTAGGTACATCAAGAATAAAACAATGTCGAGTGCGGTTGAAAATGCCTATCAGACGGTTGCACCTGCCGGGAAATTCCCGTTTGTTGTTGTGGATGTTGAGGTTAATACTGAGCTGGTTGATGTTAATGTGCATCCGACTAAGACGGAAGTTAGATTTTCAGATGAAAGTTTAATATATAGAGCTGTATATAATGCTATTCGCTCTACGGTTTTAAATCAAGATTTAATTCCGGAGGAGAAAGAATCCGAGGAAGATGAGCCTAAAAAAACTATTACGGATTTATTTTCTTCATATAAGAAAGTTGGTACATATGGAGCACGTCCGACTAATAATGTTGTTCAAAAACCTGTATATAGTTATCAGCCTACTATTAAGAGGGAAGAAAATAGAGGAATCAATTATTTTTCGCCTAAAACTGTACAAGATGATGTATATCAGCCTATTAGGGAAAGAAATGAGACGTTATTTTCCAGTGACAAATCAATTGTGAGCGATAATATAAAGGACTATAATGTTATTGGAACGGTGTTTTCAACATATATTTTAGTGCAGCAGCACGATGATTTTTATATAATAGACCAACATGCTGCACATGAACGGGTTATGTATGAAAAACTGGTTAAGAAGATTCGTGAAGGAATAAATACAAAACAGATGCTTATGATTCCTGAAATTGTTGAACTTAAAAACAACGAGATTGACATAGTTAATTCCAATAGAAGTATTTTTGATAAAGCAGGGTTTGAACTAGAGGAGTTTGGCGGTAACTCGTTTAAAATTTCGGCAGTCCCAAATGAAATTACGGGTATTGCAATTAAAGAACTATTTTGCGATTTGGTAGATAGCCTTCAGAAAGAAAGTGGAGTGAAGGAAGACGACAGAGTAGAATACTTTGTATTTACTATGGCTTGTAAAGCTGCGGTTAAGGCAAACATGAATTTAGATAATAAGGAAATTGAAGCTTTGATTGACCAGATGATGGCTCTTGAAAATCCCTTTACATGTCCGCACGGAAGACCTACAGCTATTAAAATTACAAAAAGTGAAATGGAGAAAAAGTTTAAGAGGAGTGGCTTTTGATGAAACCCAAAGTATTAGTTATTGCCGGTCCTACAGCTTCAGGGAAAACGAAGGTGGCTGTTGAACTCGCAAAACGTATAGATGGTGAGATTATATCGGCAGATTCTATGCAAATTTATAAGTATATGAATATAGGCACAGCTAAGCCTACTGAGGAAGAAAAAGAAAATATTCCGCATTATATGTTGGATATTTTAGACGTGGGAGATAGTTTTAGTGTTGCTCAATATAAAGAGAGGGCAAATAAATATATAGAAGAAATCCTGAATAGGGGTAAAACACCGATTATTGCAGGCGGAACCGGGTTATATATAAATAGTATAACAGAAGAAATAAATTATGATGAGAAGGCAGAAGAAAATAAAGAATTTAGAGAAGAACTAGAGAAAATTGCCGAGAAGTATGGTAATGACAGACTTTACGAGGAACTTGGCAGGGTAGATGAAGAAGCGGTAAAACGGATACATATAAATGATACTAAACGTATTATACGGGCATTAGAGGTTTTTAAAACAACAGGGACTACTATTACAGAGCACCAAAAAATGTCTAAACAAAACGAGAAAAAATACGATTATAAAATAGTGGGGTTATATATAGAAAGAGAAAAGTTATATGAACGTATAAATAAAAGAGTAGATTTGATGATGGAGCAGGGGCTACTTAGCGAGGCTGAAAATGTTATAAAGATGATAAGCGATAAAGGAAAGCTTACATCTTTTCAAGCGATAGGTTATAAGGAGTTTGTACCGTATTTTAACGGGGAAATCAGCTTAGATGAGGCGATTTTGAATATTAAACAAGAGTCGAGAAGATATGCGAAACGGCAGATTACATGGTTTAAGAGGACAAACGGGTTGGAGTGGTTTAATGCTTTGGAAGGCTTTGACAGACTTATAGAAAATATTATTGAATTTTTTAAGAAGGAAATGTAAAAATGTTGTCGGGGCGGCTTTTGATGTGGATATTACGTTGTATTATTAAATTATTTAAGGAGGAGATATAAAAATGGCAGGAGCAAATTTACAAGATCTATTTTTAAACCAAGTGAGGAAAGAGAGAACGGTTGTAAGCATTTATTTAACCAGTGGATTTCAGCATAGAGGTGTGGTTAAAGGGTTTGATAATTATGCAATTATGTTAGAAAATGATGGTAAGCAGTTTTTGGTTTATAAGCATGCGGTTGCAACAATTACACCGTCTAAGCCTATTAAAACTATGCTTGGGACAGAAGACCAACCAATAGAATTTATTTAAAAATAAAATTTTTACGGAGGAAAAATGGAGACTGCAAATAAGGTCTATACAAGGAAAAAAAGAACAAAATTAAAATGGGGTAGATTTGTAATATTTGCACTTGCTGTAGCATATATTATAATGTTTGTCTACACCTTTTTTGCGCAACGTATAGACGGAAAAGTCAATATAACATATGGCAAACTGGAGGCAAAAGAAACAGTTACAGGATATATAACCAGAAATGAGCATATTGTTTCGGCGGACATTACAGGAGAGCTGTATCCTATTGTATCTGAAGGAGAGAGAGTTTCTAAATCCCAAAGTGTTGCAGTTATTAAAAACGAAAATAGTGATTATATAGAAGAAAAAATAAAGGAGATAAAAGACAAGCTTTCACAGCTTTCTACTCCTGAATTATTTAATAATGATATAAAATTATTGGACAGTGAAGTCAGCAGTTCTTTAAATACTTTAATGCTGGGAAATTATAATGAAAATTTTTCAACATTAACATCTGTGAGAAATAAAATTGAGGATAAACTTAGCAAAAAAGCAGTAATAATCGGTGAGTCGGGGGCAAAGGGCACTATTGAAAACAATTATTATGAAGAGCTGAAAAAATATGAAAGCCAGCTAACTTCTACTCGAGAGGAACTTGTTGCACCTATAGCCGGAACTGTTGCTTATAAATTAGATGGATATGAAGAAGTTTTTGCTTATAGTGCAATCGGAGATTATGATGTTGAGACATTAGAAGAAATGCAAGTACCTTCCGGTGAGTTAGTAGGAACAACTAAGCCGAACAGTTTTAAGATAGTAGACAATATAGAAGGCTATATTACGGTCATATCAACTTCTAAAGAAGCATTAGAGGTTAAAGTAGACCAGAAAGTACGGCTAAGGTTTCCGGAGATAAGTAGTGAAGAAATAACCGGTAAAATTGAGTATGTAACAGTAGAGAATGATAAAGCAATTATTACATTTAGAATAAATAGAATGATTGAAGAACTGATAAATTACAGGAAGACTAAGGTAGAACTTATATGGGATAGTGAGGAAGGAATGATAGTCCCGACTACAGCTATTAAAAAGGAAGAAAACGGAGTTAATAAAATATTCGTCATTAACGGAAAGAGGGCAATAGAAAAGCAAGTAAATATTTTGCTTGAGGCTGATGGCCAAGCTATAATTGAAAGCGATTCCGGATACAATGTTATTTTATATGATGCAATTGTAGAAAATGCGAGAGATATAAGTTCCAATAAAATAATTATTTCTGATTAAATTTAATTAGAGTATAAAGTTTTTTGAATGATTACCGATATTATAACTGAGTAATTACAAAAGAAATGTATTGGCATGATGCTAATATACAAATATACTTTACAAGGAGGTTTGAATATGTCAGCTTTAATCAACAAGATGTTGAATTTAGTCGGTTTTGATCCAGAACCTGACGATGAGCCACTCACGGAGGAGGAAGGTTACAATTCAAATACATCAGCGACAGCTTCGCAAGAAAATACAAGAGGAAATTATAATCCGTTTAGAAAAAATTCTAAGGTAGTTAATTTGACTGATTCTAATCAGCTTAAATTAGTGGTAATGCAGCCTAGTTCTTTTGAGGATGCACCTGATATTTGCACTCATTTAAAAGAAAAGAAACCTGTTGTTGTCAACTTAGAATATGTAGATAAGGATACTGCGAGGAGATTGATAGATTTCTTTAGTGGTGCGGTGTATGGAGTAGATGGGCATATTGAGAAAGTGTCAGCGTCTATCTTTTTACTTGTTCCGTACAACGTAGATATTTTAAATACTACAAGAGAAGATAGAAATAAAGGAGCATTTCCTTGGATAAAATAAGATATAACTGAACATAGAAAATCAAGGTTCTTGCATTAAAGTAGGAGCCTTGTTGTGGTTAAACATGAAATTACATCAAAAAGTTACTATTGACTAAAGTAACTTTTTAGAATAAAATTATGAGTCAGAAAGGTTGGCGGATTTTTATGCTTACACCTTTGGAGTTGGAAAAGAAAGAGTTTAAAGGCGGAATCGGCTATACAAAGCGGTCTGTTAATGAATTTTACGATAAGTTAAGAATTGACTATGAGAAACTTTATAAGGAAAATATTGAATTAAAAGATAAGATAAATCTTTTAAATGAAGGAATTGGCCAGTATAAAGCTATGGAAGAAGTGTTAAAGACTTCTATGATAAATGCTCAGACTTCAGCGGAAGAAATTAAGAAAAATGCACAGGAAAAAGCTGAGAATATTATTCAAGAAGCTGAGTTTATGGCACAAAAAAACAGAGAGTTTTCCAACCAAGAAGTGATTGATGCAAAGGTAGAAGCGGAAAATATCCGAAAAGAGATGCAGGTATATAAGGCAAAAGTTGAAGCAATATTAAAATCTCAATTGGATTTGTTAAATGAATTATAATTTATAAGGAGAATGTACTTAGAAGAAAAAAGTCTGAGAAATTTTAATATGTATTTTAGCTTTAGGAATATAGGCTAAAGTTTGTATTAAGATTTTTGAGGCTTTTACTTTTTTTGAAAGGAAGAGATATAATGGCATTAAATATAGTTTTAGTTGAACCTGAAATTCCGCAAAATACGGGGAATATAGGTAGGACCTGTGTGGCTACAGGCTCTGTTTTACATCTTGTAAAACCTTTGGGCTTTGAAGTCACAGATAAGTATTTAAGGAGATCCGGAATGGATTACTGGAAAGACTTAGAAGTATATTATTATGAAAATTTGCAAGAGTTTTTAGATATACATAAAAATAAGGAAATGTTTTTCTTTTCTACTAAGTCTAAGCAAAATCATACTCAAGTTAAATATCCGGATAATGCATTTTTATTGTTTGGAAAAGAGTCTAAGGGATTGCCTGAAGATTTATTATTAAATAATTTTGATAGATGTGTAAGAATTCCTATGCTTGGGAATACGAGGTCTCTTAACTTGTCAAACTCTGTTGCTGTTGCTGTATATGAGTATTATAGGCAAAAAGATTTTGAAGGATTGAAAGAAGTTAGTGAATATTTTAAAGTATAGGAGTGAATGCTTTGAAAAACATAGGTGCTTATAAAAAAATATGCATATTTGTTGGGATAATTTTAGGCTTAACGTTGGTGGCCATAGCATATGAGTACATAAACTTAAAATATAATATCGGAATTCCATGTGCGGTTAATAAAGTATTTGGAATTTATTGTCCTGGGTGTGGACTTACCAGAGCATTGGGAGCTATGCTACGGCTGGATTTTATTCAAGCTTTTAAGTATAATGCGTTTTCGTTAGTTTTGATTCCTTTAATAGCTATAGTTTTTGTGACGTTTATTTGGGAATACATATTTGACAGAAGCAGTTTTATTTCTAAAATTCCAGTGGCTTTTTGGATTATTTTGCTTGGCAGTTTCTTTATTTATGGAATTGTGAGGAATTTTATTCCTGTTTTGCAACCAACAAAATGTTACTGATTGCTTAGACAATTTATATAAGTAGCTATAGCTTTGGAAAAAACTTAATAGATTATATTTTATACTTGGGACGTTTTCAAAAATTAATCGTTTTCGATGTAAAATCTGTTGGATTTTGTTGATTTTTTAAAAATATTATGTTATCGTAATCTAGTGATATAAATCTAAAGGGGGTATTTTAAATGTTTTGTGCAAATTGTGGAAGTCAAAATCCGGATGGTGCAAATAACTGTTCAAATTGTGGTGCTAGCTTAAATA
>CAZVVZ010000003.1:20695-24495 GCA_964631135.1 uncultured Eubacteriales bacterium
GTTAGCAGCAGGATTGTTTGGAATTTTCCTTGGTTCATTGGGTGTGCATGATTTCTATTTGGGAAATATTAGAAACGGTGTAATAAAATTATGCTTAACTTTAATTGGCTGGTTAGCATGCTTTATTGGTCCTATTGCTGCATCAATTTGGGGATTGGTTGATGGTATTTTAATTTTAACAGGTAAAGTTACAACAGATGCTAATGGAGTACCGCTAAAGGATTAGTAGGACTATTTATAATAATTATAAAAAATAGCACAGAAAGATGCGAATATTCATAGGGAATCATCCTATAATGTAGGACAAAAGGTTTTCGACGTGAATTCTAAGCAATATGACATCTGTGCTATTTTTTTGCAAAGACGTTTTCAACAGTCTCTTTTTTTCTAATAGTTTTTTACTTAGAGGAGTCTTTGCATATAAAGGATTTTACTAAAATTTGTAGAATTTTTACTTGAAAAATTTTATAGTTGGGAGAATAAATATGGTTGATGAAGAAAAATTAGAATTTATAGAAAATTTACTTGGATTGCCACTATACAGCTTGAAGGAGGAAACCGGACTTAGTGACGTTGAAACTTGGAATATAGAGACTATGATAAGTTTTCAAAATGAGCTTATAGATATGGGAAAGGATATTTCAATAGATGAATTGCAGCAGTGCGAAAGGGTTATAGAGCTTTTAAGATTACTTGATTAGTAGATGGATATAATGGAAATTTACTTTATGGGAGTGGGCATATCGTAAAGGACTTAATGAGCTTAGAAAGTGAGTAAGAAAAGGGGAAAAACAATGATATACGAACAAGAATTTAACATGATGTTGGAAGATATAGATAAAAATGCATATATAACTAATAAGGCAATATTACGATATTTTGAAAATGTTGCTACATATCACTCAGACAGTGTCGGAAGCGGAATAAAAGGGGTAGAAATTACAGGACGTACTTGGATTGTATTAGACTGGAGAGTTAAAATATTAAAAAGAATAAGATACGGAAAATTAAAGGTACGTACATGGTCTAGAGGAGCGACTAAGTTTTTTGCTTTTAGAGATTATGAGTTATTAAATTCTGATGGTGAAGTATGTGCAATAGGGACTTCAAGATGGATTTTACGTGATATTGAAAAAGGAAAAATGACTTTATTAAATGAAGATTTGATAAAAATATATCAGGGAGAGGACAGAGCCGTATTCCCTGATGAAGAATTTGAAAAAATATTAGAGCCTAATAGCTTTTCTAATGAAATAGAATACACGACTATGCGAAGAGATATTGACTTTAACGGTCATATGCACAACCTGTATCATTTTGATTTAGCTTATGATACACTTCCTAGAGATATATACGAAAATTATGTATTTGACAATTTTAGAATCACTTATAAAAAAGAAATAAAGCTCGGAGAAACTGTTAAATGCAGATATTCTTTTAGCGAAAACAAGCATATCGTCTATATTTCCAATGCAAATGGTAATATGAACTCTATAATCCAATTATGGTAAAGGACTATGAATTTAGCCACTCCTTCAGCAATTTCACTGCATTTGCCCTATGACTTACTTTATTTTTGTCTTCGGGTTCCATTTCTCCAAACGTTTTTTGGTATTTTGGGTAGTAGAATAGTGGATCATATCCAAAATTATGAGTTCCTCTTTCTTCTTTGTCTATTAGTCCATAGCAAAATCCTGTAAATGTTTTTTGCACAGTTTTACTTACTAGCGCAATGCAACACGTAAAATGGGCAGTCCTTTTTAGAGGCGGTACATCTTTTAGTTCCTCTATTAGCTTTATATTGTTATCTTTATCGTTTCCGCCGGAGTATCTTGCAGAAAAAATACCCGGTGCACCTTCTAGGGCATCTACACATAGCCCTGAATCATCAGCTATTACAATTAAATTTTCATCGTTTAATGCATTATATACTGCAGTAGCTTTAATAATAGCATTTTCTTCAAATGTTTTTCCATTTTCCTCTATTTCTAAGTTTATGTTCATATCTTTCATAGTGAAAAATTCAATTTCAGGCATGTCCAACATTTCCTTTAATTCGTTTACTTTATGATTATTTTTTGTTGCAACAACTATTTTCATACATAATTCCCCCTCGAAGGATATTATATCATAACGAATAGAATATTTTTAAGATTTAGTTGCAAGTTTTATAAATTTTCAATAAAATATTCTTAGGAGGTTGAAAATATGAAAAAATTGGAAGATTATATTAGGACTGTTCCTGATTTTCCTGTTAAGGGAGTAATGTTTAGGGATATAACGTCTGCTATTCAGAATCCAGAAGGATTAAAACTTGCGATTGATGAGTTACAAAAGCAATTAGAGGGAACTGATTTTGACGTTATTGCCGGAATCGAGTCGAGAGGATTTATATTTGGTATGCCGTTGGCATATAATTTAGGAAAAGCATTTGTGCCGATAAGGAAAAAAGGTAAACTTCCTTGTGAAACAGTTTCTCAATCTTATGAGTTGGAATACGGAACAGCTACTATTGAAATGCATAAAGACGCTATAAAACCGGGGCAGAAGGTTGTTATTATTGATGACCTTATTGCAACCGGTGGTACAGTAGAAGCGGCAGCAAAGCTAGTTGAAAGTGTTGGCGGCAAAGTTGAAAAAATGCTATTTTTAATTGAGCTTGTTGATCTTGGTGGAAGGGAAAAGTTAAATAAGTATGATGTTTCATCAGTATTGACTTATTGTGGTGAATAATTATTAGAACAAAGATTGAAGTTACTGAAAACAACATGAATTTTGATTAACGAGAAGTCTTTCTGCAAATATTCGTTCCCTTTAAAACATATATATTATTTTCGCATAGTAGTCTGAACAATAATGAATTTTGTGTGAATATTAGCACTGCCAGATTGACAGTGCTAATATTCTGTGATAGTATTTTCCTAGGAGAAGGGAGATCAAATGAATACATACGAAAGCAATAATAAAATTATAAACAAGGAACAGCTTATTTCAAAGCTACCTGCTATAACAGATTCCGAAAAAGCTTTTTTTATAGATCAGACTAATCAGCTTAAAGAAGTTTTTATGCTATATAACTCTGCAATTAGAGAAATTACAACAAAATTAGAAGTACTAAATGAAGAACTTTCAGTAAAAAACGAGAGGAATCCGATTGAATTTATTACTTCTAGAGTAAAAAGCCCGAGTAGTATAGTGGGCAAACTCCAAAGAAAGGAACTGCCTATATCGATAAGCAGTGTTGTGGAGTACGTAAATGATGTGGCAGGGGTAAGAGTAATATGTTCTTTTATTGACGATATTTACGAAATTGCAAATATGCTTATACGTCAAGATGATATAAAATTATTGGACGTGAAAGATTATATTCAAAATCCTAAACCTAATGGGTATAGGAGCTTGCATTTGCTTGTTCAGGTCCCGATATTTTTGTCAGATGATAAAAAATATATGAAGGTAGAAATTCAAATCAGGACAATGGCAATGGACTTTTGGGCTAGTCTAGAGCATGATTTGAAATATAAAAAGGATATAGAAAATGAGCTTGAAATAAATAAGGAGTTAAAAGAATGCGCAGAAGTTATTGCTAACACAGATTTTAGAATGCTGGATATTCGTGATAAGATAAAGCCTAAGGGAACTAAAGAAAAAAGTATATTTAATGTTTTGCCTAAAAAGGTTGACGGCAAAGTTTAGTTTATTATTTTCGCATAGTAGGCTTGTAAGATTACTAGGCAGAGTATATGAAAATACTATATATGTTTTATCGGAACTCAGGATTTGCGACGAAAGACTTTAAA
>CAZVVZ010000004.1:0-3754 GCA_964631135.1 uncultured Eubacteriales bacterium
CCTTTAGTAATTTCTACTTTTCAACTAAATTAGCTCCGTTAACAACCATAACATACATATCCTTCATTGTTAGATTCTCACTCATACTAATACCATAAACATCTTCCGTTAGCCCATTATCAATAGCAAAATTCCACAATTCGCTGTCGCTAATATCATTATAATCATCATTATATATCGCATATATCATTCTAATCAGAGTACCTGTCGTTATTTCCTCATATGTAGAAAACTCATTTAATCTTTCTTTTATCTCCTCTTCATTCATATTAAGCTTTCTAACCGCAAAATTTCTTATGACATTAGCAGAACTTATTCCGGTAGCTCTTTCGTCAAACCTAAAATTATTATTATATCCGCCTGTTATAACCCCATAATCAATCAGCATTGCGATTTTATCATATCCGTTTAAATAATTATAAGGATTTTGTGGCTCGTAATCCGGTAAATATACTCCTTGCTCTCTTAATAAACCGGTTATCTCCGTCATGTAATAGTCGTTTTTAATAACATCTCTAGGACTAATCCCCTTTGAAATAGTATACATAGCAATAGCACCGGCAGATTCCCCTTCAACCATGCCTATAGGGACAACTCTTGCACTTCCGGCAGCTATAGAACTATAAGATGCAGATTTGCCAACAATAAATAAATTATCTATAATTTGAGGAATAATACATCTATACGGAATTGAATATTGGTCAGGTGCTAAAACAACATACCCGTTATTGTCCATATCCGTTGATTGAATATCTAAAGGATATGATCCCATGGCAATCTTGTCATTAAAGTTTACTCCCTCCAATAAATCTGAAGCTTGTAAAATGTATTCACCTTGAATATGTCTTGCCTCTCTTATATACAACTCATCCGCAACATCTATAAAATATGCATTCTCAAATGACTTTAGCTTACTTTGCAAATGATTAAAAGCATTTTTAGCTTCAATTTCTCCATACTTTTTAGCTTCCGCTATACTTATCTCATCAGAAAAGTCAACATAAAAAATCTGCAAGGCATTTATTAAAACCGTTCCATCATCTTGAAGCCCCATATTCGGGCCTCTGAATTTCATATTGTAATAAATACTGTCATAATTATTATAACACCATTTTCCAAATCCCCATGCACTGCTTTCGTTTATTCCACAGTTTATATCTCCGGTTTCTGAAGAATATCTTGAAATATCATTAGCAAGCTCATTCCAGTCCACTCCACCAATCTTAAAAACTAGTGTTGCAGCCATATTTCCGTCTAAATTTATATCTTCCATACCACTATAATACGGAACACCTGCCTTAGCACAAACATCGCCATTTTGAGTTGCATCTATAATTCTTTTTCCATAAAAAGCTTTAGTTTCTCCGTTTATATCCTTCATAATTACTCCTGTAATTACGTTATCTTCTAAAATAACATCTTCAAAATGATAGTTTGTTATATAGTTAATATTAGTTTCAGCTAAAACCATATCTTCAAAAATTTTCTTTACCTTCTCAACTCCAAAAGACTCAGTTCTGCCTATCTTATCATAAAACTCTTCAAAAATCCCTTTTGTTAAAAGTTCTCCATTTTTATTGTAATTCATATCTAAAGTGTTTAACATTCCATATGTGAATAAACCGCCCAATCCATCTTCAGAACTAAGTAAAAGAGTTTTACCGCCATTTCTTGCAGAAGATATAGCAGAAGTCACCCCCTCAGGATCGCCTCCAACTACAATAACATCATATAAATTCTCTGAATATAATTCATTATAGAAAAAATCTATAGGTATATATATTTCTCCGCTAATCTGATATACATACCCGTTTAGCTTAATATCCCCATTAACAATAAGTTTAGTCGAATCTATAAAAAATGGATTTATATATAAATTTTTAGCGGCCTTATCAGAGTAACATTTTATATAGTAAAAATCGTCGTTAATTTTTATCCTGACTAATGATGAACCCGAAAAATAGTCAATATCTACCCCCCAGATTTCCTCAGCCCTAGATGCCGAGACATACTTTACACCATTTTGTATTGTAAAATCGTCTGCAAAAGCAACATTTAAACTAATCAAAACAAACAATAAAAGTGCAAATATTTTTTTCATTAGTAATAAAACCTCCTCTTACTCTCAGTCTCCGGGTTTATCTTCACTATTCCGCTATTGCAAGCTCTCTGCCGATATATCTCTCTATCACATCAACAGAAATTATATAAACATTTCTGTAAGTCAAAACCTCATCAATCTTAAAATCTTCAGAAAAATATTCCCTTTCTTTAGCAATCTCCCAGCACTCTTTTTCGATTTGAGCTTTTCTTTCTTTTTTCTTAGCCTCATACTCCTCATTTGTCCAACTTGCATCTCTGGTTAATTGTTCAGGCTCAGTATAATCTTCAAAAAAGCCGGCTACAATTCTTGCTGCCATACCACCTGTTAATTTGTCTGATGAATAATGTCTTGTAATTCTATATGAAGCAGATAAATTATACTTCTCTTTTCCGCCACGTTGTAAAGCATTCACCATTGCATTACATAAAGCAGAAACTGTAGCATCTTTTTCAAAAGAATAATTATTAGAATATCCGCCGGATAGCATACCTAAGTTTATTAACTTCTTAATTTTATAGTATCCCTCAACACTGCCATTAGGATCTACCCCTGTATACTCAGGCAAATAAACATTCTGGTTCTTTAAAATTCCTATAAGTTGCTTTACTCTGCTCTTTGATTTAGTTAACTCTCTAGGGGTTGTGTCCTTATAAATTGAATAAACAGCAGCAATTCCGGCCGACTCTCCAACTACCATTCCTGTCGGTACAACCCTTGCACTGCCTGCTGCGACTGAACTGTAAGATGCAGAACGTCCCACAATAAATAAATTATCTATTTTTAAAGGTACAATACATCTTAAAGGAATGGAATACTGTATTGGGTCCCCAATTACATATCCGGTATTAGACTTAGAAGTAGCCTGAATGTCTATTGGATAGGAAGCTAAAGCAATTTTATCCGAGAAGTTTTTATTTCCTAAAACATCTGATGCTTTTAAAATATACTCTCCTTTTATGTGCCTAGTTTCTCTTATATATAGTTCGTCCGCAACACCAATTAAATAAGCATCTTTAAATGACGGAATAATACTTTTTAAATAGCTCATTACGTTTTCAGCTTCTTCTTTTCCCTGAGTAATAGCTAATTCTTTAGACTCTTCACTTAACCCATCCACATCAAAAATTTGCAATGCATTCATTAAAATTGTTCCGTCAGCTTGAAGTCCAAAATTAGGTCCTCTAAGCTGCATATTGTCATATATTGGCTTGTATTTACTATAGCACCATTTTCCAAATCCCCATGCAGTACTTTCATTTATATCACTGTTCAAATCTTCGGTTTCTTGCTTATATTTTTTTATGTCTTTGCCTAATTCTTCCCAGTCAACACCGCCAATTTTCATAACTAAAGTAGCAGCCATATTACCAGAAACATTTATATCTTCCATACCTACATAATAAGGTACCCCTGAAGCCGCACAGACATCGCCGTCTTGAGTAGCATCTATAATCCTTTTTCCCTTTATTTCAGCTCTATTACCATTACTGTCTTCCATAACAACACCGATAATTTTATTGCCGTCTAAAATAGGCTCAATAAATTTCTGACTCGTTCTGTATTCTACATTTTTTTCGTTACTTATCATTTCAGTAAATATCTTTTTTACATTCTCTACATCAAAAGACTCGGTCTCGCCTATAGCTTTAT
>CAZVVZ010000004.1:3764-5170 GCA_964631135.1 uncultured Eubacteriales bacterium
AGCTTTATAGAACTCTTGGAATATACCTCGTGTAAGCAAATTGCCTTCATTGTAGCTCATATCCAAAGTATTTAACATTCCGTAAGTAAAAAGTCCCCCGGGTCCATCCTCTTTACCTAAAAGTAATGTTTTTGCACCACTTCTAGCAGCCGCTATAGCAGCAGTAATCCCCTCCGGATCGCTTCCAACAACAATTACATCATATTCTCCATCTTTGGGAAGGGGAATTTTGCCTTTAGCCCATTCTGTAGATCTCGTAATGGTTTTCCCACTTGAGAAATAGTACATTCCCATAATAAATAAGCCAAAAAACATCAAAATTCCAAACACACTAAATGCTCTTTTCATACCTCGTTCTCCTTGTATAATATTATTACAGAATTATACTACCAAAATAAAAATATATCTTCAAGTTAAACTTTAATATTTTTACCTTTTGCAAATGACCGACCTAAATAAAATAGTCTATATGTTTTAAAGGGAACGAACATTTACAGAAAGTCTTTCTATTTTTTAAGTTTCTTTGTAGATACTCGCTTCTTGTTACTGTTCAGGCTATGTAAAAATAATGTATATGTTTTAAAAGGAACGAATATTTGCAGAAGGACTTCCCGTATTTTTTAAAGTCTTTCGTCACAAATCCTGAGTTCCGATAAAACATATACATTATTTTTACATAGTCTGAACAGCAGCCACCCCTTTTATTATACCAAATCTGTCTGTTGTCTTTATTAAATTTTTATATATTAAATACTCCACAAAAATATTTACATTACCACTTTTTTTAATTGATAATCCAAATATTCAATTTCTTTGTTATTTTTTTCTATTTCTTCATCATATAAAGAGTCTAACTGTTCAAGCCTTTTATAAGGTAAAGTTTGAAGTAAATCGTGGTTGCTTTCAACTATAACCATTATATCTTCCTTTAATTTAAAGTCAGCTCTTTTGCACGAGTTAGTTTGACTGCTTTGTACATTCTTTACTGAGCTAGTAACATTAAGCTTTCCAATTTCAGCTTTTTCAGTTTCAACCTTTTTTATTGTTTTCTTAGTGAAAAGCTTTTTTATATTTTTTAAAATTTTACTAAAGAAATTTTCCTTATATTTTTGCGGTAATTTGTTCTCCATATATCTCTCCCCTAAATTTTATCTGTCTCTTCCATTTTTTTCCACTTCTAAATTTGCACTTTTGCTCAAAGATATCTCTTTTTTCTTGCTTGCAATTTGTTCTCTTTGATTAGCTACCAGTTGCATTTTCCCTTCTATCTTCTTTACATATTCATCCCTTTTACTAATTTCCAAAGCGATGCCGTCTGTAGAATCACGATCACTATCCCCAATATCCGTGACTTCTCCTTCTTTCGGTAAAATACTGTCTATAGTTTCTCGATCGTTATCCCCAAT
>CAZVVZ010000004.1:5270-24105 GCA_964631135.1 uncultured Eubacteriales bacterium
CTTCTCCTTCTTTCGGTAAAATACTGTCTATAGTTTCTCGATCGTTATCCCCAATGTCTGCGGCTTCTCCTTCTTCCGGTAAAATACTTTCCAAAGTTTCTCGACCGTTGCCCCCAATATCTGCAACTTCTCCTTCTTTCGGTAAAATACTGTCTTGCTCCATTCCTTCAGACAGTGATTTCATAGTTTCCCCAGCAATTTTGCATATTCTATCAGTTAACATTTTCGGAGGGACTAATTTTATTAGTTCTGGATCCTTTGTAACTATCTCTTCATAAACTAAATCTGTTCTTGCTTCATCGGGAATATTTTCTTCAATAAACTCTTCTAAATCTTTTCCTTCAAATTGTGCACTTCTTATAGCTTCAATATACATTTCCTGTGTTAGCATATCCGCCGGAACATTTTTAATCTCTAACGGATCTTTTTGAATTCTTGCAAACCATTCGTTATAATTCATATCCTATTCCTCCTTAATTTCACTCTATGGTATATATCGTATAATTGTTGCATGCACTTTAGCATTTAAAAGAATTTTCTATTGCAACAAAAGGCACTAGTCAGATTGCTACTATATGACTAGTAAAAGGTATCTTCCTTGGTAATAAGAATTCCTTTAATGCTCGTTTCACTTGCCTGTTTAGAGGAATTTCTATTACAAAAAAGTACTCTGTCAAAGCATTGCTGCTAACAGAGTACTTTTTTATTATACTACTATACTTTCACTTCCTTCTCTTTTAACGTCTATAATCCTATCAAAGAGGTTTTGCACTTGTTGAAACTGGTGGGTTGTAACCACTACCGGCTTGTCCATTTGCCTTGCCGCGTAGTTTTTTATGAACCCGATGATCTTTTTGGCGGTTGTAAGATCTACTCCGCCGATCGGCTCATCAATCAGAACCAGAGAGGAGTTGTCCATGTTATAAATGGTTCTGGCCAGCATAACACGGTCCTGCATCCCTGTAGATAACCCTCCTCTTACCTTGCTAAGGTAAGATAATAGTTCTTCACCTTCGGCTTCGGCCTTCTGGCATAACAGATCATATATCTGTACCCCTTTCAGGATGCAAATAAGCCTCTCGGGATCTACCTCTCCGAAGGTAATCTCCTCTAGTAATGATTC
The DNA here is from genome assembly GCA_964631135.1 of uncultured Eubacteriales bacterium. Classification (GTDB taxonomy): domain Bacteria; phylum Bacillota; class Clostridia; order TANB77; family RGIG9151; genus RGIG9151. The sequence goes on from CAZVVZ010000004.1 coordinate 6,394, forward strand.
ACAGCCAAGCGAAGCTTCGCTTGAATAGCGAATGGATTTTACTTTCGGATTATCTCCGAGTTCTCCTGCCAGCAACTGCAGCAAAGTGCTTTTTCCGGCACCACTATCTCCTCGTAGCAATACCATTTCGCCCTTTTTTAATGAGAGTGCTTTACTGCTCTTGAGACAGAAGCCAGTAGTCCCATACGAGAAGTTAAATGGCTTCAGCTTTATACTTTCTACCGTTTCTTCTTCCTTCTGGCTATCACACACCTTCATTATTTCTTCAAATAATGGAGCCTCTTGCGAGACCTCATTTTTCAAAGAAACTATGTACTGGTAGCCAGTAATCTGACTCGTGATTCCGTCAATCACTGATGCAACTACGGCAGTCGTTGTCATCAGTTGGGTCAGTTTAATAAGATCAAGGTTTTTCACCCCAATCGTTATTACCGCCTCAACTACGATAACCACTACTGCAAACGTACTCACAGCGGAGCTGGCAATGCTCATCCGGCCTCTTCGCTTGTTCTGCTTCTTTTCTTCAAGAAAAATTTCGTGCACAGTTTGTGTGTATTTATTTTTCATGAAAGAAAAGTGCTCTTCACACACAATTCGCATGTTGAGACATGCATTTTTGCGAGCTTCCTTGAGCCTTACAAGCGGCATTACTTTGCCATAGGAGGCTTGCGCGACCTTACACGTTCGGTATGCCAGAAAAATGTTTGCTGCCACTACCAGTAATATGGTAACCGCAAACATCAACGGACTGCCGAAGCTACTAGCTGCCATTTGTATCGTCTTCCCGATACTAATGACGAACATCAGAAGTCCGATAGCGAATTTTACAACCGCATCCCAAAGTTTGCGGTATTTGGAAACATAGTTGCTAATGCTCGTAATAACTGTTGAGTTATCTAAAGCTTTTTTGTCAACTATAACTTTGCCGCTTACCTTCATTGCAGCTGTTATAGCCTTCTCGTTAAGCTCTGCTTGGAGCAATTCATCGTTGTTCAACGATGCACTCGTCGAAAATGATGCTATTGCAGCCGTCACCAACGGGCCGAGTTTATACAGTAGCAGCATTATCACCGCTGTTATAATAGCTCCGTCGGCAACCGCGACATTTATCTGCTCCGTGAAAAAACACCACAGCCGTGCTGTTGCAACACTCACTGCATACAGCAAGTAAACCAAGGCCTTGCCCTTCAATGCCTGTTTAGGCAGCTTTGCCGAAGGATGTTTAGGCTTATACACTGTTGTTACCTCCTTGTTTCCTCCTTGTTTGTCGTTCCTTATTCCTTATGGCTTAACTGTCTGCTGGTAATGCATCTCCTCCTTCAATATCCCATCATGTATCAATTTGTACTACTCCTTTTTCCGGAAATAAATTCCTCCTTTACATCTGAGGTATGTTCTTACATAGCCTCTTTAATATTGTAATATTATGTAAACATTGTACCATAAATTGCCGTTTGTTTCAACCTTTGTATCTGCCATGATAAGTCACTCTACACTGTTCAATTATGCCTAGCAGCATAAACCAAAAACTGAATTAACTAAAAAGCATAAAATCATTCCGGTAATCGTAGGTAATAAAAAGCCTAAAACTGTCCACTTAATACTATTGGTTTCTTTATACATAGTAATAGTCGTCGTACTGCACGGAAAATGAAATAAGCAAAATAGCATAGTGCATATAGCTGTAGCTAAATTCCAACCATTAGCTATTAAGATTTCTCTCAGCTGTATCAAACTTTCATACTCAACAAGAGTGCCTGTAGCCATATACCCCATTAAAATAATAGGAAAAACGATCTCGTTTGCCGGAAATCCTAAAATAAATGCAAGTAAAATGACTCCGTCCATTCCAAGTAATTTTCCGATAGGATCTAGCATTATCGTACATCGTGTTAACATGCTCATATCTCCAACATAGGCATTTCCCATAATCCATATAATTAAGCCGGCAGGTGCCGCAACAATAATTGCTCTGCCCAGTACAAACAATGTCCTATCGAAAACAGATCTTATTATTACCTTTCCTACTTGTGGGATCCTGTATGACGGTAATTCAAGTGCAAATGACGATGGTAAGCCTTTTAATACTGTTTTAGATAAGATTTTTGAAATAACTAAACTCATAAAAATTCCTAGAAATATCGTTATCATCAAAGTCAAAGCAGAAACAAATGAATTCTCGCTCCCCCACACTAAAAACATAGTAATTATTGCAATTAACATAGGAAGCCTTCCATTACACGGCACAAAATTATTAGTAAGTATAGCAATCATTCTTTCACGAGGTGAATCTATTATTCGGCATCCCGTAACCCCACAAGCATTGCAGCCAAGCCCCATGCATGTTGTAAGTGCTTGTTTTCCGTGTGCACAGGCTCTCCTAAAACAATTGTCCAAATTAAATGCAATGCGAGGTAAATACCCTAAATCTTCAAGCAATGTAAAAAGCGGGAAAAATATAGCCATAGGAGGTAGCATAACAGAAATAATCCATGATACCGTTCTATATACTCCAAAAATCATTGCATCGATAAACCATTTAGGCAACGATAAAATTTTCAAAGCATTATATAAATCATCTTGAAAGCCTAACAATAAGTCAGACAGAAATGCAGACGGATAATTAGCTCCTATAGCAGTTAACCAAAAAATAATGCCAAATACCGCAAGCATTATAGGAATACCTGTAATTTTTGAAGTAAACAATTTATCCAGCTTTCTGTCTCTTTCATTGTATTCATCTTTTTCTAATACTACACATTCACTGTATATTTCTTCACTTCTGTTAACTATTGTTTCAACCACTAAATCTCTAATGTCGTCTTTATCAAGTCCACTTTTTTTAAGTATTTCCTGTGCCTCATCTATCAACTGGTAAATAATAGGTGATTTTAACAAGTCAATATTTAAGTATTTCTTTATAGCCTTGCCCAAAGATTCGTCGTAGTCTAAAAGCCTTATAGAAAGCCATCTTGAATCTATCTTATCCTCAACAATGCTTTTTATTGCAGGCTTTAAAATAGATATTGCTTCCTCTAAGGCTTCAGGATATTTTATTGTATTTCTATACGTAATTCTTTTCTCTAAAATAATGTCATTAACAGTAGATAACAATGTGCTCAGTCCTTTTTTAGATCTAGCTGTCGTCCCGACCACAGGTACTCCAAGCAATAAAGAAAGTTTTTTCAAATCTACTTTTATTTTTTTCTTCTCTGCCTCATCAAGTAAATTTACACACACTACAACATTTCTATTTACTTCTAATATCTGTAAAACCAAGTTTAAATTACGCTCCAAGGAAGTCGCATCAGCAACAACTACAATAGCATCATGCTTTTCAAAGCAAATAAAATTTCTTGCAACCTCCTCTTCAGCTGAATGTGCAAACAAAGAATATGTACCCGGGATATCCATCAATGTATATGCAGTTTTACCGTAATAGCACCTTCCTTTAGCATTGCTGACAGTCTTTCCTGTCCAGTTACCAGTTTTCTGATGCAAACCTGTTAAAGCATTAAAAACCGTGCTTTTGCCTACATTAGGATTACCTGCCAAAGCAATTATTTTTGTTTCCTGTGCTTTTGGTAAAAACATAGATTTAGTTTTATAGAAAAAGCTCATTTGTTTTCCTCCTTTTAAATAGCAGTCATTATATATTATGGCTAAAGACACATTTTAGTTAATTCTTACTGCCAGGCTACTATAAAGTCGAGGTTACTGAAAAAGTTTTTGTAAATAAAAAAATGTCACAGATGTCATATAGTTTAGCGCTGCTCAGGATTCACGACGGAAACCTCTTATCCTACGTTGTAGGATGGTTTCCTGTGAATATTCGCATCTTTTAAACTATATGACATCTGTGACATTTTTTTATTTACAAAAACTTTTTCAGTAACCTCGACTTTATAGTAAACCTTAACAGTACCCCCTTAAGTCATTAGGCAGAGTACTACTACATGAAAGTAATATATATGTTTTGAAAGGAACGAATATTTGCAGAAAGACTTCCCGTATTTTTTAAAGTCTTTCGTCGCAAATCCTAAGTTCCGATAAAACATATATATTACTTTCATGTAGTAGTACTCTGAACAGTAAGCCTTTAGAATATATATTTATGTAAACTGTTGTAAAGTGTTGTTTTTTGTGATATACTGTTTCGAGAGCTTTTTTAGGCAGCTCTATTTTTTTGCAAATTAAAAATATTGGAGGAAGACATGAAAAAATTTAACGAATTAGCATTATCTAGTGAATTAACAAAAGCACTAGATATAATGAACTTTGAAAATATGACTCAAATTCAAGAAGAAGCTATTCCGGCCATATTAGCCGGAAATGATGTAATCGGCCAGTCTCAGACAGGTACCGGGAAAACTGCCGCTTTTGGAATCCCGGCAGTAGAAAAAGTTGATCCTAGTAAAAAGCATATACAGGTACTTATTCTATGCCCTACTCGTGAGCTTGCAAATCAAATTCAAGAAGTAATAAAACAAATTTCAAAATTTAAAAAAGGATTACGTTCTACTGCTATATATGGCGGAGACTCCATAGAACGTCAAATACGTGATTTAAAACGTGGAACGCAAATTATAGTTGGAACACCTGGAAGAGTTATGGACCATATGAGAAAAGGTACAATAAAATTTGGGGAACTAAAAATGGTAATTTTAGATGAAGCAGACGAGATGCTTAACATGGGGTTCGAAGAAGATATTCAGACTATTCTGAAAGACATCACTTATCCCCACCAAACTTTGCTTTTTTCTGCCACAATGCCAAAAAGAATATTAGATCTTACAAAAAAATACCAAAATCATCCTAAGAACATAAAAATAAAGAGTGAAACTCTTACTGTAAAAAATATTGAGCAAATTTATTATGATACAAAACTGAAAATGAAACCCGAACTATTAAAGCGAATATTAAAAGTCGAGCACCCAACTTCTGCTGTAATTTTTTGCAACACCAAAAAAAGAGTTGATGACTTAATTGGAATTTTAAAATCCGAAAACTTTAGTGTTGAAGCGCTTCATGGGGATATTCGTCAATCTACTCGTGAAAGAATTATGAAAAAATTTAAATCCGGTCAAATAAATATCCTTGTAGCAACAGATGTAGCAGCTAGAGGGATTGATGTAAACGACCTAGATATCGTATTTAATTATGATCTTCCACAGGAGCATGAATACTATGTACATAGAATAGGTCGTACAGGAAGAAACGGGAAAAACGGAAAAGCTATTTCTTTCGTAGTGGGAAAAGAAATCAGAGAGTTACATGAAATTGAAAAATATGCAAAAACGAAAGTAAAACTTGAAAAAGCTCCAAGCTCTACTGAAATAGAAAAAATAGAAAATAATGAAATTACAGAGAAATTAAAATCTATTATCTCTAAGCAGAAATTCACGACAAGCCCTTTAGTAAACAGTTTAATAGATGAAGGTTTTTCCTTCGAACAAATTGCAAAGGGCCTTGCCTACTATATTACTAAGAAAGATGAGCCTAAGAAGGAATTGAATCTAATAGTTAATAGCTCCGGAATGGTGAAACTATTCTTAAATCTAGGAAAAAAAGATAAAATAAAGGTAAAGGATATAATAGGTGCAATAACCAGTAAAACCTCTATTTCCGGAGATGACATCGGTAAAGTCATTTTATTGGATAATTATTCGTTTATAGAAATATCTTCCAAATATGTTGAGGAAGTAATTAGTGTAATGAATAATAACCAAATAAAAGATAAAAGTGTAAAAATCGAAATTGCAGAAAATGCATAATTTACTAAAAAAGGCTACAAAAAAAGTCTGTGCTGTTTTTTATTTGCACAGACTTTTTCAGTGGCCTCTTTTAGTCCCCATTTTTTACAACAATCAATTCCAGGTTGTTAATTACTTCATCTACTATCTTTTCAATTTCTAAGTGTGTTTCCGACTTTTCTAATCTATCAATTTTCGGCTGAGTTTCCGGATGTTTCGGAACAAATATGGTACAGCAGTCTTCATAAGGCAAAATCGAAGTTTCAAAAGTTCCGATTTTTTTTGCAATTTCAATAATGTCATTTTTATCTAATCCAATAAGCGGTCTAAAAACAGGAATACTACATACGTCGTTAGTTGCAACTATAGATTTCATAGTCTGACTTGCAACTTGGCCTATATTTTCTCCTGTAATAAGTGCATCGCAGCCCTTTTCTTTAGCTACTCTTTCAGCAACTCTCATCATTATTCTTCTCATCAATAAAACCATTTGCTCAGGTGGGCAATTATCTCTTATTGCAAGCTGTGGCTCAGTAAAATTAGCTATATATAAATTGATTTTCCCACTATACTGGGATACAATTTTGCAAAGTTCTATGACCTTCTCCCTTGCCTTTACACCCGTATATGGAGGGCTAAAGAAATGAAGTGCATCTATCTCTACTCCTCGACGGGCTAGCATAAATCCTGCAACAGGGCTATCTATTCCACCGGATACTAATAATAATCCCTTACCATTAGTCCCTGTCGGCATTCCTCCTAATGCCGGTATTTTTTCCATATAAATATATGTATCTTCTCTTACTTCTATTGAAAGTAACGTTTCAGGCCTATTTACATCAACAGATAGTCCCTTAATCTTACTTAAAATGTATCCTCCCACTTCTCGTGCGATTTCCATAGACTGAAGCGGGAAAGACTTATCTCCGCGCCTTGCCTCAACTTTAAACGTTTTGCCCATATTTTCTTCCATCATAAGTTTAACTGAAGTTTCTTTTATTTTTTCCCAATCAGTTCCTATTTTTATAGCCGGGCTAATTGAAACTATTCCAAACACTTTTTTTAACTTATTTATAATTCTGTCCAAATCCATAGGATTTACAGGCTCAACATATAATCTTGCCTGAGAAAAAGTTATTTTTACTTCCTCTTCTCTTAAAGCATATTTAACATTATCTACAAGTTTTTTTTCAAATTTAGATCTATTATTTCCTTTTAGTACAATCTCACCATACCTTATTAAAGCTACATTATACACATATATCCCTCCACAATAATAAATGTTTTTCTATCGTAAAAAGCACTAAAAGATTATATTTCTATAATTAAAGCTTTCCCCTCTAATTCATAATCTAATTTAACACAGTCTTTTAAATCAACAACAAACTGACGTATAATATATCTTTTAGCATTTTCAAAGCATCTAAAACTAATTACTTTTATAGTGGCATTCGTCATCTCTGCCCATTCCCTTAAGTAACGTTCATCTTCCTTTTTTAATTTACTAATTCTAAATCCGGTGTATCCTTCTTTTATTTGGCTTACCGCATGCATTTGAATCTGATTTAATATTTTTGCACGTTTATTTTCCATACTGGTATAAATTTCATCAGCAGCCAAAACCAATTCGTCCCTATACTGCACTTTGGGAACCTCCTTATTCGACTTTTTTTCCGCATCATTAGTACACTAGTTAATATTTTATCATAAACTGCTAATATTTGCAATTGATTTTATGTAAATTGATTGGCACATTCAGACAGCTACTATATGAAAATAATATATACGTTTTGAAAGGAATGAATATTTGCAGAAAGACAGAAGTTTGACACCAAATTGTAATATAAAATTTCTTGACCAAATCGTGAAATTGAATATAATATATTTATGTGATTATGCAAAGGAGAAAAAATATATGTTATGTTCAGAATGTAATAAAAACTTAGCGGTTGTTTTTATGACAAAAATAGAAGCCGGTAAGCAAAAAACAGAAGGCTTATGCTTTGAATGTGCGAAAAAAAGAGGAATTGATCCTCTAAATAATATGCTTCTTCAGTCTGGTATGAGTGAAGAAGAACTTGAGTCTTTAACTACAGAAATGGAAGGATTTTTATCCTCGCTTACCCAAGAAAATGAAGAATCCGATTCTATGGTGGCTGATGAAAAGTCTATTTTAGGCGCATTTTCTAAAATGTTCGGAGGTCAAAGTTCTAATGATTCTTCATCTGGTCCTAAAGTTAAAGTTCAAGAAAAGAAGCCGCAAAAGAAAAGAAAAATGTTGGATTCTTATGGCACAAATTTAACCGAACTTGCAAGAAGTGGCAAATTAGATAAAATTGCCGGAAGAGAAAAAGAATTAGAACGTACAATTCAGATATTAAACCGTCGAAACAAAAATAATCCTGTATTGATCGGCGAACCGGGAGTTGGTAAAACTGCAATCGTAGAAGCACTGGCTCAAAAAATTGCAGATAAAAAAGTTCCTCCAAAACTTTTTAATCATGAAGTTTATCAGCTAGACATAACGGCAGTTGTAGCAGGTACTCAGTTTAGAGGGCAGTTTGAATCACGTATGCGTGGAATCATCGATGAAGCTAAAAATGCCGGAAATATTATTTTGGTAATTGACGAGCTCCATATGATAACAGGTGCCGGCGATGCAGAAGGTGCTATGAATGCCGCAAATATTTTAAAACCTGCTTTATCTCGTGGCGAAATTCAGGTCATAGGTGCTGCTACATTAAAAGAATACAGGAAGCATATTGAAAAAGATTCCGCTTTGGAACGTAGATTTCAACCTATTATGGTTGAAGAACCTACTCCGGAGGAAACCTTAAACATATTAAAGACAATAAAGCCTTATTATGAAGATTTTCACAAAGTTACTTTACCAAATGAGACTTTGGAATTAGCTGTTTCTATGTCCGAACGATATATTCATGACAGATTTTTACCGGATAAAGCTATTGATTTAATCGATGAGGCTTCTTCAAGAATAAATTTAAATAATAAGCCACTTATAAAACTTGAAATATTAAAAGCACAACTTAGAGGAATTCAAGAGGAAAAAGAATCTGCCGTTTCTGCCGATTCTATCGAAGACTACCAGAAAGCAGCTGATTTAAAAACACAAGAATGTACTTTAACAAATCAAATTGAAGAATTAGAAAAGAAAATAAAAAAATCTATTGTAACTCGTGAAGACTTAGCTAATGTAATTGAATTGTGGACTAAAATCCCTGCAAAAAAAATTACTGAAGCAGAATCAGATAAGTTACTTCATTTAGAAGAAAATCTTCATAAAAGAATTGTGGGTCAGGATAATGCTGTATCCATCCTTTCTAATGCAATAAGACGTCATAGAGCCGGATTACGTAATAGGAAACGTCCACCTTCTTTTATATTTGTAGGGCCTACAGGAGTTGGTAAAACAGAATTAGTAAAATCTCTTGCTTGTGAATTGTTTTACAATGAGAATTCCATAATACGCTTAGATATGTCGGAATATATGGAAAAACATGCTGTTTCAAAGCTGATTGGAGCACCTCCGGGATACGTTGGATATGATGAAGCCGGACAATTAACAGAAAAAGTACGTAGAAATCCTTATTCTATTATACTTTTTGACGAAATCGAAAAAGCACATGGAGATGTATTTAATATTCTTCTTCAGATATTAGATGAAGGTAGACTCACAGATAGTCAGGGTAAAACTGTTAATTTTGAAAACACTATTATAATTTTAACATCAAATGCAGGTACAGGAAGTATTGCCTCATTAGGTTTTAATCAAACTTCTAAAAATCAGGATGATAGAGTACTTTATGCATTAAAAGAGTATTTTAAGCCTGAATTTTTAAATCGTATTGATGAAATAATTGTATTTCATGAATTGTCCAAGAATGAAATAAAGCAGATTGTTTCTCTTATGATTAGTGAAATAAATCTGGAATTGAAATCTATGAAGACATCTGTTGAACTTTCAGAAGCGGCAAAAGAATATATTGCTGATATCGGATATGACCCTAAATATGGTGCCAGACCTTTAAGACGTGCTATTCAAAGAAATGTTGAAAATAAAATTGCTGAAATGGTATTGAAGCATGAGAAACTAAATGATAAAATTATATATGTTGATTATAAAGATGTATTAACTTTTGAATTGAAAGATCAATAGAATGGAGAATTTTAATGAATTTACCTAACTTTCTTACCACTATCCGTTTAATTTTAGTACCGTTTATGACCGGATTTTTAATAAGTAAAAATTATACAATGGCTATTTCGTTTTATGTACTGGCCAGTATTACTGATGTTTTAGACGGGTATATTGCAAGAAAATATAATCTGATTACTAAATTAGGAAAAATTTTAGATCCTATGGCAGACAAGCTTTTACAGTTTGCTGCTTTGGTTGGATTGTGGATTGTGGACATAATCCCGTTTTGGATTACATTGATATTTTTCTTAAAAGAAATATTTATGGGCTTAGGAGCTATAAAATTGCTTAAGAATAAAGATATAGTAGTGCCTTCAAAATGGTTTGGAAAAATGTCGACAGTATTTTTCTTTATAGCAATAGTCTTTTCAATGCTTAGTGAAAATGTTTTGATATTAAAGCCTTATGTACTTCCTATGTTTATATTAGCTTTAGTTTCATTATTCTTTGCCTTTATTATGTATTTACTGAACTTCTTAAAAGTAGAAAAAAAGATAGCTTAAGAAAGTGGTTGAAAAAAAACCTCTTAAATAGGTTACTGCTCAGATTACAAAAAAAATACTATATATGTTTTAAAAGGAACGAATATTTGCAGAAAGACTTCTTCTAATATTTTTAGGAGTCTTTCATCGCAAATCCTGAGTTCCGGTAAAACGTATATAGTATTTTTTTTTGTAATCTGAGCAGTAACCTATTTAAGAGGGCTTTTTTCAATCACTTTTTACTGTTCCATTTGTTTGCCTAAAAAGCCGGCAGCTGATTGAGCTAATTTAACCTCAGCCTCTCCCATTTGACTCCCCATTTCTGTTGCCATCAAAACTACTGATCCAATAGTGTCTCCCTCAGAAACAATTGGAGAAATGACTTGTGCATAATACTTATCTAGGCTTTCGTTTGTAAATATAGGTACTCTCTTTTCATTTGCACTCTTTACTACCCATGTAGTTTTATCATTCATTATTTTCTCTAATTCATAACTAATATTCTTGTCTAAGAACTCTCTCTTTGGCGCTCCCGAAACTGCAATAACAGAATCCTTGTCTGTTATACATGCAACATGCCCACTTGTTTTCGCAAGTGTTTCTGCATACTGAATAGCAAATTCACTAAGTTCACCTATCGGAGAATATTTTTTAAGAATCACCTCTCCGTCTTTATCAGTAAATATTTCAAGAGGATCTCCTTCTCTTATTCTTAACGTTTTTCTTATTTCTTTAGGTATTACTACCCTACCTAAATCATCAATTCTTCTAACTATTCCAGTCGCTTTCACAACAACTACCTCCTTATCTTAACGAAAAAATTCATTTAGTAGTAGTATCTATAAAAAGCGACAAAATTATACACAAAAAGGATAAGAAATTTAATCCTTATCCTTTTTATTAAACTTAACACTAAATAGATTTATAAATGTCTTCATTAACATCTACCACAGCATTTTCAACCCAACCTTGCACCGTTTCTTGCAAATCTTCTGCCATTATCTCTTGTTTTTCATCATCAGTCAGTTCTCTTGTTGTTTCTATTTTATTCTCTAACTTAATTATATGATAACCGTAAGAAGATTCTACCAACTCAGGATATATCATTCCATCACTAAGAGATAATGCTGCTTCCTCAAATTCAGGGACAAACTCTCCTAAAGAAATATCTTCATATAGCCCGCCATTTTCCTTTGAACCAATATCGTTGCTATATTCTTTAGCTAAAGTTGCAAAATCTTCGCCGTTTTTTACTCTTGTTAATAATTCTTCTGCACTTTCTTTTACTTTAGCTTTTTCGTCTTCCGTTAATCCTTCTGTAGATAATAATATGTGTCTTGAGTTATACTTTAACGTATCAACAGGTGAATTTATATCTGCATGGGTATGCTGCGAATGATCTAACGTATTGTAATAGCTTTCAATTAACTTGCTAATCAATTTTCCCTCTAAGTTTATCTGATATAGCTGTTCTGAAGTTATATTATAAAAATCGCAAATTTCAGAAGCCGTTTCATCATATGTGCTTTCGTTTATTTCTTTCTGTTCTTCTTCAGTTAGCTTTATCCCTAATTCTTCTGCTTTCTGAAGTTTTACTTTATTTTCTATTAAAGAAGTCTTTGTCATATCCTTAACTATATCATAGAAAGATTGTCCATTTAGTTCGGATTTCCAAATATCAGAAGTTCCCAACATAGTTTCATATACCACTTTCTGTAGTCCGAAGTATAGTCTGAATTCATCAAAAGATATATTATCTCCATTTACTGTCATAACCGTTTTTTCACTATTTTTAGCTTGTAATGTTTCTTTCATCGAATTTATATTATATATTATTGTGCAAAATTCAGCTCTTGTTATTGTGTCATTCGGCCTGAATTCAGAATTATCATCTCCAACCATAATTCCATTTTCAGCAACTAATGAAATATATTTTTTATCTTTCTCAGAAAAAGTGTCTTTATCGCTAAATTTTTCTAATATGCTCTCATCAGCAATTTCATTATCATAATTGATTAACTTTATAATCGTTTCTGCAACCTCTGCTCTTGTAGCATTGTCAAATGGTCTGAAATAATATTTTCCATCAATTTCATCTGTCGGCATATACTGACCAATTAAATTATTATACTCTTCTGACCAGTATCCGGCAGCAACATCTTCAAATTTTTTAGAATCAGACTTTAATGCGACTTCAAAAAAGTTTGACAAAACTGCAGATACTTGTTCGCGAGTAATAGCATCATTAGGTTTAAACGTTCCATCCTCAAATCCGCTTATTACACCGCCTAAATGCATCTCTTCAATCTTATCATATGCCCAATGGCTCTCCGGAACATCTGAAAATGCAAATGACGGAGTAAAAATTATAAAACAAAAAACTAACACTATACTTAAGTACTTTTTCATGTCTTTCCTCCTTAGTTTATTTATTGAGCAGAATTATATCTTTGCTCATTAACTTCAATTTTAGCTTCTTCGATCCACTTTTCCGCCATATCATTTAGCTCAGTCGTTAAAATGTTGCTCGCTACCTCATTGCTTACATATCCATCAGGGTTTGTAATTCCCTCTAATTTTATTATATGATATCCATAAGATGATTTAACTAAGTCAGGATATACTTCCCCGGCATTTATTGAAAATGCTGCAGCTTCATATTCTTCTACAAACTGTCCTCTGCCAATGTTTTCATATAATCCTCCATTGTCTTTAGAACCCGGATCTTCAGAATACTGGCCGGCAAGAGTTGCAAAATCTTCACCATTCTTTATTCTATTTAACACACCTTCTGCTTTTTCTTTAACTTTAGCTTCTTCTTCAGCCGTTAAATCTTTAGTTGAAAATAAAATATGTCTTGAACTAAAAGTTGTAATTACAGAAGGATCTGTGCCATTTTCATAGCTCTCTAAGTCTATTTTTCCATGAGTATGAGTTGCATGATCTGTTTCTTTATATAGTGCGACTTTAAGTTTATCTATAAGCAAACTGTCCTCGTTCATTTTTGCAAATTCTTCTTTTGTTATTCCGAACTCATCCAATCTTTCAATCACATTGCTTTGCTCAGAAGCAAGCTTAATTGTCTCTTTTTCTTCACTGGTAAGAGATAACTTCCTATCTTTAGCTTGCTGAATCTTTACAACCGTATCTATAAGGCTCTGTTTTGCACTATTTCTGGCAGTTTCTATCGCAGGTGCATCATCAATAAGCCTATCCCAAACATCTTCTCCCAGTTCTAATTCCATTGTCTTTTTCTGAATTTTTAGATATGGGCTGAACTCATTCATTGCAATTTTTTGACCATTTATTTTAAATACATAATCGTTTTGTGAAATACCTACCCAAGCAGCTATAAAAGCTATCAATAAAACTAAAGTAATTATCAAGGGTATAATCACTTTCTTCTTTTTTCCCATAATGTCCCTCCTATTTACATGCTAAAATCACTAATATTATATATAATTTTGCTATCTACTTCAACTAATTTATACCTTGTAACAAAAACTTAATATTTTTAAGTAAATCCTCTCCATCGTCAATATTAAGTGTAATATACGGTTTCTCACCCGCAGAAAACATAATTTTCCCCTTCATTTTCTTTATAATGTCGCTTAACTTTTCCATATTTAAACTACCGGCATTAAAAAATTTAAATATAACACGATTATTATTTCCCTCAATAGTTTCAATTCCTAGAGCATTCGCCATATATTTAATCTCAACTACCTTTAATAATCGTTCTGTCTCTTTAGGTATGTCACCATATCTATCGGTAAGTTCATCAATAATATCAAGTAATTCTGCCTCAGAAGATACCTTAGAAATTTTTTGATACATTTCCATTTTTTGAACATCATTTTTAATATATTTATCACTAATATATGCATTTATATCTAAGTCTACCTTTGTAGTCTCTTTTATTTCATTATCCCACTTTTCACCTTTTAGTTCTTTTATCATACTTTCAAGGATTTTACAATATGTTTCATACCCTACCGCATCCATATGACCATGCTGCTCAGCTCCTATTAAATTACCGGCGCCTCTGATTTCCAAATCCCTCATAGCGATTTTAAATCCTGAGCCAAACTCAGTAAACTCTCTGATTGCATTAAGTCTTTTTGTGGAAATCTCAGATAATACTTTGTCCTTTCTATAAGTAATATATGCATAAGCAATTCTATTAGAACGTCCCACTCTTCCCCTTAACTGATATAATTGAGACAATCCTAAATTTTCAGCATTTTCAATAACAATAGTATTAACATTAGGAATATCTACACCGGAATCAATAATAGTTGTACATACAAGCACGTCTATTTCACACTCAGAAAATTTCAGCATAATATCTTCCAACTCAGTTGGCTGCATTTTGCCGTGAGCATAAGCAACCCTAGCCCAAGGAATGTCTTCTTTGATTTTATTAGCCACTCTCTCAATATCTTCTACTTTATTATATAAATAGTAAACTTGACCTTTTCTCTCAAGTTCACGGGCCACAGCTTCACGTATAATACCTCTGTCATACTCAAACACATACGTTTGTACCGGACTTCTATCTGCCGGCGGTTCATATATAACACTAACGTCTTTAACCCCAACCATAGACATGTGAAGAGTACGTGGAATAGGAGTAGCTGTAAGAGTAAGTACATCAACATTTTCTTTCATCATCTTTATTTTTTCTTTATCCATAACTCCAAACTTTTGCTCTTCATCAATTATAAGCAATCCCAAATCCTTAAATACAACGTCCTTCTGAATTATTCTATGTGTCCCTATTAAAATGTCTATATATCCTGCCTTTAGCTGTTTTAATATCTCTCTTTGCTCTTTTGCAGAACGAAGCCTGCTAATAACCTGTACCTTTACAGGAAAATCCTTCATACGTTTAATGAATGAATGGTAATGTTGAGATGCTAAAACAGTTGTAGGCGCTAAATATGCAACCTGTTTTCCGTCCATAACAGCCTTAAATGCAGCTCTAATAGCCACCTCTGTTTTACCGTAGCCCACATCTCCGCAGAGTAGTCTATCCATAGGTTTTTCTTTTTCCATATCACTCTTTATTTCTTCAATGCATCTTAACTGATCATCAGTTTCCTCGTAAATAAATGCCTCCTCAAACTGGCTCTGCCAAACTGTATCTTTAGAAAAAGCAAACCCTTTTGACATCTCACGTTTAGCATAAAGTTTTACAAGATTATCAGCCACATCCTTTAATCCTGCTCTTACCTTAGCTTTAACCTTAGCCCAGTCTTGCCCTCCCATTCTGTTCACTCTAGGCACCTTGCCATCTGCACCAATGTATTTAGTAACACTGTCTAGCTGATTTATAGGTACATATAGCATATCCTCTTTTGCATAAGATATTTTCATATAGTCTTTAATTACACCAGCAGCATTTAATGTTTCTATTCCTAAATATATTCCTATTCCATGCTTGTCATGAACAATATAGTCACCAACTTTTAATTCATCGATTTTCAGAGGAATACCTTTATTTTTATGTATTTTCTTTTTCCTATCTACGCCAAAAAGGTCGTTATCACTAACAACCGCAATTTTTGCATCCGGATATTCAAATCCGCCGGATAGGTTCCCTCTTAATACATAAGTACTGCCTTTGTTCGGAACCCTTTCAAGTTCATCTACATATATACATTTAATGCCTTCTTTTTCCAATTCTTTGCAAACATTTTTTCCTTTAGTTTCTGTACCGGAAAGTAGTATTATCCTATAATCCTGTTCCTGCCATTCTTTAAACATCTTGCACAGGTTCTCAAACGAATTGCCAAATCCTGCTATTTCTCTGCTTAACAGAAAATGCTTTTGAGCTTTAGAAAGCTCCTTTAGTCTTGACTCCAGTGTAGATAAAAACACCGTTTTTCTGTCAAATAATTCCTCAAAAATT
Organism: uncultured Eubacteriales bacterium; assembly: GCA_964631135.1. Classification (GTDB taxonomy): domain Bacteria; phylum Bacillota; class Clostridia; order TANB77; family RGIG9151; genus RGIG9151. The sequence continues at coordinate 22,762 of CAZVVZ010000004.1, forward strand.
TCTTCTCTTGAAAAAAGTTTTTTCGGCAAATTTTCGACTATTTCTTCATTATCTATCTTTTCTTGATATTCAAATATAAGTGTATCAATCTTGTCTACTGCTCTTTGGGGCTCTTCAATAAAAATCAGATAATCGCTGGATAAATATTTAAGGAAAGATACTTGCTTATTACTTTCTCCCTCTGATTTTACCGGGAATATCCTTGATTCATCACACTGTTCTATTGTTCTTTGAGATAATGAATCAAAAATTCTTATAGAATCAATTTCATCATCAAAGAACTCTATTCTTACAGGATTTTTAGTTGTGGGAGAATACACATCTAAAATTCCGCCACGAACTGCGAACTGCCCCACTCCCTCAACTATTTCTGAACGTTCATATCCGGCTTCAGCTAAACATTTTATAAGTTCTTCTATTCTGTACGAATTCCCTACTTTGAAATCCAACACACTATCTTTATAAGTACTAAGATCCGGAAAAGAATTCAATAAAACCCCGGTAGTAATAACAAGATTAGGCTTTTCACCATTTAGCAGTTTTTCAAGAACTCCCGCACGTTTTATATAAATATCTTTGCTCTTTACTCCGTTATTTAATAATAAATTTTCTTCCGGGAAAAAAGTAACATCTTTTTTAGAAAAAAAGCTCAAATCGTTTATTGTTTCTCCAACCTCTGTATCATTTTGCACAACAAAAACAAATGGTCGTGAAAGTAACTCAGAAACAGAAAAAGCAAAATGCCTTTTCTGTACCCCTGACAATCCATTTATGACTGTAGAATTGTTCTTTATTGATTTTATAATGTCATCATAAGATTTAACTGAATTTAATAATTCTGCAAACTTGTTCATTGTTCTCCTCCAAAACTGCACTAATAAGACTTCGCGACAAAATACTAAAGTATCTTTCGCACTCTATAAAAGTATTTGTTGCTAAATCAAATATTTAGGCAAACAACTTTTGATAATAGAATTCCTTTTTATTGGTCGTTTTACTCACTTTTTCAAAGTAATTTCCTATTACATAAAAAATAAGAGATAATAGATAATAATACAAAAGTGGCATCAAGAATATGCTATCTTTTATCTATCAATTATTATCTACTATCTCTCCTGCTTTTTGGCTGGGATGGCAGGATTCGAACCTACGAAATGCCACAGTCAAAGTGTGGTGCCTTACCACTTGGCTACATCCCAAAATGGGGTGGACGATGGGACTCGAACCCACGACAACCAGAACCACAATCTGGCGCTCTACCAGCTGAACTACATCCACCATCTGAACATTAAATATTTTACATTATAAAAAAATACTTGTCAATACATTTTGCAACATTTTCGC
>CAZVVZ010000005.1:0-20966 GCA_964631135.1 uncultured Eubacteriales bacterium
AAAGTGATTTACAAAGAGCCTTGTAACAAGGCTCTTTTTTTCGTGTAAAAAGGAAATATTCGTTCCTTTTATGTTACTAGTCAGATTACTACTCTACGAAAATAGTATATATGTTTTAAAAGGAACGAATATTTGCAGAAAGACTTCCCGTATTTTTTAAAGTCTTTCGTCGCAAATCCTGAGTTCCGATAAAACATATATACTATTTTCGTAGAGTAGTATCCTAAACAGTAACATAAAATCAACAAAAAAACATATGATTCTTTGAGGTGAATTTATATGGAAAAAACAATATGTATTATCGGAGGAGACGAAAGGAGCAAAGAGCTTGCTAGTATACTTGAAATGGAAGGACTTCACGTAAAAGTATATGATGAAAAAAATTACTTAGATATTAAAGAATTCTTGGAAAATGTGGAATGTGTAGTAGGAGGAATCCCATTTTCGAGAGACGGAGAGACAATAAATGCTCCGTACATTCAAAAAAAAATAAGTGTTGAAAATCTTTTTGTAAATATGAAAAAGCAGAAAAAACTAATTGCGGGAGGCTTTTCGGAAAAAATTAAAGACTTGGCCGGCAGATATGGAATAGAATTATATGATTTTTTAGATGATGAAGATTTTGCAATTTATAATGCAATTCCTACGGCAGAAGGCGCGATAGAAATTGCCATGAAGAATACTAAAAACACTATTTATTCATCAAATTGTTTAGTTTTAGGATATGGACGAATAGGCAAAATTTTAACCGATAGGTTAAAAGGACTGCATGCGAATATTACGGTAGCGGCAAGAAAGAGTGAGGATTTTGCATGGATAAATGCTATGGGATATGATTATGTGGAATATTCTAAGTTAGATAAAATATTACCGAATATAGATATTTTATTTAACACGGTCCCTTCCTTAGTTATAAAAGAAAAGGAATTAAGTAATATGAAAAAAGACAGCCTAATTATAGATTTAGCATCTAAACCTGGTGGTATAGATTTTGATTTTGCAGAAAAAATAAATGCAAAAGCAAAATTATATTTAGGTCTTCCCGGTAAAGTTGCACCGCAGAGTGTGGCAAAATATATGTTAAACAAGGTTATGAAAGTAATTTAGCATAAAAAAGACCTCCATGAATACAAATGTAACAACAAAATGTATTCATGGAGGTTTTGATATGAAAGAGTATATAGAGGAAAGGACAATCGAAGTTGCACAGTACATAATCGATAGTAAAGCAACTGTTAGGGCGGCAGCTAAAAAGTTTGGAATATCTAAGTCCACAGTTCATAAGGACATTACTCAAAGACTTTTGCAGATAAATGCGAGTTTAGCACATGAAGTGAAAATTGTATTGGATGAAAATAAAGCCGAACGTCATATAAGAGGCGGAGAGGCTACCAGAGAGAAATATAAAATGAAGAATATATAGTATGGTTTATAATAAAGATATATAGTATAATATAAAAAATATATTTAGGGGGTAGCTATGAATATCAATGAAATAGGTAAGTTAATTGGAAATACTCCGATGGTAAAGATAAATTGTATTCATGAGGGTATTAAAAAGTCTATTTATGCGAAACTTGAGTGGTATAACTTTAGCGGTAGCATAAAAGATAGGGTAGCATACCATATAATAAAGGATGCAAAGGAAAGTGGCGAACTAAGAGAAGAACAGCCTATAGTAGAGGCTACAAGCGGAAATATGGGAATTTCTTTAGCTGCTATCGGAGGAGCTTTAGGTCACACGGTGCATATTTTTATGCCGGATTGGATGAGCGGTGAAAGAAAGCAGATATTAAGGAATTATGGTGCTGTTTTACATGAGGTAAGCAAAGAGGATGGAGGCTTTACAGCTTCAATAAAAATGGCAGATAAATTGGCAAAAGAAATAGGTGGCTTTAGAAGTAATCAGTTTTCTAATCCTACTAATGTAGAAGCTCATTATGAGAATACAGGAAAAGAAATCCTTGAAAAAATGCAAGGAATAAAAATAGATGGATTTGTTTCGGGTATTGGCACCGGTGGAACGTTGATGGGGGTAATTAAGAGGCTAAAGGCATATGATGAAAATATAAAATCATATGCTTTTGAGCCTGATACATTATCGGTAATATTACAGGGAGACACATCAGGTGAGCATAAGATTGCAGGAATAGGGGATGAATTCGTTCCTGAGATAGTGGATAGAAGTAAAATAGATAAAATATTGCTAATAAATGATAATGATGCGATAAACATGTCAAGAATTTTAGCAAAAAAATTAGGCTTGGGAGTGGGAATATCAAGCGGTGCAAATTTTTTAGCGGCAGTTTTACTTAATGAAGGAGATAAAAATATTGTTACTGTGTTTGCAGACGACAATAAAAAATATCTTTCTACTGATTTGGGTAAGACTATTGATGATAATGCTGATTTTGTTTCTAATAATATAGAATTGTTGGATTTTGAAGTTTTGTAAATGCATAGGTAAATGAATAAAAAGCTCCTTTTTTATCAATAATAATGGTAAAAAGGAGCTTTTTTATATGAAAAATAATAATGATAAATCTCTTTGTGAGCTAAATAAAGATTTTGCGGCCATTTTTAATATATATAAGAAACTAAATGAAAATAAAACTTTAATGATACCTGCAAGCGAGTGGCTACTTGATAATTTCTATATTATCGAAGAGCATGCGAAGCAAATAAAAAGGGATTTTAATAAGAAAATATATAAAAATCTGCCTATGGTTGACTCCGGCTTTACTAGAGTTTTTACTATCGCACGTGAAATTGTTTCTCAAAATGACGGTAAAATAGACGAGAATATTATTGAAAAATTTATAAATAAATACGAGGAAGTAACTCCGTTATATATGCGGGAAATATGGAACTTGGGAGTATGTTTACGAATTGCACTTATTGAAAAAATTCGAGGAATAAGCGAAAAAATAATGGAAACATATCACAAATGGGAGCAAGCTGAAAAATGGATTATAGATTACCCTTTGGTGGCGGAGCTAAAGCTTCCGGATATAGCAAATAATTATTCTTTTTATGAGCATTTAGCATATAAATTGCGCAGAATGGGAAAAGATGGGATTATTACTATAAACCGTATCGACAGTTACATAGAGCGATATGGTACGAGCATAGAAATCATTTCAAGAAAAGAACACAGCATTCAGGCAAGAATGAAGATTTCTATTGGTAATTCAATTCAAAGCTTAAAGTATATTTCCAATATAAATTGGAATGATGTTTTTAATGAAATAAGTGAGATTGAGCATATTTTTGAAAATGAAAAATCCGGGATATATAAGAAGATGGACTTAGAAAGTAAAAATGCTTATCGAAGTAGGGTAGAAAGCATAGCTAAGGATTTAAAAATTTCAGAACTTCATGTTGCAAAAAAGTGTGTTGCTTGTGCTGATGAAAATTATAATGATGAAAAATGGGGGCATGTTGGATGCTATTTATTCGGTGAAGGCGAAGATACGTTCCTAAGTAAGCTAAATGTAAAATTACCGAGATGGTATAAATTAAAGCGGCATTATAAAAATAAACCTTTTTCAATTTATTTTTTAACTATGTTTCTGTTTGCATTGATATCTACCGCGCTTTTTGGAGTACTTTTATATTATAATAATTGGTTATCCGCAGTAGGCTGGATAGGGTTGATAATAGCATTTATTATTGCTTTTGACGGTGGAAATTGTTTTGCAAATTATATGTTTAGCAGAATTTTTAAACCTAGGATTATTCCAAGACTTGATTTTTCCGGCGGAGTCCCTGAAAGTTCAGCAACAATGATTATTGTACCAACATTATTGTCTAACGAAAAACGTGTAAGAGAGATGCTTTCTAATCTAGAAAAGTATTATATCGCGATACAGGATAAAAATGTGCTTTTTACATTGCTTGGAGATATAAAAGAAAGTGAGACTGAGGAAACTGAAGAGGACGAAACTATTGGGGAAATAGGTGTTAATACAGTAAATGAATTAAATAAAAAATATGGAAGTAATAAGTTTTTCTTTGCATATAGGAGAAGATTTTTTAATGCTTCGGAAGATAAATGGCTCGGGTGGGAGCGAAAAAGAGGGGCAATATTAAAGTTTAATGACTTCTTATTAACCGGAAAATCTGATGATTACAGAATAATTTCCGGAGGTTTTGATGAAATTCCCAAAATAAAATATGTTCTGACGGTTGATGCAGATACTTTTATCCCTATAGGTGAAGCAAAAAAGCTTATTGGAGCAATTTCTCATCCGGTTAATATTCCTGTGTTAAATGAAGAGGAAACGGCAGTAATTTCAGGTCATGGACTTATTCAGCCACATATCGGAATAGATGTGGTTAGTGCGAATCGGAGCAAATTTTCACAAGTTTTTGCCGGTACGGGCGGAATAGATCCATATGTTTGTGCATCATCAGATATATATCAAGATTTGTTTGGAGAGGCAATTTTTACAGGTAAAGGGATTTATAATTTAGAAGTTTTTCAAAAAGTGTTAAGTGAGACTATCCCTGACAATGCCATTTTAAGTCATGATTTATTAGAAGGGTCGTATTTACGGGCAGGCTTAGCTACGGATATTGAGCTGATTGATGGTTACCCATCTCGCTATAATGCATATGCATTAAGATCACATAGATGGGTAAGAGGTGACTGGCAGATAATAAAGTGGCTTTTTAAGAATGTACGAAACAAGAGCAACGAGAGAGTTAGAAATCCTATAAATAAAATTTCTAAATGGAAGATTTTTGACAACCTTAGGAGAAGTCTTACAGCTCCTTTTATGCTACTGCTTATTTTACTTTCTTTTTCGATTTTACCCGGAAATCCAATATTTTGGACAGCATTTGCGGTTATTCTGGGGATAAGAGGGAGTAAGAGACAATTTTTATATCAATTCTTGTTTTTGCCTTTTCAGGCATGGCTTATGTTTTCGGCAATATGTGTAACTATTTATAGATTGTTTTTTGTTAAAAAGAATTTGCTTGAATGGGTTACTGCGGCAGACATGGAAGTAAAACTGAAGAACACTTTAGGCAGCTTTTATGTTCTGATGAAATCTAATGTTATTTTTGGTTTAATGGTTTTAGCTGCTTCTTATTTTATTAAAGGAGATATTTTTTCTATAGTGTTGGGTACTTTTTTATTTGTAGTTTGGACGGTTGCTCCTTTTATTGCATTTAGTATCAGTAAGCCTATAGATAATAAAAAAGAGAAATTAAATGATGCGGAAATTAAGGAATTAAGAGAATTTGCAAGGAAAACATGGGCATATTTTGATACTTTAATGAATGAGGAGAATAATTTTCTTCCTCCGGATAATTTTCAGGAAGATCCGCCGAATGGAGTTGCGAATAGGACTTCGCCGACTAATATAGGACTTGGAATGTTGGCACTTTTATCTGCTTATGATTTAGGGTTTATTGAAATTAGTGAAGTTAAGGATAAGATGGCGAAACTGTTAAATACTGTTATGCAACTTGAAAAGTGGAATGGGCACATACTTAACTGGTATAATACAAAAACATTAAAGCCATTATTCCCACGTTATATTTCTACAGTGGATAACGGGAATTTTTTGGCATATTGTATTACTGCCAGAGAAGGTATAAATAAATTGCTTGAAGATTCGGAAGATAAAAGTGAAATAATTTTTAAATTGGATAAGTTAATTGATGAGATGGATTTTTCTCTTTTATATGATAAGAAGAAAAATGTGTTTTCTATAGGCTACAACTTAGAAGAAGGCAGGCTTACCAATTCTTTTTATGATTTATTAGCTTCTGAGGCTAGGCAAACAAGCTTTTTAGCGGTTGCAAGACATGAAGCACCTGTTAAGCACTGGTTTTCTTTGGGACGCAGCTTAACACGATTAAATCGCGACAAGGGGCTTGTTTCATGGACCGGGACAATGTTTGAATATTTGATGCCGCTTCTTGTTATGCGAAATTATCCTAAGACATTGCTTGATGAAACTTATGATTTCGTTATTAAGAGTCAGATTATTTATGCTAAAAAGAAAAATGTTGTTTGGGGAATTTCCGAATCTGCATTTTATAATTTTGATATAAACTTAAATTATCAGTATAAGGCTTTAGGGGTGCCGTGGCTTGGACTAAAGAGGGGATTACTTGAAGATACTGTTATTTCACCATATTCTACTATGCTTGCTCTTATGGTTAAACCACATTCGGCTTATAAAAATTTAAAAGAGTTATTAAAATATGATATGTTAGGGCAGTATGGTTTTTATGAGTCGATTGATTTTACTCCCGGCAGGCTTAAACTGTTAAACGGTGAGAAAAATTTTGCACAAATTAAAAGTTACATGGCACATCATCAAGGAATGAGTCTGGTGGCTATAAATAATGTTATAAATGATTTTATTATGCAAGAAAGATTTCATAGCAATGTATATGTAAAATCAGCAGATTTTCTTCTTCAAGAGAAAGTGCCAGGGGATATTATTTATACTAAGGACAGCAAAGAGAAGGTCGTTCCGCCTAAAAAAGTTTATTTTGAGAGTGTTGATACGGATAGACTTATAGAGGTTATGCCTGAAACAATGCCAAGTTTTAATGTCCTTACTAATGGGAGTTATGCGATTAGAATAAATGATAGAGGGGTTAACTCTACTCGTTTTAGAAATATTTCTGTTTCAAGATATAGAAGTGATTATATAAAAGAGTTTTATGGCCAGACTTTTTATATACGAAGATTAGATACGGGTGAAATTTGGAGCCCAGCATATAAACCTGATTTTAAAGTACCGGATAAATATTTTGTGTCATTTTCAGGAGATAAAGCAAAGTTTGTAAGACGTGACAAGGATATTGAAACGAATTATGAAGTTGTTGTGGCTACCGAAGATAATGCGGATATAAAACGTATTTCAATTATCAATCATGCGAATATACCGGTCGATTTTGAAATTACCGGTTTTACTGAGATCGTTATTGGAGATCAAAATGCAGACATTTCGCATAGGGCTTTTTACGGGTTATTTGTTAATACTTCGGAAGAAGATGAAATTTTATTTGCCAAAAGAAAGCCTAGAAATAAAAATGAAGAGGGACTGTTTGCATTTCAGACTTCTTTTGTTTTAGGTGAGGGATTTGGAGATTTTCAGTTTGAGACGGACAGAGCTAAGTTCATAGGAAGGGGCAGAAACGTTTTGAATCCTATTTCAATTACTGAAGGGAAGCCACTTTTCGGGACCACAGGTTCTGTTTTGGATCCTGCTTTTGTGCAGAGAAGAAATTTAAGGATCAATCCGGGAGAAACCGGTATGATATGCTTTGTTACAGGTATAGAAACTAGCATAGATAGGGCTAAGACTGTTGCTAAGAAGTACAGAAATGAGGACATGGTATCTGCTGTGTTCAGACTGGCTTATGCCAGAAATCAAGTTGAGCTTTCATATCTAAATGTAACTTCGGAGGAAGTTAAATTTTTTGACGAATTGATAAAATATTTAGTTTAAGGCGGTGAAATATTTTGGACAGTACCAAAAGTATTATTTGGAGTCGTGGAATTTCCGGTGATCTACCTATTGTCCTTATTGTAATATCTAAGTATGAAGATTTAGATATTATATATGAAGTGATAAAAGCACATGAATATTGGCGAGCTAAAGGTATTTTTGTGGATTTGGTTGTTGTAAGTCAGGAGGAAATCAGTTATAACCATCCTTTATGGAATAGCATTTGTGATGTTGTTTGTTCAAGTCATTTAGGAGTTTTACAGAATGTTTCAGGAGGTGCTTTCTTATTAAGGGGAGATATTTTAACGAAGGATGAATTAACTGAGCTTATAAATCTTTCAAGTATTGTTTCTAAAGACGGAGTTTTTTTGTTATCTGAAAATCTTAAGACTGAGAATATTTTTAACAGTGTAAAATCAAATAGCAGAGAAAAGATTAGTCATAGGGAATTGGAGTTTTTTAACGGTATCGGCGGGTTTGATGGGGAAAACGGTGAGTATGTTATTTATCCGTCGAAAGATAATTATACTCCTCTTCCTTGGAGTAATGTTTTAGCTAATGAAAACTTCGGTTGTATTACTACCGAGGCAGGTGGAGGGTATACATGGGCTTTTAACAGTCATGAATATAGATTAACTCCTTGGAGTAATGACATGGTTAGTGATACTTCAGGAGAGTATTTATATATAAAAGATTTAGATAATAGTGAAATTTTTTCTCCTCATTTACTTCCGTTTAATTCTGAAGGCGATTACGAAGTTGTGTATGGTTTGGGATACACAAAATATTCTGCTATAGTGGCTGATTTTAAGGTCGATACAACTGTGTTTGTTCCACGAAATGATTTGATGAAAGTGATTGAGATTAAAATTAAAAATTTAAGAGAGAGCAGAAGAAATATAGAAGTTGGATATTACGTGGAACCTGTTTTGGGATTTAGCAGAAATTTTAAGGAGAAAACGATAGAGTATGCTTTTGATAACAATATGCTTATTTTTAGCAATAAGTATGAAAAAGAATTTTCAGGCAATAAGATTTTTTTAAAATTGCTTGGAGAAAATAGTTTTGAGGAAAAGAACACCGGATTTAGTGTTTTTAAGAATATAACGGTGGAAAGTATGGGTGAGGTTTACGATGCGGTATTGTTCGGAGTTTATGAAAATTTGGATATAATAAGCAGATATTCTGATAAAAATTATAGAGAGAATGAATTGGAATCTGTAAAGAATTTTTTTACTAAAGATGTTAATAAAATTAAGATAAATACTCCGGATAAGGCAACTAATTTGCTATTAAATTCATTTTTGCTTTATCAGACATTGGTATGCAGAATTTGGGCAAAAAGTTCTTTTTACCAGTCTGGAGGAGCTACCGGATTTAGGGATCAGCTGCAAGATAGTATGCCGTTTGCATATATTATGCCGGAAATAACAAAAAAAGAGATTTTATATCATGCCAGACATCAATTTAACGAGGGAGATGTTTTGCACTGGTGGCACAAAGAGGCAAGAAAAGGTACACGAACACATTTTTCAGATGATCTATTATGGCTTGTCTTTGTGACGAATTATTATATAAAAGTTACGGGTGATTATGATATATTAAAAGAACAGGTTGAATTCGTTGAAGGAGTAGGATTAGGAGAATACGAAGATGAAAAGTATATAGAGTTTGAGTATTGCAAAAACAGTGCTTCATTATTTGCACATTGCATTTTTGCCATAGAGCATGCAATTAAATTGGGGGAACATGGATTAGTTTTAATGGGCTCAGGTGATTGGAATGACGGAATGAATGAAGTCGGGAATAAAGGCAGCGGAGAAAGTGTATGGCTTTCGTGGTTTGTATATAAAATACTAACAGATTTTTCACCTATTTGTAAGAAGCAAGGGAGGGACGATTTGGCAGATAAATATTCCGAATTTTCAGCAAAGTTAAAGGAAAGTATAAATGCTAATGCTTGGGACGGAGAATGGTATAAGAGAGCTTTCTTTGATGATGGGACACCACTTGGCTCTGTAGATAATGAGGAATGTAAAATTGATTCTATTTCGCAGTCATGGAGTATTATATCCGGGGCAGGGGAGGAAGATAGATGCAAAAAAGCGATGACTTCATTTTTTAATTATTTAGTGGATAGGGAAAATGGAATTATAAAATTATTGACACCACCATTTAATAAAAGTAATTTACAACCCGGATATATAAAGAGCTATCCTGAGGGCGTAAGGGAAAACGGAGGGCAGTATACTCATGCGGCTGTTTGGGCCGGAATTGCATATTCTTTATTAAATGATAAAGATAAGACTTTTGAAATTTTTGAAATATTAAATCCTATAAATCATAGCAGGACAGATAGCGAGATGAAAAAATATAAGCTGGAGCCTTATGTTGTAGCCGCCGATATTTATTCTAATCCGTTACATGTTGGACGTGGTGGCTGGAGTTGGTATACGGGAGCAGCAGCTTGGCTGTATAGGTTTGGAGTTGAATTTTTGCTAGGACTAAAGTTTAAGGGGGATATGCTATTTATAAAGCCTTGTGTCCCGATCGATTGGAAGGAATTTGAGGTAGATTATAAGTATTTTAATACAATATATAAAATTAAAGTTGTATTAAATGCTGAAAATAAAGTTATATTTGATAATCTACCCAGCAAAGGCAATAGTTTTAAATTGGTGAACGATAACGGGATACATTTTGTAGAGGTTAGGTGTTAAATCGGTTAATATAAAACTATTAAATAAATACTTTTAAAATCAATAAAATGATTATTCCGGGAATACCGAGTGCACCGGTAATTAGGGCAGAGAAAAAGTTTAACTCAATGTGGAAACTGAAAAACTGTCCTATCCAGTTTATGATTATAAGTGTAATTCCTCCAACAATTGCATTAGCAAATAGCTTCACAATCAATTTAATAGGAGCAGAGAAAATTTTAGCGATTAAGCACACACCAAGTATGGCTAAAATATAAACAAAAATTGTTTGCATATGTATTCTTCCTTTCGTATTTATGTATTGGCGAGGCTATAATCCTCGCTCTTTTGCTTTTTTCAATAAATATTGATATCGAGTTTGAGTAGCCTTTATTTTATATGTATAATAATCTACTAAATCCGGCTCTTCAGCAAATTCGTAGTTACTTACAGCTATTTCAAAATCGCTTTGGGCATTTTTTAAATTACTTATTAGTTCTTTCGTATCATCATCATGAGGCTTTGACTTTGATAATTTATCTAAAATGTAATTCAAAATGCCGGAATTTTCTTTTTTGTCTACATCAGTTAAATCATTAAAAAGGTTTTCCATATGATTACCTCCAAAAATAAATTTACTACAAGAAACTTTGTCCTTGTAGTAAATTATAGTCTTGAAAGCAATAATTTATACCTAATCTAATAAAATTATTAAAGCAGTTTCCTCATCGTCACAGAGTATAACCATTACTCTATCGCCTTCATCAATGTCACCCTCATCATATGCATCTACATAATCGGTTAAATTTTTACCCGGCTTTGTAGAATCATAGTTTACAAAAACTGCATTTGATAGAACATCTATAGTATACTCCTCACCATCATCGGCTTCAATTACAATTTCATCATCATCAATATCTGTGATTTCACCTACTAAGTAATTATCGTCTAACATGTCTTCTGAAGACAAGTAGTCACTGCTGCTAGAACTGCTTACCAATTTAGATTTTTTAGAAGCAACTTCCAATTCTTCAATATAATCATTTTTCCCTAAAACAATTTTTACAAACTTCCCTTCGCTGTACAGATAACTTGATGTCGCAATTTTACTATATGTTTTATCGGTGCCGTCATAAGAAAAGTCAGTATCGTCATCGAAATAGTAATCTTCTTCTTCATCATCGTAATCTCCATCGTACTCGTTAATATAGTCATCCATTAAAATATATTCTTTTCCGCTGTCTACATCTTCGATAACTATATATCCCTTTTTAGTACTTGCTTCTGTTATTTCACCGATTATATCATCATCTTCATCATCGGAATCGTCATCATCTGTTAAAGTAGCTTCTTTAGTTGCAACTTCTAGCAAATCTATATAGTCATTTTTACCTAATGTAATAGCTACATAGTTGCCCTTTTTATACAAATAGCTTGATGTTGCGATATTTTTATAGGATTTTGAAGAACCGTTATATTCATATTCGGTATCATCATCAAAGTAATAATCTTCTTCTTCATCATCATAATCCTCATCATATTCATCAATATAGTCATCCATTAAGATATATTCATCGCCATCATCATCTTCGATTACTACATAGCCATACTTCGTACTGCAATCAATTATTTTTCCGATAATTCTTTCTTCAGGCGAAACAACCGCAGCTTTTACTATATAGTTTGTAGAATCTACTGTTAGAGTTACCTCGTAATCTTTCTTTATAGCAGATGTCAATGTAGAAGATTTTCCATCTAAAGTATAAGTAGTAGAAGAATCATATGTGTATGCTATTCTTGAACCGTTTGAAGTTACTGTTATAGTTTTAGAGGTTGAGCTTGCAGCATAAATGGTGCCTTTTACTGTTTTTGTAGTTATTTTTGCACCTTCGGATATATTCATTGAAGTAATATATAAATCGTTTGTAATAGTAGCTGTAACAGTAGCATTTGCTTTCATAGAAGAAGAAGTAACTTCTTTAGAATTTACATAGAATTTTGTATTGCTGTCATATTCATACTCTTCTGTAGTTCCATTTACTTTAATCCATACACTGCTTGCACTGGTATCTATTTTAGTTATAGTTCCGGTTACAAACGATGTTGCGGAAGCAGTATTAGAATTTGTATTTGTATTAGAACTTTCATCAGAAACAGATGGTTTTATATCTATTTTTTTATATATTCTTTGCAAAATAGATGCAGCTTGAGCACGTGTTAGAGAGGTCTTAGGTGAGAATGTTTCACTATCCATACCTGCCATAATTTTTTGAGAATACACATAATAAACATAAGGTTTTGCACTGGCTGATATAGAAGCAGTATCAGAAAAAGGTAATACGACTATTGAATTTTTGGTAGCTTCACTCTCTTTTCCCAAAACTTTAGTTACTAAAACTGCCATTTCTTCTCGAGTCAGCGGAGAATTTATTTTATCAGAAGCTAATAAATTATCCAGATCACTTTCTTTTAATACATTTACACCCATTAAATATGCAACATCTTTTTTATATTGAGTTGTATATTTAGACAATGCAGAAGTATATTTTTCTAAAAATTTATTTGCTTCAGTAGGGTAATTATTCAAACCCGCAACTCTTGAAAGCAAGATTAAACTTTCAATTTTCGAAATCTCTTTTGACGGTCTAAAAGTTCCGTCAGTATAACCGGAAATAATTCCGGCTTTTACCATTTCTTCAACTACACCTTTTGCCCAATGTCCTTCCGGCAAATCGCTGAATGCTGCAAAAGATGTTGTGGTTAACATCACAGTAACCATAAGAATTAAAAAAAACTTTTTCATAAGTATCCTCCTCGTTAAAAGGTTTTATTCTACGTTCAAATTATATAATAAAATATTATAAAAGACTAGTGTTTTGTATATTTTTTTTTGAAAATATATTAAGTCTTTGAAAAAAATGACGATATGTTGGGTAGAAGAAAACAAAAGATAACTGGAGGTCAATAATATGAAGAGTAAAAGTAGTGTATTTATAAATGCTGAAGATTTATATCAAGGAAAGACAGCGAAAATAGTTTATAACGGTTCGTTAGCTAAAGCTTCAAATTCTGATTTATATCTTCACTTAGGTTTTGGCATGATGTGGGAGAATTTAACTGAAATAAAAATGACTAAAACAAATGAAGGCTATATAGCAGAAGTTCCTCTTGCAAAAGCTGATTCTATCAATTTTTGCTTTAGAGATAATAACAATAATTGGGACAATAACGGTTGCAAAAATTACTCATATGCTGTATCTAAGCCTAAGATGATTAAAGCTACAGCTGATACAACTTTGTCATCTTCATTAACTAATAAAATAGAAGCAAAGCTAGGTGAAATTTCTAATAAGATTTCAACTGCAACACCATCGATTCCGGATGAATTGAGTTTAGTTCCATCTAAGAATATTACTGAAGCATATATTCAGAGAAAGAAAAACAAATTGATGTTTTATAGATTATTTAATTTCATTCCGAGAGAATTAACGGGTAACGGAAAGAAAAACAAAGGTATTTTTTCAGGACTTTGGAAATAATTAGACGTGAGTTAAGAAAAGGGGCATAAAAGACTTCTTTAAATAGGTTGCTGCTCAGACTAAAAAAATACTATATATGTTTTAAAAGGAACGAATATTTGCAGAAAGACTTCTTCTACTATTTTTAGAAGTCTTTCGTCGCAAATCCTGAGTTCCGATAAAACATATATAGTATTTTTTTAGTCTGAACAGTAACCTATTTAAATGAGTCTTTTATGGCCTCCGTCTTGCACTTCTATCTGATATATTTTAGCACTTCACTGATATCATTTTTCACATTGACCTGCTCTCCGGTAGCCATATTTTTAATAGCAAGAGTATTATTTTTAATTTCATCTTCGCCAATTACAATAACAAACGGAATAGCTAGCTTATTAGCATAATTAAACTTGCCTTTTATACTTTTCTGGTTGTAGTAAATTTCGGTATTTATATTATTATTTCTTAATTCAGTAGCAACTTTTATGCAGTACTTCATATCGGGAATCATAGGAATAATCATAACTTTAGAAATATTTTTAGCTACTTCCGATAGTAAACCTGCCTGTCTTAACTGGTAAAATAATCTTGTTAATCCTATTGAAATACCAACACCCGGCAATTTTTTGTTTGTATAAAATTCCGCTAAATTATCATATCTTCCGCCGGAACAAACACTTCCGATTTGCGGATAATCATTTAATACGGTTTCATAAACAGTACCCGTATAATAATCCAAACCTCTTGCGATTGTTAAGTCAATTTTATAATTCTTAGATGGCAAACCAAAAGCCTCAACATTATCAGATACTGCTTCTAGCTCCTCAATACCGTTATTAAACAATTCATTGCCAATATTTAAACTCCTTAGCTTAGTTATGACTTCACTAGGGGTTCCCTTTATAGAAATAAAATCAATTATTCTGTCTACATTTTCTGGAGTTATATCCATTTCAGAAAGTATCTCTTTTACAGTATCTGTTCCGATTTTCTCAACTTTATCTATAATTCTTAAAATATCCGATATTTTATCTTCGTATCCAAGTTCGGCAAAGAATCCGCCTAAAATTTTTCTGTTATTTACACGAATAGTAAAGTTATCAAATCCTAAATTTTTAAATGTTGTATAAATAATGCTAGGTATTTCAGCATCATTTAATATAGATAGTTCTCCGTCACCTATTATATCAATATCACATTGATAGAACTCCCTATATCTGCCTTTTTGAGGACGCTCGCCCCTAAAAACTTTCCCTATTTGGTATCTTCTAAACGGATAAGATAAATTATATAAGTTCTCGGCAACGAATTTTGCAAGAGGTACGGTTAAATCAAACCTTAAAGATAAGTCCGTATCTCCCTTTGTAAATCTGTAAATTTGCTTTTCTGTTTCGCCTCCGGCCTTTGCAAGTAATACCTCCGAATATTCTATAATAGGAGTATCTAATGGCAAAAAGCCAAACTTTTCGTAAGATTCCCTAATTATATCTTTCATATGGTTAAATATCACCTGCTCTTCTGGTAATAATTCCATAAAGCCTGCTAAAGTTTTTGGTTCAACTTTTTCCATATTTTTATCCCCTTTCGCTATATTAACTATCTCTATGCTTTAGTCCAAACAAACTAAGTATAAAGAAAACTGATGACACTAAAACAATGGTAGCTCCTGCAGCGGTTTCTAAATAGTAAGATGCTATCAGCCCTATAACACAAGACATTAACGAAACTAAAACAGAAAAAATTGTGTACTGTTTTACATTCTTTGAAATGTTTCTCGATGTAGCTGCAGGCAAAATAAGCAGTGAGTTAATAATTAAAATTCCTACCCATTTAATTGTTATCATAACAACAACTGCAACAATAAGTATAAAAACTAATTTTAACATGTCTGATTTTATTTTTCTGCTTTTTGCGATAGATGCATTTAGTCCTGAAAGTATAAATTTATTAAAAAATAAACTCCAAAAAGCCACAACAGTAATAAGCACGACCAAAAGCATAAATATTTCGCTTGGAGTTATGCTAAGAATATCTCCAATTAGGTAGTTTGAGTATTTATTAAAGTTTCCGCCTTGAGAAAGTAAAACCAGTCCAAGAGCTACAGAAGTAGATGAAAACACACCGATTACTGTATCTGTTGACATAGTATGTTTTTTTTCAAGCCACCATATAATAACTGACATCAATACGGCAAAAGCAATCATGGAGTATAACGTATCAGACACGCCGAGTATTATTCCAAGCCCTATCCCGGTTAATGCTGAATGACCTAAAGCTTCGGAAAAAAATGACATTCTATTATTAACAACCATACTTCCTAGGAAACCAAAAAGTAATCCTATTAAAAGTGTTGCTAAAAAAGCATTTTTCATAAAATCATAGCTTAACCATTCGAACGGTAATATTAAGTTTAAAAATGCATATATATTTCGCATAAACTTTCCTTTCCACACATAATTAACTAAATAATCATACTATATTTTTAGAAAATATTCAATAGGAGAGTGATGTAAATGCGGGTTGCGGTAGTGGGAGCAAGTGGCATGGTTGGAAGAATGTTTTTAAAAGTGTTGGAAGAAAAAAAGTTAAATATCGATGAATATGTTTTATTTACTTCAGAACGTTCTGCCGGTGAGAAAGTAAATTTTATGGGAAAAGAATACGAATTCCAAGAATTAACAGAAAGGTCTTTTGATAAAAAATTTGACTTTGCTCTTTTTTCAGCCGGGGCAGAAGTATCTAAAAAATTTGCGCCAATTGCTGCAAGCAAAGAATGCATAGTAATAGACAACAGCAGTGCATGGAGAATGGATAAATCAGTGCCTTTAGTGGTACCGGAAGTAAATATGGAATCAGCTTTTGAAAATAATGGGATAATTGCAAATCCAAATTGCTCTACAATCCAAGCTGTTGTAGCATTAAAGCCATTACATGATGCATATAAAATAAAAAGAATAGTATTTTCAACATACCAAGCAGTCTCCGGAGCAGGTCAAAAAGGATATATGGATTTAAAAAACGGAATAAAAGGAGAGGCACCAATGAAATTTCCCTATCAAATTTTTGGCAACTGCCTTCCACACATAGATATATTTATGGAAAATGCTTATACGAAGGAAGAAATGAAAATGATAGAAGAAACGAAGAAAATACTTAACGATTATAATATTGGCATAACCGCAACTACAGTAAGAGTGCCGGTATTTTTTGGGCATAGCGAATCAATAAATGTGGAATTTGAAAAAGACTTTGTATTAAGAGAGATATATGAATTATATGAAAGGGCACAAGGAGTAGTAATTCAGGATAACATTGCAGAAAATGTTTATCCGATGCCATTAACTGCAGAAGGATATGATGAGGTATTTGTAGGAAGAATCAGACGTGATTATAGTGTAAAAAGTGGGCTTAATTTATGGGTAGTAGCAGATAACATAAGAAAGGGTGCCGCAACTAATGCAATTCAAATAATGGAAAAAATGATGAATAAAAATTTCTAATAAGCTAATAATAATCACATCTAGAAAAAAGGGGTGATTATTTTGGCAAATTTAACACAAGTGGAACTTCAAAATTTGCGACATCTTATTGGCAAACATGAAACTGCTTATCAAAAATTTTCTACTTACGCACAAGACTCTTTCGATCCTCAAGTTAAAGACTATTTTGAAAGATCAGCGCAAGCAGCACAAAACACAAAGCAAAAACTAATAACATTTTTAAATTAAGGAGGGCCTGTCAATGGACGAAAAAACAATGGTAAATGATGCACTTAGCATGCTAAACAGTAGTTTGACAGGGTATGCGAATATTATTTCTCAAACAAACAATACAACTTTACGTCAAACTTTACAACAAATCAGAAATAATGATGAAACCAGTCAATACGATTTATCAAAAATAGCAGAGCAAAAAGGATACTATGTACCGGCTGCTCAAGCAACGGCAAACGAAGTATGTACCGTTAAAAATCAATTTATGCAGTAATTTACTTTTTGAATGCATAGAGTTATTTTCCAAGTGTAACTGATGATTAAGGCTACTCATATTTTCCGCTCGTTTCGCGACAAAATATTAAGGCATCTTTTGCATTCTGTGAAAGTAAAAAATACAGTATATGTTTTATCGGAACTCAGGATTTGCGACGAAAGACTTTTAAAAACATCAGAAGAAGTCTATCGGCAAATATTCGTCCCTTTTAAAACATATACTGTATTTTTTATTTAAATTTAAAAAAGTTTTTGCAATCATTTTTCTAGTGTCTCAAGTAGTATTTGCTTTCCCACACATTTATATTAGTGACTTGAACTGAGCTTTATTACACAAAGTTCGGGATTGTTAAAAATTCTTAAATCTATTGTACCGTTTCCAAGTCCTCGACTTACAATCATCTTTGAATTTTCATAGGAATATTCTCCTGCATCATATTTAGGGAACAAAGTCCTTTCAGGAGATAAAACTCCACCAATAAAAGGTAGTCGTATTAAACCGCCGTGAACATGCCCTGAAAGTACCAAATCAGCTCCCCATTTAGCAAAAATTTCAAAATCAAACGGAGAGTGAGATAATAATATATTAAAAGTAGAATTATCTGCAGTGGGCAAAATCTGTTGCATGTTTTCCAGTGAAAAATCTGTCTTAATATCATCTTTTAATGCATTTTTATAAGTAGTAATAGGCTGATGAAGACCGTAAATCTGTATGAATTCATCATCTTTTGAAATGGCAACTCCTTTATTATTAAGCACATTAACACCTAAAGAATTTAATTCCCGCATAATTTCAATCTGCTGTTCCCAAGATAAACGCATTTCGTGATTTCCCATTATGTAATAAGTAGGATAATTCTTTGCGATTTTTTCCGAAAACGAATAAAAAACACTGTAATGTTTACTGTCTGTGCTTATCATATCTCCGGTCATAACAACAATATCAGGATTGATTTCTTCAACTTTTTTTAATAATTTACTGTTACCTTTGCCGTATGAAGTATTATGCAAATCTGATATCTGCAGAATTTTATATCCATTAAAAGCAGAAGGAATTTTTTCTGAAGTTATAGTATATTCAGTCACATCAATAATAAAGTAACTGCAAATAATAGATATGGCTACGGCTATAACAACAATAAAAGCAATCCACATAAATATATACAGAATTCTTGCTATTAGTAAAGACCAATCCATATGGTTTTTCCTTTCATATTAGTTATTTTCTTCGTATAAAGCTTTAGCATTACCCGGTAAAGAACGAATATGACGTAAAAATGCATATACATTCTTATCATCGTCGGAGTTATAGACAAACCCAAGCTTTTCAGCAACAAAAGTTGCATTTTTTCTAAACAGTTCAATCATGATAAACAACGAATCCCAGCATCGCTCATAATCTGACATATTGTAGCTCCTCATAAGACGTTCAAACATATCTTTTGGAAGATAATTTTCCATATATTTATCTTCGTTGCCGGTAGAAACTTCAAAGTTATTTTCAATTCCTATACGAAATCTTATCATTTTTAATAATTCTTTTCTGACACAACTTTCTATATGCGAAGTTGCATATAAAAACTCTTTTCGCCATAATCCCTTAGCAACATATACAGAAACCCACCAAAACTCGTTACAGCAATCATGGAATTCTTTTTGAGTAGGCTGCTTTATCCAATGAGATTGGTCAGATGGGGAGGCAAGAGTAGGTAATACTTTGTCTTTATCAAGTAAAACTTTCGTAAGTGAATCTTCTTTTATATAATTTCCACGTTCTTCATAAGGAATAATAGTTAAATCAATTCTGTTTCCATCAATAAATTGCATTAAATAAGAAAAACGTTTATCATCTTTTTTTGCACCTGTCATCAATGACGGAGTCTGCATTATAAGCCTTCTGCCGAAAATATTTATCCAGTTGGGGTCTTTAGTAAATGATTCATAGTTATTTACTATAAAAGCTATATCATAATCTTGAAAAAAATCTTTTGGGGCTTTAGGATTGATTCTTGATCCATTCATGGCAACAATTCTAATCCTATCATCTTTTTTCGCGGTATCTATAATGAGTGAAAGAATAGATTCCTCAGAACGAGTAATAGCCTTTGTTTTAGTATGCAAATCTTTTTTTAAATAAACTAAATCGGAGCATTCTTTACCGTTAACCATTATTGGATCGCTATAATTTTTAGTGAAAAAATTGTCTACGGTATGAGAATACTGAAAACCAAATTTTTCATAAAACGGCGGATATGATGTGCCGGCAAGCATTGTGGAAAATTGGTTTTTATAAATCTGAAAGATATGCTGTAAAAGTTGTTTTGCAAAGCCGTGTCCCTGATATTCGACAGAAGTTGCAAGATTTTTTATTTCACAAGTTGTTTCATCTGCTTTTGAAATAACAACTTCAGAAACAGCAACACCGTTTACACTAAGCACAAACATCTCACTTTTATCTAAGTATTTATCTATCATTTTTTCAGAAGGATCTGCAAGTAAAAGCAGATCTAGGTAATCTTTTTTATTTGAAGTAACTTTTTTTATATTTATTAACATTTATTCCACCTCAGTATTATTTATATATCAAAAACGAACTAAAGTAAAGAGGGGATTTATATTACTGACCGGACTTATGCTGCTATAATTCGTTCCTTTTGAAACATATATCTTATTTTATATAGTCTGGTCGAAAAGTAATTATCACAAAAAAATTTAAAAACAAAAAAGGACTTTTTTAGTCCTTCTTTGTTGGTGCGGATGACAGGAGTTGAACCTGCATGGTCTCCCGCTAGATCCTAAGTCTAGTGCGTCTGCCAATTCCGCCACATCCGCATTTTTGAGAATAATCTGTAAGCCGGGTTCTGTATTTGATTATCATTTATCTAGGCGATATATCTCTATATCGCTCAAGCCACCTTATAGAAGACGACGGACAATCTTAACCTTCAATCGGTGTTGCTCCAGATGGGGTTTACATGGCCGATATGTTACCATACCGCCGGTGAGCTCTTACCTCGCCTTTCCACCTTAACCACTTTCGTGGATGTCTATTTCTGTTGCACTTTCCTTAGAGTCGCCTCCACCGGGAGTTACCCGGCACCCTGTCCTATGGAGCCCGGACTTTCCTCATGTGCATAGCACCCGCGATAATCTGATTATCTCTAGAGTATTTTAAGCTAAAGTTATATAAAAGTCAAGCACTATTTTAAAATTCTTACTCCGGGTATCTTTGAAATGTGATAATGTCTTAAGTGTTGAAATGAAAAAATGTCCCAAACC
>CAZVVZ010000006.1:0-20117 GCA_964631135.1 uncultured Eubacteriales bacterium
AAGCATTAGAAGAAGAATTTGGTGTAACAGCAGCAGCTCCTGTAGCAGCAGCTGGTGTAGCAGTTGCTGGTGGTGCAGCAGCTGTTGAACAAACAGAGTTCACAGTAGTATTAAAAGAAGTTGGAGCTAACAAGATGAACGTTATTAAAGTTGTTAAAGATTTAACTGGCTTAGGATTAAAGGAAGCTAAGGAAATCGTTGATGGTGCTCCTAAGAACGTAAAAGAAAATGTTGCTAAGGAAGAAGCTGAAGCTATGAAAGCTAAATTAACTGAAGCTGGTGCAACAGTTGAATTAAAGTAATTGAGATCTTATCTTAAAATAAGAGTGGAAAGTCCAAAAAGGATTTTTCACTCTTATTTTTTGCCTATAAAGCATATATATTATTTCATGTACTCTGACCAGCGACATATACTCTGATCAGTAATCATTGTAGTTTTAAATTCTGCTATTTTTATTTATTAATTACCAAAAATGTGATAGAATACATGGTGTATTGATACAAGAAAGGATTGGTAATTATTATGGAGCCGATTATGCCTAGACCTAAATATGTTTCTAGAAAAATTAATGATTTAAAGGACATGTTGGAGCAGACGGTTGCATTACATAGTGGTTCTGATGCATTTATTAAAAAGGCAAGAGATGTATATGTTACTGTTTCTTATAAAAAATATAAAGAGGATATTTTCGGTTTGGGGACAGAATTACTAAAGATGAATATAAAAGGGGAGAAAGTTATTTTACTTGGCGAAAATAGATATGAGTGGTGTGTTGCTTTTATGGCGACTACTTGCAGCGAGGGAATAATTGTTCCGATTTCTCCTGAAATATCAGAAAATGACTTGGTTTCGCGAATAAACAGTGTTAAGAGCAAATTTATTATATTTTCTGAAAAATATAGAGGGCTGATAAGGAATATAAGGAAAAAATGTCCGACACTAGAATATACGATTGATATGGATGCAATAATAGATGATAACGAGAATTTGTCATTATTGAGATTGATTGATTTAGGAAGTAAAGCAATATTAAACGGTGAGAACACTTTTGCAAAGTTAGAGATTAACAGAGAAACGATTGCAGGTATTTTTTACGGCAATACTATAATTAAAGGCAAAGGTGTTATGCTATCTCATAAAAACTTAGTAGCTGCAATAATGGGAATTGTATCGACTATTCATATTACGGATAATGATAGAACTTCTGCTTTTTTATCACTTAGCAATCTTTCGTACTGTTTATTTAATTTTTTGGTTATAAATAATCAAGGCGGTACAATATATTTTTCTGAAAAAGGTAAATCAATTCAAGAGAATTTAAAAGACAGCAATCCTACGATGATTTTCTTATCTAATAATTTACTTAATGAGCTTTATAAGAATATCACAGATGAGCTGGGAGGGATGCCCGGAGTTAGGAAAACTAAGGCTTTAATATTTATCAGCATGCTGCTGATTAAGCTTAATGTTGATTTAAGAAAAAGGATATTTAGTGACATATTAAAAAAATTCGGTAAAAATTTAACTTCTATAATACTTGTGGGTAAGAGCGGAAAAAATAAATTATTAAAGGATTTTTATGCTTTCGGTATTGACGTTGTGCAGTGCTATGATTTGATTGAGGCATCTTCAGCCGTTATGATAAATAGTAAAAAAGATGCTAAAAAGGACAATATTATCGGATTGCCTATACCAGGCCTAAAGGCTTGTATTTTTAGTCATGGCAGTAAATCCGTAGGAGAGATAACTTTAAAGGGTGATACTGTTATGGTAGGGTATTATGATGATAAAAAGGCAACTAAGAAGGTTATAGAAGAGGACATTTTATATACTGGAATAAATGGTTTTAGAGACAAAAACGGATATTTTTATAAAATAATAAAGAATGACAGGGAGTGAGATATTTGGAATATATTATAGATAAGATAATTTATAGTGTACCGGCGATATTGATTGCTTTATCGCTGCATGAGTTCGCTCACGGTTGGGCATCATATATGCTGGGAGATCCTACTCCAAAGGCACAAGGAAGGCTTTCTATCAATCCCTTCCAACATTTAGACTTAGTAGGAACTTTTTTGTTATTTTTTGCAGGATTTGGATGGGCAAAACCTGTTCAGGTTGATTCAAGATATTACGAAAACCCTAAAAGGGATATGGTGAAAGTTGCTTTGGCCGGGCCTATTATGAATTTTGTTGTTGCTTTTTTCTCATTACTAATAATTGGATTTTTAGAAAAAGCTAATGTACCGGTTGATGATGTCAGTGTGTATGTATCTACACTTTTGTATTATATTGCAGTAATCAGTATTGGTTTAGGCCTTTTTAATCTTATACCTATTCCGCCGCTTGATGGTTCAAAAGTGCTATTTGCGGTATTACCTCCAGAGTCATATTTTTCTTATATGAGGTATGAGCAGTTTGGTATGATTTTTTTAATACTTTTGGTAGCACTCGGGAGTTTTAATGGCCTTTTGATAAGTGCTAGAAACATTATTATAAATGGAATGTTAGAGATAGTTGCTAGAATGCTTGGATTAGGTTAATATGCTTGCATAAGTTTTTGTGAATAATAATATATAGTTTAATGGTGGTAAAAAATGTATAAGTTATTAGATACTATAAAAAATCCTAATGATGTAAAGGATTTAAGTAAAGAAGAATTGGAATTATTGGCTCAAGAATTAAGAGAATTTATGATAGAAAATGTCTCTAAGACCGGCGGACATCTTGCATCAAACCTTGGAATTGTTGAGCTTACTTTGGCGTTGCTAAAAACTTTTGATTTTAGCAATGATAAAATTGTATTTGATGTAGGTCATCAGAGTTATGTATATAAAATATTAACCGGTAGGAAAAAGGATTTCCATACCTTAAGGCAGCATAATGGAATTAGCGGTTTTCCAAAGCGGGAGGAAAGCATATATGATTTTTTTGATACAGGACATAGCAGTAATTCTATTTCTGTAGCTCTTGGAATGGCTAAAGCCAGAGATATTCAGATAAGGAATTATGATGTGGTTGCTGTTATAGGTGATGGCGCATTAACAGGCGGTATGGCATATGAAGGATTAAATGATTTGGGATTTAGTAAAACAAAAATGATAGTTATACTAAATGACAATCAGATGTCTATATCTAAGAATGTTGGGGGCCTTTCTGAGTATTTAAGTAAAATTCGAATAAATAAGCAGTACAATGCTTTTAAAAGGAGTCTGCAGAACAAACTGGAGGATAAAAATTTTTTCCTAAAGTGCCTGAAAAGGATAAAAAATAGTATAAAGCTTTTACTTATTCCTTCATTATTTTTTGATGATTTGGGTGTGAGATATTTTGGGCCGATTGATGGACATAATATAGAGGAAATGACTGAAATATTAGGTAAAGTAAAGGAATTAGATGAGCCTGTTGTTGTACATATAGTTACTAAAAAGGGGAAAGGTTATAAGTATGCAGAGGAAAATCCTAATAAGTTTCATGGAGTAGCACCTTTTAATTCTGAAAACGGTGAGATATTAAATAAAAGTAATAAAATTACATATTCTAAGGCTTTTGGGGAAGCTATTGTAAAAATTGCCCAAAATAATAAAAATGTTGTCGCAATAACTGCTGCTATGACAGAAGGGACAGGGCTTAAAGAATTTTCAAGGCTGTATCCTAATAAATTTTTTGATGTGGGGATTGCGGAGCAACATGCTGTTTCATTTGCGGCAGGACTTGCTACACAAGGATTGCAACCTGTTTTTGCGGTTTATTCTACTTTTCTTCAAAGGGGGTTTGACCAAGTTATACATGATGTTTGTATGCAAAATTTACCGGTTGTATTTATGATTGATAGGGCAGGTTTGGTAGGGAATGACGGTGAAACACATCAAGGAGTTTTTGATTTATCATATTTATCTATGATTCCTAATTTAACTATTCTTGCACCTAAGTGTGTTGAAGAAGTAGAGCTGTTGTTAAAGTATGCACTTTCTTTAAAGAGCCCTGTTGCTATAAGATATCCGCGCGGAGGGGATATTGTTGATGAAATAAAGCCTATTTGTAAGGTTGAACAGAATAAGTGGGAAATAGTGTCTCAGGGAGAGAAGGTTGCGCTAATTGCAGTTGGCAGAATGGTGCAATATGCATTATTGGCTAAGCAAATATTGATGGACATGAAAATAAAACCTATGATAATAAATGCCACTTTTGTAAAGCCACTTGATGTTGCACTTATAAAAAGACTAGTCCGTGAACACTACAACATCATTACTTTAGAAGATAACATAGCTACCGGCGGTTTCGGAAGTCGGGTTTTAAAAGTGCTTACTAATGCCAGATATAGAGGAAAGTTTAGGGAAGTAGCATTTAAAGATAGGTTTATTTCACATGGCAGTATTGACGAGTTATTCAAGCAAGAAAAAATGGATGTAGATGAAATTGTTAAGCTGGTGAAGAAGTTATTTTAATGCCGGTCGTGCATCGTCTATTACGTTTTCAACGTTAAAGTATGTTTCATTTATATAATCTTTCCGATTAACCATTGAGTATCCGTCTAAATTAAAACGTGTCATAATTACATTATCGCCGTAGAAGGATAATTCAGGAGTCTTTTGGACAGGGCAAAAGATGTTAAATCCTTCTTCTACGATATATCTATACCGCTCATCGGTACTTTTAAATCTTACTCCAAAAGGAGATATATAAATGTTTGTTTTTCCTGTTACGGGTTCGATATATTTTTTCCAACGTTCGGTATCATGCTTTAGCTGTGCCATTGTTACTGTATAATTTTTGAAGTACTGGTTATGAGTATAACTATGGCAAGCAAATTTCCAGCCTGTTTCTTTTAATCTGTTTGCAACTTTTGTCGCTTCTTCTGTGGCCTTTTCCAGTTCTTCGCCGACTAAGTCAGTAATTCTGTAGCCGAGTGCTCCTTGGTAGCCGGTAAGGGCTATAACTCCTTTAGCTCCGTTATAGGAAAACTCAGGGTGTTCTTTTACGAAGTCGTCTAAAATCGGCATAACATCTGCCTTACGTGAAATTATAGTTTTTCCTTCAGGTGTAACTATCTCGTTTGCAACATCTCCTTTTTCGTCTAAAACGAGCTTTGTTGCAAATCCGTCATTTTTCATGTATTCGTAGTAGTTAACGTCATCTATTGATATGACCAGTGGTATTTTCCCTTCAGGCAAGTATATATCTTTTTTCTTTATTTTCCCGGGGTTTTCCTGATCATCTTCTATAAGTTCTGTGATGTCATATAGTATGTAATTTCGGCTAAGCAGCTCGGGAAGCATCTTTTCAAATTCTGATGCTGTTGTCATCCAGTAGTTATATCCATTAGATTGTCCGTCATTATCAAATGCTAAGTCGGTGTAAGCAATTAAGCTATGGAAAAATACATGATGTACCGGACCATCATATTTTACTAGAGGTATAGTTTTTTCTTCTTTTATATTTTGTTCCTCATTGCTGCTTTCAATACTAACTTCATTTTGTGTTGCAAGTGATTTTTCTTTAATGAATTTAATATAACCTGTAATTGATAGGCATAGAAGAATTATTAAGGTTATAACAATAGCGATTCGCTTTTTCATATCCATCCCCCCACAAGATATATTTTTGCATAATTTTTATGTTGGGTCAAGATTAGAATTATTGGTAAATGCCATAATTGTTACTGGTCAGAGTGCATGAAATAAGATATATGTTTTATCTGAACTCAGGATTTGTGACGAAAGATTTATATTGACAATTTGTCGTCTTTCGGCTAAAATAATATTAAATCTTATTTTAGCCGAAAAGGAGAAAAATTATGGCATATATTAAAAGAACTCTTGAAAAAAAGGTAATTTCTTTATCTAATGAGTATAGTTGCATTTTACTAATAGGTCCTAGACAAGTGGGAAAATCCACTATGTTAAAGCATTTAATGCAAGGAACAAATCGTGTTGAAGTTACTTTAGACGATATGGAAGAAAGGAAGTTAGCTAAGAATGACCCGGCATTATTTTTGGAAATGCATCCTGCTCCTGTTCTAATTGACGAAATACAGTATGCTCCTGAGTTATTTTCATACATCAAAATTCTAATAGATAAAGGGGCAGAACCCGGCTCATACTGGCTTACAGGGTCGCAAGCTTTTCACTTAATGGAATTAGCGCAAGAATCATTAGCCGGAAGAGCTGCTATTATTCACATGTCTTCTTTAGCACAAAGTGAGCTTTATGGAGATGGAGAAACGACTCCGTTTACATTAGATATCAATAGTATTATGGAACGAAAACTAAATCTATCTCCTGCAAATTCATTAGAAATTTATGAGCGAATATGGAAAGGCTCTATGCCTGGATTGCGCAGTGGCAAGTATACTGATAGAGATGTTTTCTATAACAGCTATGTTCAAACATATATTGAGCGAGATGTAAGTGAACTTATTGAGCATGTTGACAAATTGCTTTTTGCAGATTTTATTCGTGCTGCTGCTTGTAGAGTGGGCCAAATACTTAATGTTCACGATATTGCAACGGACGTTGGGGTAAGTGATGATACAGCGAAACGTTGGCTAAAAGTACTAGAAAAATCAGATATTATTTTTTATCTTCGCCCATATTCCAATAATTTATTAAAACGTACTATAAAAACACCAAAAATGTATTTCTTTGATACTGGGCTTGTTTCATATTTAACTAAGTACAGTAGTCCGGAAATATTGATGAACGGTGCAATCAATGGTGCAATTTTAGGAAATTACATTATAACTGAAATATTAAAGACGTATCATAATAATGCAAAAACTTGTATATTGCATTATTACAGAGACAAGGACAGTAATGAAGTTGATATGATTATTGAAAGTGATGGAAAGTTACATCCAATAGAAATAAAGAAATCAAGTAATCCACCATCTGAACTAATCAGTGCTTTTAAAATTTTAGATTCATCATCTGTTCCACGTGGGAGTGGTGCTGTTATCTGCCTAAGAAATGATTTTATTGCTATCAATAGAGAAAATTACGTTGTGCCTGTTTGGATGATATAAAGTTAAAACATGTATCTTATTTTTATATAATAGTCTGCACAGTACTCCTGAAATTGAATATTATTAAAAAATCCTATTGTAATTGTAGTGAGAAATTATATATACTTTATGGTATGGCAAGAATTTTGTAACAACAAGTATAGACACGGAGGATAATATGAAAAAGAAGATAATTTTAATTGCAAGTTTAGCAGTTTTCTTGATTTCTGTTACTTTTTTGGTGATAGCGATTATAAATATAGATGTGAAGAAACTAAAGAGCGAAGTGGTTATTACGATAAGCCCTAGTAGTGGAGCAAAAGTGATTGCTAATGAATTAAAAGAAGAAGGGATCATAAAAAGTAAATGGTTTTTTATCAACTATATAAAAAATGAGGATGCTTCTACAAAATTAAAGCCGGGTACATACAAGTTTGGACCGGGTAATGTTACTTTTAGTGATATACTAGAAAAATTAGTTGAAGGTGAACAAGAAGAACAGGTAACCGTTACTATTCCGGAAGGGTATACAGTTTTGCAAATTGCCAAACTATTTTCAAGCAAAGGGTTAGTAGAAGAACAGGACTTTTTGGATTATGCGGGTAGTTTGGAAATACCGTATGACTATATTCCTAAAGGGACTGACTATAGGCAGCTTGAGGGATTTTTATTTCCTGATACATACCAGATACCAACTTCTTGGAAAGAAGATAAAATAATAAATATGCTTCTTAGCGAATTTGACAAGCATTGGAGCGACGAGTTCGATAAAAGGGCTGAAGAGCTGGGTTTTTCAGTTAATGAAATTGTAACGATAGCTTCCTTGATTGAACGGGAGGCGAAGGTAGAAAGTGAAAGAACTATTATTTCAAGTGTCATTCATAATAGACTAAAAGTCGGAATGCTGCTTCAAATAGATGCTACTGTTCAATATTTATTACCAGAGCAGAAAGAGAGACTTTTATATAAAGATTTGGAAATAGATTCACCATATAATACATATAAGTATGACGGGCTTCCGCCAACAGCTATTGCATCACCAGGCTTATCATGCATAGAGGCGGCATTATATCCTGCCGATACAGATTATTATTATTATAGAGCAAAAGCAAGTGGAAATGGCGAGCACTGGTTTTCAGAGACTTTTAGTGAACATACTTCTTATGCTGGCAAGTAAAAAATGCAAGTAAGAGTAGTTGGAACACTAATTATTATGTGGATTTTTGCCGATATATGTCATTGCAAAGATGTTGAAAAAACTTGAAAAATATAGTAGTATATATATGAAAATTTTACATTTTGGAGGAAGTGCAATGAACGAATTATATCAATTAACTTATCCACAAAAAAATATTCTAAATATAAACAATTTGTACCCTGACTCTGCAATTAGTTGTATTTCAGGGACTTTTAAAATTGCAGGTGGCGGAAATGTTGAGCTTTTAAAAAAAGCTATCAATTTGTATGTAAAAAATAATGACGGTATGAGAATTAGAATTTGTATGGACAATACCGAATATTTTCAGTATATTTCTGATTATTTTGAACTAGAGCTTGAAGAGATGGAGTTTGACAACGAAAGAGAGCTATATCTATGGGAAGACATAGAGAGTAAGATTTCTATGCCTTTATTAGATAGCCAGCTCTTTTATTTTAAAGTTATAAAAATAAAAAATGGAGATATAGGGTATTTCATAAAGTGCAGCCATATGATAAGTGATGCATGGACATTTACATTACTTGCAAATGAAATTATGGATTATTATAAGGTGTTGCTAAAAGGAGAGGAAGCTATATTAAAGGATAAGGTATCAATTGTTGAGCATATAAAAGGAGAAGAAACTTATTTAACCTCAGATAGATGTGAAAAAGATAGAAAATATTGGGAAAACAATTTAGAAGATATTCAGGTAAAGACTATATTAAAAAGAAATAATAAGTCTTCTACTGATGCGAAAAGAGTAAGTATAGTATTACCGTCTAAACTAAGTGAAAAGATATATGAGTATTGTAGAGAAAATAGGACTTCACCGTTTAATTTATTTGCCTCTGCATTGTATATGTATATAAAAAGAGCTACTAATAAAAATGACATAATAATAGGAACTACTACATTAAATCGTGCTAATGCGAAGGAAAAAGAAATGGCAGGCATGTTTATAAATACTTGTCCTATTAGAGTTAAAGTTAAAGATAATATGAATTTTAATGAGCTTGTAAAAACCGTTAATACTACATCTATGGCTTTGCTTCGCCATCAAAAATTTCCTTATGAGCTGTTATTAAATGAATTGAAAGAGAGATACGATTTTAAGGATAACCTATTTGATGTTGTATTAAATTATCAGAATGCGAAATTTCAAAATAAAGACAACAATATCGATTACACGACTCGTTGGCATTTTAGCGGAGCTCAAATAGAGTCTTTAATAATAAATGTAAATGATAGGGAAGATTCGGGACAGTTTATCGTAAGTTATGATTATTTAAAAGATAGTTTCAACTTTAAAGAAATAGAATATTTACATAAGCATATGATTAGCTTGCTTTGGCATGCATTAGATAATGATATAAAGCCTATTTCGAATATCGAGATGCTACCGGAGGAAGAACAGGACAGAATATTGTCTAGATTTAATAATGTTGAATTAAGTGAAGAGTTGGACGATATTCAGTTAGAAAAAAGAGAAAGTAGAAATGTGAAAGCATATATTTTGGATTCAAATAGAATTGCATTGCCTATCGGCATACCGGGTAATTTGTATGTAAGTAGAAAGACAGATGGAGAAGAAATAGATAATCCTTATTATAAGGGCGAAAAATTATATAAGACGGATAAAATCGCAAGGTGGTATCCAAAGGGCGATATAGAGATACTTAAATCAGATGATTCACGCTTATTAGTTCCAAAATTTAATATGATTCGACCTATAAAAACTGTAAATACGGTTTTTGTGGGAAGCTTTGTTTTAGAGCCTGTTAAGCCATATATTAAAAAGATTGCGAAAGTGTTCAACTATAGAATCGTGATGGATTTTGCAGAGTATAATCAGGTATTACAGGAGTTGATAAATGAAAATAGTAAGTTATCGCTAAACAAAGATGGAGTAAATGTAATTTTGATAAGATTAGAAGATTACATAAGGGATAATTCTGGCAGTATTAGTGAAAAAATTGATATTATAAATGAAACTTCAAAAAGGTTGTCGGAATTACTGGCTAAAGTGGAAACTACAACTTTATTAGGTATGTTTAAAAATTCGAGTAGAATTACTGATGCGATGCTATTAAATACCATAAAGAATAATACAAAAGAGATATTGAAAACTGTACAAGCTAATAAAAATATTTTCATATTGAATACTGATGATATTATTAGTAATTATTGCATAGAAAAAGTTTTTGATGAAGGAAATGACAAAATAGCACATATTCCATATACAAAAGAATTATATGCCGGAGTATCAGCTGAGATTTGTAGAAAGATTATTGCTTTAAATAGGAAACCTTATAAGGTTATTGTTCTAGATTGCGATAACACTTTATGGAAAGGTGTAGTTGGAGAAAGTGGGACTTATGGCATAGAAATAACGGATTCCTACAAAGAATTACAGAAGTTTGTTTTGCAAAAACAAAAAGAGGGAATGCTACTTACAATAGCAAGTAAAAATAATATTGAAGATGTCATTGACGTTTTTGAAAATAATTCCAATATGATATTAAAAAAAGATGATATTGCTAATTGGAAAGTAAATTGGGATAATAAAGCCGAGAATATAAAAGTTATGGCTAAAGAACTAAATTTAGGGATAGACAGCTTTATATTTTTAGATGATAATCCTATGGAATGTATGAATATGATGGCTAGTCTTCCTGAAGTACTTACATTAAATGTTCCGAGTGAAGAAGCTATTCCTATGTTCTTAAAGCATCTTTGGGCTACAGATAATTTGATTGTGACAGCAGAAGATAGGGAAAGAAGTAAAAGATATATAGATGAGTTAAAGAGAAAAGACGCGGAGAAGAAGGTTAATTCTTTTGATGAGTTTATCAAGGAATTAAATATAAGGGTAAGTATGAGGGAGGTCTCTGATGATGAAGTATCAAGAGCTTCACAGATGACACTTCGCACTAATCAGTTCAACTTAAGTACAGTCAGAAGGACAGAAAAAGAAATAGAAGAAATTAGAAATAATAAAGAATACAAAGTATTTGTAGTTGAAGCAAATGACAAATTTGGTGAGTACGGTATAATTGGTCTCTTAATATTAAAGATAGAAAAAGATATTAAGGTTGATACATTTTTATTAAGTTGCAGAATTCTAGGCAGAAATGTTGAAAATACTATATTAGAGGGGCTTAAAATTTTTGCCGAGAGTTTAGGTAAAGGCAGAATTTTATTTCCGTATGTAAAATCAGAGAAAAATCAACCGATTTTAAATTTTTTGGATAATGTCCCGTTTAAGGCTATTGAGAAGAAGGAAAATACTTGCTTATATGAATTGTTAACTGAGGATATATCTAGTGTGGAAAATATAGAACTTTTATACAATGAATGTTTTGATAAGAAACAGGAAAATGAAATAGAAGAGGAGAAAGATATAACTAATAATGAAACTAAGGAGGCTGTGAACAATAAAGAGCTTGTTTTAGTAAATAATAAACTAATAAAAAATGCTACTAATAAAGAATATTTATTAGTTTTAAAAGAATACACAGGCCGTAAAATTATTGATTCTATCGAAAATAAGATTATAAAAGGTGAGTATAGGAAACCTACTACTGATACAGAGGTAAGGCTATGCCAAATTTGGTGTGATGCTTTAAAATTGAAACAAGTAGGTATTTCAAATGACTTTTTTGAAATTGGTGGGGATTCTCTTTCTGCTGTTTTTGTGCTGTCTCAGATTTTGAAGGAGTTTAATGTTTCTTTAGGATTAACAGACTTATTTACAACAAAGACTATAAAAGAGATTGCGGAACTTATTGAAAAAAAGAAAAAGGAGAAGTATGAACCTATTCCTTTAGCAGAAAAAAGGGAGGAGTATGAGTTATCTTCTGCTCAGTCAAGAATGTATTTGATAAATCAAATAGAAGGAGCAACAACCAAGTATAATGAAACTCATATGCTAAAGGTTTACGGTAAATTAGATATAGGTAGGCTAGAAAATGCATTTAATGAAATAATAAAAAGGCATGAAATATTGAGAACAGGTTTTTATATGAAGGATAATGTTCCCGTTCAAAAAATATATGATAATGTTAAACTGAAAATTGAATATGTTGAAGCTAATGAAGAGAAGGCGGAAGAGATTAAGAGCAACTTTGTTAATGTTTTTGAATTGGACAGACCTCCTTTACTTAGGGTTACCGTTATAAAGGTGGCTTCAAGTGAATATATAATGCTATTCGACATACATCATATTGTTATAGATGGAACATCTTTTGGAATTCTAATAAATGAAGTTTTGAGTGTGTATGAAGGGAGAGAATTGTGTAAACTTCAAAAGCAGTATAAAGATTTTGCTGTATGGCAGAATAATCAGTTAAATTCGGCAGAGATGAAAAAGCAAGAAGAGTTTTGGGTAAAACAGTTTGAAGGTGAGATACCTGTATTAAATCTTCCGACTGATTTTACAAGGCCTTTAATACAAAGTAGCAAAGGCAGGAAAATGTATTTTTCAATAGACGAAAAAACAACTCGAAAAATAAAAAATATATGTGCAGAGACGGAAACTACGTTATTCATGTTTTTATTTGCGGTGTATAATGTTTTGCTTTATAGATATACAGGGCAAGAAGATATAACAGTTGGTATCCCCGTTGCAGGCAGGGATCACCCTGACACTGAGAATATGTTAGGAATGTTTATAAATAATCTTGCAATAAGGACTTATCCAAAGGGCAATATGAGTTTTTTTGATTATTTGATACAGGTAAAAAATATTATTATAAAGTGTTTGGAAAATCAAGATTATCAGTATGAAAGACTTGTGAGTAAATTAAATTTATCTAGAGACATGAGTAGAAATCCGTTATTCGATGTGATGTTTGCATTGCAAAATATGGACATTCCAAATATAAAAACAAATGATTTGGAATTTAAACAACTTGATTTTGACAATGGTACTTGCAAACAAGATCTAAGCATGTTTGTTTATGAAAGAGAGGAAAAGTTAGAAATTGAAGTTGAATTTTGCACGGATTTATATAGACCTGAAAGCATTTGTAGGTTTAATGAACATTATTTTAATTGCATAAATCAACTTTTGGCAAATACTAATTCTAAAATAGATGAATTTGACTTTTTAACGAGTATTGAAAAAAATGCTTTGA
This sequence comes from uncultured Eubacteriales bacterium, assembly GCA_964631135.1. Taxonomy (GTDB): domain Bacteria; phylum Bacillota; class Clostridia; order TANB77; family RGIG9151; genus RGIG9151. Next base: position 13,344 of record CAZVVZ010000006.1, read on the forward strand.
AAATATTCAATAAGACGGAGTATATTTATAATGAGGACTTAACTGTTAATGAGCTTTTTGAAGCTCAAGTAAAGAAGACTCCTAATGATATTGCAATAGTTTTTGGCGATAAAAAAATATCGTATTTGGAATTAAATAACAGAGCCAATAAGATAGCTTATGAGTTGAGAAAAAATGGTGTCGGAGCTAACATTTCTGTTGGAGTACTGATAGAACGTTCTATAGATCTCATAGTAGCACTAACTGGAGTTATTAAGGCTGGCGGCTTTTATGTACCTATTGACCCTGACTATCCACAGGAAAGAATAGAATATATAATGAGTAATAGTGGAGCTAGTTTATTATTAACACAGAGTGAACTGCAGGATAAGATAAACTTTTCCGGTAAGAAGCTTTTGATTGATAATTGTTTTGGCATGGAAGAAAATAATTTAAATGTAGTGAACTCTAAAAATGACCTAATTTATACTATTTATACTTCTGGCTCTACAGGTAATCCTAAGGGGGTAATGCTTACACATAAAAATATTACTAATTTTATTTGGGGTATAAAAAATAGAATAAATTTTGAGGATAAAGGAATTATACTTGGAATTACAACTGTTTCTTTTGATATTTTCGTCTTAGAAACATGGTTGCCTTTATGCCTCGGATTAAAAATAGTACTAGCATCTTCAGCTGAGCAGCTAGATGTAACAAAGATAATAAGGCTTTTAAATGCGAATAACATAACTACAATTCAAATGACTCCTTCTAGGCTGAAACCAGTTATTCAAGCTGGCAAAGCAACTGATTTTAGTAGACTAAAGAATATTCTAGTAGGTGGAGAGCCACTTACTGATGAAGTATTTAAATTAATAAAAGAAAAAACAAATGCTAATATTTATAATATGTATGGGCCGACGGAAACTGCTGTATGGTCTTCTATTGCTGATTTAACAAATGAAACAGAAATAACTATCGGGGAGCCGATTTCAAATACTACGTTTTACATAGTTAATAGCCATGGTGCAGTTCAACCATTTAATGTAGAAGGAGAGTTATGCATAGGTGGATATGGATTATCAAATGGCTATAAGGATAGAGATGAACTGACTAATGAAAAATTTATATATAATGATTTAATAAAAGAGAAAATCTATAAAACGGGTGATAAGGTAAAGTTCACAGAAGATTCAAAATTAAAATTTATTGGAAGAATTGATAATCAAGTAAAATATAGAGGTTATAGAATTGAAGTTCAGGACATTGAAAGTAATATAATGAAATATGAAGGAATAGATAAGTGTGTAGTAGTACTAAATACAAGTGGTGACAGATTGTGTGCTTATTATATTGGCCAGTGTACGGTTAATGAACGTGATATAAAGGAATTTTTATTTAATAAATTACCTAATTATATGATACCTACATACTTTGAAAGAATAGAAAAGTTGCCGTTTACACCTAATGGAAAGATTGATAGGAAAAAGATAAGGGAATTAGCTGATAAAGTTGAAGTTATAGATGGAAATACACAAATAAAAGGAGAAATTCAAGAAAAACTTTGTAAGTGCTTTGAAAGAGCTTTAGATAAATCAAACATTAATAGGGATGAAAACTTTTTCGCACTCGGCGGAGATTCATTAAAAGTAATAAAGCTTACAATGGAAATTTATAACGAATTTAATGTAGAGCTTAGTTATAAAGATGTGTTTTTATCACCAACAATTTCTGAATTGGCGAAAAAAGTATCTTCACTTTTAATAAATCAGTATAAGGATAATGTAGATTTAGGTGAAAATTATTCATTGTTAAACGGAAAGAAGGAATATAATATTTTCGCATTTCCTCCTATTACCGGATATGGCTTGGCATTTAATGACATTAGCAAATATATTGATAAATTCTCTTTGTATGCATTCAACTATATAGAAGATGCAGATAAAATAGATAAGTACATAAAAGATATAAAGAATATTCAGAGTAAAGGTCCTTATTTATTGCTAGGATTTTCTGCAGGAGCTGACATTGTAATAGATATAGCGGGTAAAATGAAAGACGAAACAAAAATAGTTCTTATGGATGGCTTTTTTGGCAAAGTAGAAAAAGAAAATATCGACGAAAAATTAGACTTTTTTGTGAAATATAGTATGGAATATGCTAAAATTAAAAGCGAGAATGCATTCTTGAAAAATATTCTAGAAAGAAAGATAAGAAACTATATGAATTATATGGCAGACAAAGAAAAGTTTTCTAAATTTCTTGATAAAGATATATATTTTATACAGTCGGAAGAAATGAGTGACGAGGAAGTTGAAGAAGTAGCTAAACTTACAACTGGGAAGCTTATAAAATATAAGGCTTGCGGAATGCACTTTGATTTGTTGAAAGCTGAATTTGCTGATAAAAATGCACAAATAATACAAGAAGTTTTTGATAATGCGGAGGGGAAAAATGAGTAAAGAGATTTATATAATATGTATTTTGTTTTCGCTTGTAGCATTGTTTTTTATACTTACATATATAAGTCGTATAAAAGGGAAAAAGCAGCTCCATAAAGTGTTCTTAATGCAAGTAATTTCTCTTATAATCTGCAACTTTGGATATTTGCTACTTGTGGCTTCGGATGTGTTTTTAAATTATAAAAATATTATTTTTGAAGATATACTATTTTTTGGAGTTACATTTTGCTCTGTATTTTTTCTACTTGCTGCACTTATATATAAAAATGGAAAGATTAGGTTTGACCGAAAATGCTTACTGCTATTTGCACCTCAAATTTTAACTAATGTTGTGTTATGGACAAATTCTTATCACCATTTATTTTATAAAACTTATGGTGTAACGGATCATTATGATTTTGGAATATATTTTTATGTAGCAATGCTGCTTACTTGGATAAATCTTGTGTCGGCTACGGCTATTTTAATACATACGTCAATAAAAAATTCAAAAAATTTTTCAAAGCAAGCAGGACTAATGATATGGGGTTCATTAATTCCGGTATTATTTAATTTTTTGTGGATTTTAGGAAGCACTACAAACAATGATATATTAAAATTTTATTCATATTATGATGTCTCACCTATAACTCTGACTATAACTGCGATATGTTTTTCATTAGCAATATTTAAATATGGCTTTTTAGAGGTGGCTCCAATTGCACTGCAAAAAGTGGTTGACTGTATGGCTGATGGATATATAGTAATCAATTTAGATATGGAGTTGGTTGATTATAATAAGGCATTTTCTAAAATGGTAGGCATTAAAAAAGAAATTAAGCTAAAAACTAATATGCTAGATTTTTTTAGAGTTGAAAATATAATTGATGAGACAGTTTTAAGTTTGTTGAATCAAAATATAAAGTTCCTAAGAGATAGGCTAGATACCGTTGTTATGGAAAAGAGTGTAGAGATAAGTGAAAAAATATATTCTATTGAACTTACTCCAATCAATTCTAGGGAAGGACTTATAGGAATAATAATTCTTTTCAAGGACATAACAGAATTAAAGAAATCCCAAAATGCAATGATAGAACAAGAACGTTTAGCAAGCCTTGGTCAGCTTGCAGGTGGCATGGCACACGACATAAACACACCTATTGCAACAATAAGAATGGGAATAGACTTTTTTAACGGGAAATATCCATACACAGAGCAGGAAGAAAAAATGCTTTCTGCGATGAAAGTAAGTGCAAATAAAATTACGGAAATTGTAGAAAGTGTTAGAAATCAGATAAGAAATACAGGAGAATCTCAGAAAACAGAGTTTTTATTAAATAAAGTTATTGACAATATTAAAATTTTAGTAAACAATGAACTTGAGAAACATAGATGTAAATTATTTGTAGAGATAGAAAAAGAAATAAGTTTATATGGTGACTTCGGAAAGCTGTCTCAGGTTATTATGAACATAGTGATGAATGCAATACAGGCATACAGCGGCGATCACGGTGAAATAAAACTTAAGGTATATGAAGAAAACATGAACGTTACTATAAGTGTGGAAGATAACGCCGGCGGAATACCGAAGAAAATAGCGGACGGATTGTTTAAAGAGATTCTTACAACTAAGGGTACAAAGGGAACAGGATTTGGCTTATATTTTGCAAAGTCTATGATAAAGGCAGAATTTAATGGTGACATTACTTTTAAAACCGAAGAAGGAACTGGAACGATATTTTATATAAGTATACCTACAAGGGAATCATAAAGAGGAGGAAAAAAATGAATAAGAGTATCGACATATCGGATTATAAAATTTTATTAGTAGATGATGATTTTGCCTATACAACGGGGCAAGAGGTAGTATTATCTTCTATGGGATTAAATATTAAGACTATGAATAATCCTGCAGAAGCTTTAGAGCATCTAAAAACTAATTTTTATGACATAATACTGCTTGACTTTTTTATGCCGGAGATGACGGGTGAAGAGTTTTTAATAAGATTAAGAGAATTTAATACAGATACAATAATAATTCTTCAAACCGGATATTCGGGAGAAAAGCCTCAAGATGAGATGCTATATCAGTTAAACATTCAAGGCTATTATAATAAAGCAAAGCCAAATGAGGATTTGGTACTTATGGTCCTTTCCGCAATAAAATCTGCACAACTACTCAGAGAAATAAAGAAAAGGGAGGAAGAAAAGCAGTTAACTAATGCAAAGGATGCATATTTTGCTGAAAAAATCGATGCAATATCCGGCGAAATAAACGAAAAACTGATGAGCATCGGCGGACTTTCTATGGCTTTTGAAACTTTAATAAAAGATAGTGAACTTGATGACAAGCAAAAAAGTGAATTTATTACCAGAATAGGTCATATGCAAAGTTCAGCAAGTCATATAAAAGAAGCTATAAAGGCATTGGGAGTAGCCTCGGAGGGTGAAATTATTGCAGGAGATTTATTAGATAAAATTTCAATGCTGATGAAGATGTATATGATAAAAAATTCCGCTAAGTTATATATAAATGCTAAAGAAGATTTTACTTTAATAAATACTTGTAGAGGTAATATTCCGTATATGATTTGTAAGCTTATTCAAGCTGAGGTTGAAAGCGGAGAAAAAGAGATTGAAGTAAAATCTTTTAAAGAAGGAGAGAAAGTTATAATAGAGATACCTTCTGAGAACTCAAATAACGGAAATGTCGAGGAAGCTATTAGAATTGAGAAGATGTGTAACAATATTAGACTAGAGTTTTTAGACAAGACTATACGACTTATTATTGATAAAGTTGAAAAATAAGTAATTTGTTAGGATACCTAAGCTCTTAAATTAAGTGGTTAGAAGTAAGCAATATTGGGAAAAATAAAAGCGAAACCCAAGATATGGAGTTTCGCTTTAAGTTAATTAAGTAGTGCTTACAAGTAATTCCATCCAGCCTTTTGCATCTCTGGTAATGACACCGTATTTTTGGAGTTCATTTTCCGTTAATACCCAGTCGGCATCATTCTTGCATTTGGCATTCAGCACTTTTCGCGGAATATTTGTTTTTTTGGTGAGGGCTTCAACAGTGAATTCATTTTTCTCTTTTAGCAGCAGAGAGACATCAAGGGCCTGAAAATAAGGTAGTTTTTTCGATTTGGGATTAAGAGGTACATGAGGATGATGGATCATAAACTCGGTGTTAGGTGTTAAAATCCTCTCATCTGCCATGCAAAAAAGCGCAGCTGCACAACTTGCGACCAATCCTGTACCGATTACCGTAAGATGAATACCTGAGTCTTGGTATGCAGTTAAGATTGCTTCTAACTGACAGCCTGCACCTCCTGGTGAATGAATGAAAATGCGGGCATCTTTTTTATGGAATTTTTTACACTTTACAAAAAATAATACTAACTTTGTAGCAGTCTCTGAATTAAATTCGTCTGTAAGCTTAAACAGATTTACAAACTCCGTTTCATTTCCACCTAGAGTAGGCATTATAATCTCCATCCAGCCTTCTGAAGACTTAGTTGTGATATTATATTTAACAAGCTCATCTTTTGAGCAGTACCATGGAGCCATATTAGCGCACCTATTTTGAAGCATTCTCTTAGTAAGCTTTGTTTTTTGGGTGTAATAGTTTGCCAGTTTGTAGCAAAAAGAGACGGTAGTATTTGGGAGAAGAATTCTCTCATCTGCCGTGCAAAGTAAAGCCGTTGCACAGACCGAAAGGTTTCCCATCCCTATTACTGTCAGATGTACACCGGATTCCTGGTAGCTGTCAATTATTTGACTCATCCTATTTATATTGCTGAATGCTGAATTGAGCAGAATAAGTGCATTTTCATGCTCCGTTTTGCACTTGATGAAGAAATCCGTAATATCCATCGCAAGCTGGGCGGTTATGTCAGAGCTGATTACAAACAGTTTCATAGTTGTATCTCCTTTCGAGTGTCGAGTGAGTGTGCTAAGGAACAGAGACTTATTATGAAAGATATTTGAGTATTGATTCCTCCTTTTGGACAGGTCGTTATAGTGATAAGCGACTATATATAATCATGAGCAATAGCTCATGTTGATTTAAAAGATATAGTTGTCACTCAATATGTTAACATAACACCAGGAAAATGTCAATATGAGCAGTTTCAATGCGATGATATTATAGTTACTGGTCAGAGTATATGTCACTAGCCAGAGTACATGAAATAATATATATGTTTTAAAAGGAACGAATATTTACAGAAAGACTTCCCGTATTTTTTTTAAAGTCTTTCGTCGCAAATCCTGAGTTCCGATAAAACATATATCTTATTTCATGTACTTTGACCAACAGCAGGTAGTCTGAATAGTAACATATTATATA
>CAZVVZ010000007.1:0-19389 GCA_964631135.1 uncultured Eubacteriales bacterium
TTTGATTATTTCCAAAAATTCAAATTTAATACGTAAAAATTGTATATATATATTATTTGTTACTAATCAAACAACTACTATATGAAAGTACTAAATATGTTTTGAAAGGAACGAATATTTGCCGAAAGACTTCCCGTATTTTTTAAAGTCTTTCGTAGCAAATCCTGAGTTCCGATAAAACATATTTAGTACTTTCATATAGTAGTTGTTTGTCTAGTAACTATTATTGCTATTTGACAGAATGTAAATAAAGATATAAAGTGTAATTGTTAGGAATAGTAAATAAAAAGAAGGGAATTATATAATGAATAAAAAAGTTTGCAAAATTTATAAAAAAAATAAAAGAAGAATCATAAAAGGACTTGGCTTTTTCAAGGGTGCAGAATTAAAAAATCTTAAGGAGCTTGTGAATAGATCTAAAAGACTTTATGGGAACAAGGTCGCTTTTAGGTATAAAGAAAATGGAGAAATCATTGAAAAAAGCTATATTGACCTTGCATCAGATATAGATTGCTTTGGAACAGCACTTTGTGTAAGTGGGTTAAAAGGTGCTAAAATAGCTATAATTTCTGAAAACAGGTATGAATGGGCAGTTTCTTATTTATCTGTGACAAACGGGACAGGGGTAGTTATTCCTTTAGACAAGCATTTGCCTGAGTTGGAAATAAAAAACTTGTTGGAAAGAAGCGAATGTGATGCTGTTATTTTTAGCAAAAAATATACGGAATATATGGAAAATATAGCCAAAACTTTTCCTAATGCTAAACTTTTTATATGTATGGATGACATAATTCTAGATAAAGATAAAAAGTTTGTTACAATGAAATATATGATGGAAGTAGGAGCAAAAGAAATCATAAAAAATAATAGAATTTTTGTTGATGCTAAAATAGATGAAGAAAAAATGTCTGTTTTATTATTTACTTCCGGAACAACAAATATTTCAAAAGCGGTTATGCTAACACATAGAAATATTGCTTCTAATGTAAATTCATGTGCAGGATTGATAGAGGGAAGATCTGATGACATTCATTTATCTTTATTACCATTACATCACACCTTTGAAAACACAATTGGATTTTTGTTTTTGGTATATTCCGGAATATGTATTTCGTATTGTCAAGGCATAAAATATTTAACAGACAACTTAAAAGAGTTCGATATTAGTGTCATTATCGCTGTTCCTGCAATATATGAGGCAATTTATAAAAAATTAAAAGAGGGAATAAAGAAAAGCGGTAAGGAAAAAATTGTTAATAAATTAGAGAATTTTTCAGAATTTTTATATAAACACGGTATTAACTTGAGAAGATACATAATGGCTCCTATTCGAAAAAAGCTTTCGCCAAGGCTAAGAATAGCAGTTTCCGGTGCAGCACCTATGAATTCAGAGGTTATAGAAGCGTTTGAGAGATTGGGAATAAGATTTATTCAGGGGTATGGTCTTACAGAAACATCTCCGCTAGTTTGTGCTACAAGCCCATTTAAGGCCATGACAGACAGTATAGGTTATCCGGTAAAAGGTGTTGAAATTTCTTTAGATAATGTGGATGAAAATGGTATGGGTGAACTTCTTGTGCGAGGTGAAAATATTGCTTTAGGCTACTACAAAAATGAAGAAGAAACAAAAAATGCATTTACGAAGGATGGCTGGTTTAGAACCGGTGATTTAGCCACTTTCTCAGCAGATGGCAGTGTAAAGCTTTTAGGACGTGCAAAGTCGATGATAGTTTTCCCTAATGGAAAAAAAGCTTTTCCGGAAGAATATGAAACGTTACTTAATGAAGCAGAATTTATAAAAGATTCATTTGTTTGGGGATATAAAACTCAAGAGCAAGATATTGAGGTATGTGCAAAGATTGTTATAGATGCAAAGGCTGATCCTGAAGAATTAGCGGCAAAGATAGAAGAAAAAATAAAGAATATAAATGCGAATATTCCGAAGTATAAGATATTACGCTATTTTCTTATTACTAAGGAAGATTTAGTAAAGACTACCACATTAAAGATAAAAAGATCGATTGAAGAGAAAAAAACGGTTGATTTTATTGAAAAAACGGGAAAGGACATGAGAAAATTAAATAAAACATTTATTGAAAAAGAGGTTACTGGACAATAGAGTAAAAACATATATTTTTACTCTATTGTCTAGTAACAAGCTTAAAAAATTGCATACTTTATTTGAAACATTCGTTTTTAAAGCATTTTTCTTAATGCTTCTTTATATCCTTCTAACTTACTCTCACATTCTACTTCATTTTTTCCCGGTATACCGAAATAAAGCTTTATAATTGGCTCGGTACCTGATGGCCGTATTACTAAATTTGATTTATCCTCCATTTCAAAAAATAAAACATTTGATTCAGGCAAACCTGTTGAAGTAGTTTCTCCGGATAATAAATTTATTATTTTGCTTGATTTATAATCTCGTACCTTTAATACTTTTATATTATTTATTTCTTTTGGGATATTTTCACGGATTTTTGACATCGTTAATTCCATATCTTCTTTAGCAGACACACCTTCTTTTTTTATGGAAATAACAGCATCTTTAAAGTAGCCGTACTTTTCGTAAAGTTCCGTCAATGCATCATATAAAGTTTTTCCAAGTGCTTTATAATATGCCGACATTTCGGATATTAACATCGCGGCAAAAACAGCATCTTTGTCTCTTGCATATGTTCCGCTTAAATACCCATAGCTTTCTTCAAAGCCAAAGATATATGTGTATTCATTCGTTTTTTCAAATTCTTTGATTTTTTCCCCTATAAATTTAAAACCTGTTAAAACGTTTATAAGTGTTACATCATTTTTCTTGCATATTTCACTACATAATTCTGTTGAAACAATACTCTTTATTGCGCAAGCATTTTTAGGTAAAGTATTATTTTTTTTCATATTTTCAATTATATATGCAAGCATCAATGCACCTACTTGGTTACCTGAAAGAGTTACATATTCACCGTTTGGTGTTCGTATTACAATTCCCATTCTATCAGCATCAGGGTCAGTTCCTATTACTAAATCGCAATTTTCTTTTTTAGCAATTTCTATTGCAAGATTAAAACATGACTTTACTTCCGGATTTGGTTTTTCAACTGTTGGAAAATTGCCGTCAAGTATCATTTGTTCAGGCACTGTTAAGATATTTTCAGGTTTTGCACCGGCAAGCATTAGTATTTCTGGCACAAGTTTATATCCACTTCCGTGAAGCGGAGTGTATACTATTTTAAATTTGTCGGCAACATTCTTGATGGCATCTTTGTTTACTTGAGTTTTTAATATTTCAGCTAAAAATATTTTATCGAAACTATCATCTATTAAAACTATTTTTTCTTCATTACAAGCAGTTTCAAAATCAATATAAGAAATATCGTTAAAAATGTCTAGTCCTTTTATTGCTTTGTAAATCCTGTCTGCATGTTCCGGCGGAACTTGTGCACCATCTTCCCAATATACTTTATAACCATTGTATTCTTTTGGGTTATGAGATGCGGTTATCATTACTCCGGCTATACAATTAAAATATCTTGTGGCAAAAGATAATTCGGGAACAGGATGAAGTTCATTAAACATATATACTTTTATATCGTTTGCTGCCAGAACACATGCTGTCTTTTCGGCAAAAAGCCTAGAGTTGTTTCTGCTGTCGTATGAGATGGCAACTCCTCGTGCTGATTGTTTTTCTTCATGAATTATTTGAGCAAGTCCTTGAGTGGCTTGCATTACAGTATGTACGTTTATTCCATTAGTCCCTGGCTGCATTATTCCACGAAGTCCTGCTGTTCCAAAGCTTAGATTTGAATAAAAATAATTTTTTAACTTTTCTTCTGAATTTAATGATTCAGTAAGTTCTCCACGAACAGTATCATCTAAATTAGGCTGGCTAAGCCATTCTTTTGCTTTTTCTAAATAAATTGACATTTATATTCCTCCTTATTATTGCCCGTTTAACGGTAATATCGTAATTTGAGGGAAATATATTTAATAGTTTTTCACTATTTTATATTAAATATATTTCTTAAATAGTCGAAAAATATGTTGATAGATTTTGTTTTAGGGAGGTTACAATGAAAAAATTTTTAATATCAATATTTATATTTTGCATATTTTTTTCAACATCACTTGCATTTTCGGATGACAGTAATTTTAGCTGGGCCAAAGGTGCAGTGGACAAATGGAGTTCTAAAGGATATTTTTCAGGTTATCCCGACGGTACGTTTAGAGGAAATAAATTTATTACCAGAGCGGAAGTAATTGCCGTTATCAATAAATTAAACAATTCCGGTTTGACTACTGAGAAAAGAGTAGCTAAAGATATAAAAAACAGTGATTGGTTTTTTAATGATATGGGAAATGCCTTTAATTGCGGATTGATAGCTTTAGATGAAGACGGAAATCTTCGACCAAATGAGTTTGCAACAAGAGAAGAGGTTATAATTATTTTATCTAAATTACTAAATATATCATATTCCGGTAATTTGGATAATGCAAAAGTAAAAAAGTTTTTGGATTGTGATAAAATCAATTCAGCAGAATATAAAAGAGTAGCAGGAGTAGTAGAAGAAGGTTTAGTTAATGGTTATTCGGATAATACTTTGAGACCTAAAAACAATATAACCAGAGCAGAATTTGCATGCATAATAAATAATGCCATAAGTGATGTCTTTTCGTCGGGAGAGTACGATAATAGAGTGTTTAGTGGTAATATTATAATAAACGGTCAAAACGTAAAAATGACAAATTCAGAAGTAAAAGGAAAAGTTTTTGTGCTTGACGGAGCAAGAAATGGTTTGCCATCTCTTATAAACACAAATGTTTCTGAAGGAATAAACTCACGAGTTGGTGAAATATTGATAAAAAATATTGCCGAATTGGAAACTGTTACAGAGCATGAATTTAATAATACAGAGAATACTCAAGAGTTGGCTTTTGCAAAACTTACATATAGTGAAACCGATTGGACCAATGAAGATGTTATAGTAACAGTAAAAATGAATAATGATGATTATAAAATATTAAACGGAGATAACGATTTGATTTTTAAAAGAAACGGCGAAAAGGAAATTGAATATGAATACAACGGCAATATAATAAAAGTTAAAGCTAAAGTTGACAATATTGATAAAATTGTCCCAAAAGTAACTGCTACTGTGCAAAACGGAACGAAAGAAGCTGTAATAACCGTTAATATCGAAGAAGACGGACTTAGTCCTATAGTTAAAATATCTTGTTCAAATGGGATTTCTAATAAATTAGATGAAGAAACAGGCAATATAGAAAAAACAATTACAGTTACAGATAACGGCAGTTATACAATTACAGTTGAAGATGAAGCCGGAAATGAAGGAAAAGTAAAAGTTAAAGTAGATGGAATTGAATAGCAATAAAAACCAATAATATTTTTTAATTTTCTATTGCAAAAGTGCATTTAAAATTTTAGAATATATATTGAAAGGATGGGGTTACTATGCTTGCTACAATAGATAAAAAAGTTGAAAATACTAATGAAGAGAATGTACTTACTTTTTATGAGAAAATAAAAATAAAAAATAATTTAGAATCTATTTTTAGCCATTACACAGGTTCGTACGTTTTTATAGAAATAAATCCATGGAAAGAAGAGTACATAATTCGAGGAAAGTTTCATGTGAAACTTGGAATTTTTGCAAAATTTGAAATGACTTTTGACGGAATTGAAAAATTAAGAAAGTATTCTGATTTTATTGAATCAATTGCATTTTTGAAGAATGCTTGTGATGAAAAGATCACACCAATTCTTAATGATAAAAACGATTTGGCATTTTTATATTCTGACGAGTATATAAACGAAGAAAATATAGGGACTGTACTAGACGACGTAAAAAATGCAAAATCTGTTGAGTTAAAAAGGGTTACGGAAGATATAAAAAGATTATATGAAGATATAGAAGAAGCAGATAACAAGATAAAAGACAGAAAACAGCAGATAAAAAATATGGAAATAAAGATAAAAGAAGCTCAAGCTGCTTCAGCAAATGTTTTTTCCGCTATACGTTATTTGACATTTACTCATAATAATTCTATTGCTAACAGAATTAAGAGAGTATTTAAGAAAGAGCAGTTAAAGTTAAATGCATAGAAAGGATGAAAACATAATGAAAAACAAAAGAAATGAAATATATGAATTAAAAGAGAACATATATTCTTCAAATATCGAAAAAAGCAAGTTAAATGAGAAATTATACTCACTAAATGAAACTGTAAAAAAAGTTGAAGAAGGATATAATTCGTATAAAGAAATTGCTCAAAGAGTGGATAATATAAAAAGTATAAAAGATGTTATGAGCTTTAAAAATGTAACATTAAAAACTCGTGTACCTTCGAAGAGGAGTACTAATTTAAAGCCTATTACATTAAAAACTGATACACCTCCTACGCCTGAATTTATCGCTTCTTCAGAATTAAAAGATTCGTTTAACAAATTACATTATAATGATAAAACTACTTTGGAAGACAATAAAGTTTATACTGCTACAGAATGTAAAGAGCTAATGGTAAAAAATACATCAAATTCAAACATTACATTATATGCTGCACTAACCGAGGACACAAAATATCAACTTCAAACAGCTTTTTGCGAAACAATGATTACGGCTTATCCTACTTTAGAAAAGTTGAGAGAAAAGATATCTTTAGAAAGTGATTTATTAGTTGTAGATGTTTTGAAAAATGCACATTACATACCGGCAATGACGACAGATGGTGGGTTTTGTGCTTTACTTGGTGGAGATATGGAGATTATTTACAAAGAAAAAGTTAATACCGGAAAAGAGAAAGTTGATATTTGGCACATAAGAAAAAAAGCATAAAAAAGGTGGACGAAGTCCACCTTTCTTAATAAGATAAAAGTATTTTAGTTAGAAGGAAATAATATTATGAAAAAAGTCGCATTTTATACATTGGGTTGTAAAGTTAATCAATATGAAACAGATTCTATGAAGGCTATTTTTGAAAAAGATGGCTTTATTGTTGTTGATTTTAATGAAGAAGCAGATATATATGTGATAAATACTTGTACTGTTACTGCAATGGGAGATAAGAAATCACGTCAAATTATACATACTGCAAAGAAAAGCAACGAAAAAGCTTTGGTAGTTGTAACAGGCTGTATGGCACAGGCAAGCAAGGATGAAAACAGTGAGATTGACGGAGCGGATATAGTTGTTGGAAATGAGGACAGAAAAAATATTTTGAATATAATAAAAGCATATAAAGGAGATAAACTTGTTAGTATTAGGGATATAAATAAGGAGAGAGAATTTTGGGAATTAGATGGGACTGTTTCAGAAGACAGAACAAGAGCATATATAAAAATTCAGGATGGGTGCGATAGGTACTGTTCTTATTGCATAATACCTTATGTTAGAGGACCTGTAAGAAGCAGAAAGCTTGAAGATATAATAAAGGAAGCGAAAAGAATGGTAAATGAGGGCTTCTATGAAGTTCTTCTTGTCGGAATTCATTTAGCTTCTTATGGCAAAGATTTAAAAACAGATACGTTAATAGATGTATTGGAAGAATTAAATAAGATAGAAGGTCTGAAAAGAATAAGGTTAGGCTCTTTAGAGCCACTATTTATAAATGAATCGACTATAGAAAGATTAAAAAAGTTAGACAAAGTTTGTAAGCATTTTCATTTATCTCTTCAAAGTGGCTGTGATGAAACCTTAAAGAGAATGAACAGACGATATACAACACAAGAATATGAAGAAAGAGTTAATATGATAAGAAAAGCCTTTCCTGATGCGGCAATAACTACAGATATAATAACAGGATTCCCCGGAGAAACTCAGGAAGAATTTTTGAAGACGTATGAGTTTTTAAATAGGATAAAATTAAGTAAAATGCATGTTTTCCCATATTCCATAAGAAAAGGAACAGTGGCGGAGAAGATGGAAGGGCAAATTGAAAAAAGCGTAAAAAAAGAAAGAGCAGAAAAATTGATAGAACTGTCTTTAAAAAATGAGATTGAGTTTGCAAAAAGGTTTATTGGCAGGGAAGTTGAAATTATACTAGAAAAAGGGCAAGTAGGTGAGTATAGAGAAGGATATACTAAAGAGTATGTAAAAATTTTATTCAAAGGAGGAAAGCCCGGAGAAGAAATTTTTGCAGTAGGGGAAAATGTTAATGAAGATGGAATTTTAATAGTTCGGTCAGCGAATGTCTAGCATATTGAAAAAAGAAAGGTTGTATGATAAAATACCTTTGAGTTTTTTTGAAAGGATGAATGAAATGTATAATAAACTAAAAGCAGTTGAAGAAAAATTTAATGAATTAACTGAAAAAATAAGCGACCCTGCTATTATTGAACAGCAATCATTGTGGCAAAAGCTTATGAAGGAAAGAGCAGAAATAGAAGATGTTGTTGAGAAATATAGAGAGTTTAAACAGGTCAGAACAGATATTGATAGTGCTAAGGAACTACTTAATGATAAAGAGCTTCACGAATTAGCTCAAATGGAAATTCTAACCGGTGAAGAGAAGCTTATTAAAATCGAAGAAGAATTGAAAATTTTGCTTCTACCTAAAGATCCTAACGACGATAAAAACGTTATTGTTGAAATTCGTGGAGGAGCTGGCGGAGAAGAAGCTGCCTTGTTTGCAGGTACATTATTTAGAATGTACAACATGTATGCTGAGCGAAAAAGATGGAAAGTTGAAATACTAAATGAAAACCCTACAGGACTTGGGGGTTTTAAAGAAGTTAGCTTTATGATTACAGGTAAGGGCGCTTATAGCAGATTAAAATTTGAGAGCGGAGTTCATAGAGTTCAACGTGTTCCGGAAACAGAAACTAACGGAAGAATTCATACTTCTACTGTTACGGTTGCTGTGCTACCTGAATTAGAAGATGTTGATATAGAAATAAATCCAAGCGACCTAAAAGTTGATACTTATCGTTCAAGTGGTGCCGGTGGTCAGCATGTAAATAAAACAGAATCCGCCATAAGAATTACACACATTCCTACGGGAATTGTTGTTGCATGCCAGGAGGAACGTTCTCAGATTCAAAACAGAGAACGTGCGATGACAATGCTTAGGGCTAAGCTGTTTGAACAACAGGAAGAAGAAAGAATGAAAAAATTGGCAAGTGATAGAAAGATGCAGGTCGGAACAGGGGATAGAAGCGAAAAAATCAGGACATATAATTATCCTCAGGGAAGAATTACAGATCATAGAATAAACTTTAGCATGTTCCAAATGGATAATTTTATGAATGGCGATTTGGATGAAATGATAGATGCATTGATTACTGCGGATAGAGCTATTAAGTTATCTGCTCAAAATGTATAGGAAGAGGTTTAAATGAAGAAATTATCTTTAATTTTAGTGCTTATGATATTGATGACAGGATGTACTAATAGTCAAAAAGTAGAAGAAAAAGATACTTTTGATATTGTTACGTCCTTTTATCCTATTTATATTTTTACACAAAACATTGCAAAAGATGTCCCAAATGTGACTATAAAAAACATGTCCAGTGAACATTCCGGGTGCTTGCATAATTATCAGTTAACTACATCAGATATGAAATTGATCGATAATGCGGATGTTTTTATAATAAACGGGGCAGGTCTTGAAACTTTTTTAGAAAAAGCATATAGCCTGCGGGAAAATTTAGAGGTAGTTGATTCAAGTGAAGGCATAGAACTCTTAACAGAAAAATTTTCAGATGAAGACAATGAACATATTTGGCTTAGCTTAACGAATGCTATTACTCAAGTTCAAAATATTGGGAATAGGCTTTCTGAAATAGATAAAGAGCATGAAGAGCTATATTTGGAGAATACCGATAAGTATATAAAGCGATTGGAAAACTTGAAAAACGAGCTTAGAGAAAGTATAGCCCAACATTCAGATATAAAATTGGTTACATCGCATGACGCATTTCCTTATTTCGCTAAAGATTTTGGATTTGAAATTGCTGCCGTTATTGAAAAAGAAGAAGGTACGGCACCTACTTCAAAAGAAATACAGAATATTATTGATATTATAAAAAATGATAAAATAAAAGCTATTTTTATAGAAGAAGATGACTCTGGTAAAATTGCTGATACTATTGCAAATGAAAGTGGAGCTAAAGTTTTTAAACTTGATACCATAACTTTTGGAGACGGAGATATAGAAGATTATGAAAATAGAATGAGAGAAAATATAAAGGTGATAAAGGAGAGCATATAAGTGAAATTAAGACTTAGAAAGTGTAGTTTATGCTGTACAAAAATAAATAATTTTGCCGTAAAAAAGGGCGAAACAGTCATTTTGGACAATATAAATTTGCATATACATTGTGGTGATTTAACAGCAATAATAGGCCCGAACGGAGCAGGAAAGAGTACACTTTTAAAAGCAATTTTAGGTGAAATTCCTCATGAAGGCACATTATCTTTTGTTGACGAAAAAGATAAAAAAACTAGAAAGCCTAATATTGGATATGTACCTCAAACTTTAGAATTTGACAGAACATCACCTATTAGTGTTAAAGATTTGTTTAATGTTACATATTGCAATTTCCCTTTATGGATAAAAAGAGACAAAAAAGCGGAAACAATAGCAAAGGAAGCTTTAATAAGAGTTGAAGCAGAAGAATTATTAAATAAAAAATTAGGAGCTTTATCAGGCGGAGAGTTGCAAAGGGTGATGCTGGCGCTTTCATTAAATCCGATGCCGGACATTCTGCTTTTAGATGAGCCTGTTTCCGGAGTAGATAGAAGGGGCATGAAATTATTTTATGAGATTGTTTCAAAAATAAGGAAAGATTATGATCTTACGGTAATTTTAGTTTCACATGATTTTGAAGCTGTAAAAGAATATGCGGATAAAGTAGTTTTATTAGATAAGAAGATATTAAAACAGGGTAGCCCGAGCGAGGTATTTAACAGTAAAGAGTTTAAGGATGCTTTTTAAGGAGATGAGGTAGGTTGAAAAAGGCAATAATTTTAGCAATTATTACAGTATGCTTGGTTTCTTTTTCTGTAGTTTTTTATTATAAACAAACAGATTTTTCAAATGGCGGAGAGCAATTTGTTGAAGAAAAAAATGTTGCACAAGTTGAAGAAAAAAATAAAGAAAGCAATTGGTTTAACTTAGAAAAAACAGAAGAAGATGAAGGAACGGCTAGTACTGAAGAAGATAAAGAAATTGAAGATATACAGTCAGCTACTCCTCAAAAAGATTTATCTATTTGTAATGAAAACGGGAAAATTATGGTGCTTATGTATCATAAATTTGCCAAAACATCAACAGATGGGTGGACTCGCTCTTTTAGTGATTTTAAAAAAGATTTACAAACATTATACGAAAAAAATTATTATCCTATAAATATGAGTGATTATATAGCCGGAAGGATAGATGTTCCGTATGGGAAAACTCCGGTTATTCTTACTTTTGATGATGGCTCTGCCGGGCAGCTCAGTTTCGAATGGGTAGAAGATGAATTAACTATAAAAGAAGATACTGCGGTTAAGATTTATCAGGATTTTGTGAAGGAACATCCTGATTTCCCGATGAAGGGTACATTTTATATAATGTCTACTAATTTCTTTGGAGCAAAAGGGACTTTAAAGCAGAGACTAGAGTATTTAATATCTCAAGGATTTGAAATAGGGAATCAAACAAAAAATCATTATGCTTTGCAAAATGCAGATTCTGCAAGTCGGGTTACAGAGGAAGTGGGCGGACTTGCAAAGTTTGTGGATGAGTTAATTCCCGGATATGTCATCAATTCATTTTCGCCTCCGGGCGGAATTATGACAAAAAAATATGCCGAACAAGTTTATTCCGGAGAATATGAAGGATTTAAGTATGAAAACAAGGGAATTGTTTTATTATATTCCTCCAAACCTGCACTTTCACCTATAAGCGAAGAACTTGATTTAAAGAATATACCTAGAATAAGGGTGGCTGGAAAAGATAAAATAAATAATGATTTTGATTACTGGATAAAATATTTCGATGAACATCCTGAAGAAAGATATGTAAGTGACGGAGATGTTAATACTTTTGTGACTAACGAAAACTGATGAGATATTAAAAGTGAAAGAACTCGAAAAATAAAAAACACATTGATAACAATGTGTTTTTTAATGCGCATTAAAAACTAATCACAATATATAGTATAATTATTACCGTTATTATTATCCCAGTTGTTACAAGTATCTTTGAAGCAAAGATTTAGTGCTGAGTTATAAGCTGTAATTGTTGTTGAAAAGCCTGTCTTGGTTTTTGACATCTTAATATCGTCAACGTTTTCCCAAGAATCTCCCCAACCGATATGTGCATAAACTTCATTAGCACCAGACTGAGAAAGTAGACCTGTATAAGTTACTTTGATTTTATCACCTGAAGAAAAATTTGAAGGTGTTACAGTGATTCCGTTGTTTTTGTATCTGTTAGTTATTGAACAACGGCTGCTAGATGTAGTAGATTTTTTTGTTGCTGCCATGTTGAACACTCCTTTCATGAATAGATAAATACAATTTATTTTCTTTTTTTTATTATTATTATGCAATGGTTATTTTTGACGATTTTTATAAAATATATTCATTTATGTCGAAAAAACTTTAATTTTCTTCAAATTGCTAAAAAGTAGCATAAAAAATATATTGGGTATGGACATTTCCATTTTAATAGTATAAAATACTATTGGGGAAAATAGTCGAAAAGGAAGAGATACATATGAAAAAATTTTTAATTTTAATGTTTATGTTTTTTATAATAATAGGCTCAAATGCATATGCTACAAATTATATACAGGATATTAAAGTTACAAAAAATGAGGTTGGTACTAAAATTGAAGTTTTAACATCTTCAGAAATTAAGTATTCGGTTGGCAAACTTTTAGCAAACAAAAAAATATATTTTGATTTTTCCGATACAATAATTACGAACAAGAAAACTGTATATGTTAATGACGGAAGAATGACTACGGTAAGAGCTGCACAGAATGCTACGAAGCCTGAGTACATAAGTAGAGTGGTTTTAGATATGGTGAATATGGATGAGTACTCGGTAGCTCTTTCTGAAGATAAAAAAACATTGATAATTTCATTTGGGGCGGTTACAGCCTTTAGCGGACAGAATTTTACCGGCCCGAAGAAAATTATTGTATTAGATGCAGGGCATGGCGGTAAGGATCCGGGAGCAGTGATATCAGATTTAACAGAAAAAAATTTGAACTTAGATATTGCAAAAAGAGTACAAGCTTTACTTAGTGCTGATTCAAGATATGAAGTTTATATGACAAGAGAAAATGACGTTTTTGTTGAACTGGTAGACAGAGCGAAATTTGCAAATAATAAAAAAGCAGATTTGTTTGTTTCAATACATAACAATTCAATGCCTAAAAGCTTTTCCGGTTCAATGATTTTATATAATGCTTCTAAGAATGCGAGCAACAAAGCATTAGCAGAAAGTTTTTATGAAATAGTAGGAAAAGCTAGTGGATTAACAGGAATCGGAGCTCGTTCAAGGGAAGATTTGGCCGTATTAAAAAATATTGACATGCCGGGAGTTTTAGTTGAAGTTGCTTGTATGAGTAATATAAAGGATAGAAGAGAGTTAAGAAAAGAAAGCTTTAAGCAGAAAATGGCACAAGGTATATATGATTCTATTGTTAAAGCTACTGTTTAAAAGATGCATTATGCATCTTTTTTTTGCATAAAAATGTTTTATGAGAAAAATTATTAAATCAAGTATATTTTTTATTTCTGTTTTTTTAATAATCAATTTTGTTGGTATAATGATACTGAAAAATACTGAGATTGGGATTTCTCTGATTGGAAAGGGAATCCCTTTAATTCGTGCTGTAAATGAAGAAATTGTTGGCATAAGACTTCTTTCGTATGTTGATATTATAAAAGACAAGTTCATGAGCGAAGATGTTTTTATTGAGCTTCCTGAAGATTCTGCTGAATTAGAGCCTCAAAATATAGAAGAAGAAAAAGTTATAGAAGAAATAAAAGAAAATAATTATGACATAAAGAGTGTTACATTGGATTGGAATAATGAATTTAAGAATAATACTAAATATAATGTAGATACAGAAGAACTAAAACGTGAAAAATTAGCATTTGATTTAAAAAAGACAGGGACAGAGGTAATAATTTACCATACTCATACTACAGAAGCTTATACAAAAACAGAAGATGATGTATATGAAGAAAGTGGAGTATTTAGGACTTTAGATAAAAATTATAATGTAGTAAGGGTGGGAGAAAGAATAAAAGAATTGTTGGAGAAAAGAGGAATCGGAGTTTATCACGAACAAGAAATATATGATTATCCTTCATACAATTTATCTTATAGTAAGGCAGGAAAGGCAATTGATTCTTTAACTAAAAAATATAAGAATGCAAACATTGTTTTAGATGTACACAGAGATGCAATAGGAACAGCAAGCGAGGTTTATAGACCTATTGTGAATATTGCAGGGAAAAATGTGGCTCAAATTTTGCTAGTAGTTGGAAGTAACCAAGGAGGGCTAAATCATAGTAGATGGAGAGAAAATTTAAAGTTTGCACTAAAAATTCAGCAAATTGCAAACCAAAAGTACCCAGGATTATGTAGATATGTTATACTAAGAAAAGAAAGATTTAATCAGCATGTAGCTCCGGGAGCAATTATAGTAGAGATGGGAGCAACAGGTAATACGATGGAAGAAGTTTTGGAATCTGCTGATTTATTTACAGATGTATTACTAGAAGTGATTGAATAGGAGGCTGAATATATGGCAAGGAGATTTATTATAAAAGAAAAAATTGAAGTAGGACAGGAATTTGAAATTGTGGGAGAAGAAGCAAAGCACATTATGGTTTTACGTCATAATGTAGGAGAAAAAATTTTAGTAAATGATAAAATTTGTAGGATAAAGGCAATAACAAAGCAGTCAATCGTTTGTGAGGCAATAGAGCAATCGAAAGAAGAAGGAGTACCGTGTATAAAAATTACACTTTTTCAAGCTTTATTAAAAGCGGACAAGATGGAATTTGCTATACAAAAATCTGTAGAAGTCGGAGCTACGGAAATAGTTCCTTTTGTTAGTAGAAATGTTGTGGTTAAATTGGATGATAAAGATAAAATAAAGAAAGTTGAAAGATGGAATAAAATAAGTACGGAAGCTTCAAAGCAATGCGGAAGAAGTGATATAGTTAATGTCAGTAAGATACACAGTTTTAATGAAATGAAAGAAAGACTTAGAGAATTTGACAAAGTAATAATTGCTTATGAAAAAGAAACTAATAATTTAAAAGAATTTATAAGAAGTAATTTAGATGTAAAAAATGTAGCAATTATTGTAGGAGCAGAAGGAGGCTTTGAGCAAGATGAGGTTAAAGAAGTTTTAGAAAATGAAAATTCTGTTTCTGTGAGTCTTGGCAAAAGAATATTGCGAGCAGAAACAGCAAGCCTTAATTTACTGTCTATACTGATGTATGAATTTGATATGTAAAACTAATACTGGAAATTATGTGGGAAACATGGTAGAATATGTTGAGGAGTGTGACTTTTGTGGGAAGACTATTAGATTTTTTGGAAAAAGAAAGTGTTGTAAAGACGAAACTAGATAAATCTAATGAATGGATTTCTAATATAGTACATAATATATCTGTTGAAAATGATGAGATAGAGATTGCTTTAGACGAGAGGTACTTAGCATCTTTGATTATGGTTGGAGATAATATACAGCTGACTCAAACTGTTGAGGGATATGAGTATATAATGAATTGTATGATTACTCAGATTAGTATTGAACCTAAAAGTGTAATTTCACTTAAAGTTAATGATGTTAAAAAAATTAGAAATTTTAGGAAAGATGAAAGATATTCAGTTAATTATGCAACTACTGTTCAAAGCTTTGCTGAAGAAGAAGGAGTTTTTGGAGTAGTAGTCAATATCAGTGTTTCAGGACTTGCTTTTGTTTGTAGGAATAGTTTTGTACCGGGCGAAATGGTAAGGCTCTCTATTATGCTTCCGGCAAGTACATTTACGATTGATGCGGAAATTATGAGAGTGACTGATTCGGATAAAGGAAATGAATATGGTGTTAGGTTTTTACGTACGGATGAAGATGCTATAAGAGATATAAAAAAATTGATAGAAGATATAAAAGAAAGAGAGGATAGGCTTTCACGAATAGTGGGCTTTAGATTATTTTAATGGACATGATGAAATTAAGTGATTATTTTTATGATTTACCAAAGGAGCTAATTGCACAAGATCCTTTAGAGAAGAGAGACGAATCAAGATTGCTTGTGCTAGACAGAAAAACAGGTGAAATACAGCATAAGATTTTTAGAGATGTAATTGATTTTTTGAATCCGAATGATTGTTTAGTAATAAATAACACGAGGGTTATTCCTGCCAGACTTTTGGGGAAAAAGGAAAAAACCGAAGGAAAAATAGAGTTGTTTTTGCTAAAAAATTTAGGAGATGACTGCTGGGAAACACTTGTTAAGCCAGGTAGAAAGGCTATCCCCGGTGTAAGGTTTGTTTTTGGTGAGAAAAATCAGTTGGTTGCGGAAGTTGTTGAAGTAAAAGATGATGGCAACAGAATAGTTAAGTTCTTTTATGATGGAGTTTTTCAGTCTGTTTTAGATGAAGTGGGAGTTGTGCCATTACCTCCATATATACATAATAAATTAAAAGATAAAGAAAGATATCAGACGGTATATTCTAAATTTAAAGGTTCAGTAGCCGCTCCTACGGCCGGATTGCACTTTACAACAGATTTATTAAAGAAAATTGAAGAAAAAGGAATTTGTGTTGCACAAGTTACTTTGCATGTAGGATTAGGAACTTTTAGACCTGTTAAAGAAGAAAATATTTTAGATCATAAAATGCATTCAGAATGGTATGAAATAAATGAAGATGCATGCAATAAAATAAATGAAGCCAGAAAAAACGGCGGAAGAATTATTGCTGTTGGAACGACTTCATGCAGGGTGTTAGAAAGTGTAGCTAATGATAATGGTGAGATTTTGCCGAAGACCGGGGAAACCGACATTTTTATTTATCCGGGATATAAATTCAAAATTTTAGATGGGCTTATTACTAATTTTCATTTGCCTGAGTCTACTTTAATAATGCTTGTTTCTGCTTTTGCCGGTTATGATAGTATTATGAGTACTTATAAAATAGCAGTAGATGAAAAATATAGATTTTTTAGCTTTGGCGATGCAATGTTAATTTTATAGTTTTTGAAAGGATTTTACTATGTTTGAATATGAGTTGATAAAAAAAGATGGAAATGCAAGATTAGGAAGGCTTACAACACCGCACGGAGTTATTGATACGCCTGTTTTTATGCCTGTTGGAACACAGGCTACTGTAAAATCTATGACGCCTGAAGAATTAAAAGATATAGGTGCAAAAATTATCTTGAGTAATACATACCATTTATATTTAAGACCGGGACATGAACTGGTTCGTGAAATGGGCGGACTTCATTCTTTTATGAATTGGGACGGTGCTATTTTAACGGATAGTGGTGGATTCCAGGTTTTTAGCTTGGCAAAATTAAGAGATATAAAAGAAGAAGGAGTTACGTTTCATTCGCATATAGATGGTTCACGTCATTTTATATCTCCTGAAAAAGCTATGGAAATAGAAAATGCACTTGGTGCAGATATTATCATGGCTTTTGACGAGTGTGCGCCTTATCCTTGTGATTATGAGTATGCTAAAAAGTCTATGGAAATGACAGTAAGGTGGGCTAAAAGATGTAAAGATGCACATGAAAATACCGAGAAGCAGGCTTTGTTCGGTATAGTGCAAGGAAATATGTATAAAGATTTGAGAGCATCATGTGCAGAAAAGTTGGTAGAAATGAATTTCCCGGGGTATGCTATTGGAGGCCTTAGTGTTGGGGAACCGGCAGAGATGATGTATGATATGCTTGATTTTACAGTTCCATATTTGCCTGAAAATAAGCCACGATATAATATGGGAGTAGGAAGTCCGGACTATTTAATTGAATCTGTATATCGAGGAATTGATATGTGCGACTGTGTTCTACCTACCAGAATTGCCAGAAATGGGACGGCTATGGTTTCTACCGGAAAGATTGTTGTAAGAAATGCCGAATATGCACATGATACAAGACCGCTTGATGTAGAATGTGACTGTTATACATGCAAAAACTATACCAGAGCATACATAAGACATCTTGTTAAGGCGGGCGAAATTTTAGGTGCAAGACTTATTACTATTCATAATTTATATTTTTTGGTTAATTTGATGAAGAATATTAGAGAAGCTATTAAGGAAGAATGCTTTTTACAATTTAGAGAAGAATTTTATTCAAAGTGGAAAAAATGATGTAGGGAGGCATTAGGTTGAGGGTTTTGGCTTTTGTTGGCCCGAGTGGAACGGGAAAAAGTTATAGGGCTCAATGGGTAGCAAGAGAGAACAATTTGGACTGTATAATAGATGATGGGCTACTTATAAAGGATAATAGAATTTTAGCCGGTAAATCAGCAAAAAAAGAAGCTAGTAGGATAGCTTCTGTTAAACGTGCCATTTTTATGGATGATGTACATGCTAGGGAAGTAATGAAAGCTATTGAAGAAGAAAAGGCAGAAGGAATATTAGTTTTAGGCACATCTGACGAGATGGTTAGTAAAATTGTTCAAAAGTTGAAATTGCCTGAAATTGAAAAGACTATATATATAGAAGAAGTAGCTAGCGAAAAAGAAATTGAAAAAGCCAGATACCTAAGGCAGCAACTTGGGAAACATGTTATTCCTGTACCTACTGTTGAAATAAAGAATCAGTTTTCAGGATATTTTTTAAATCCGCTGAAAATATTTAAGAGAAAAGAAAATTCTTCTGAGACTACTGCTTTTGAAAAAACAATAGTAAGGCCAGCTTTTAGCTATATGGGAGAGTATACAATTTCAGAAACCGTTATAAATTCTTTGGTGTATAATATAGGAAGAAACTTTGAAGGAATAAAGAAAATTATCAAAGTAAAAAATAAGAATACAGCTGATGGAGTGATTATTGATATTGATATAATGGGTGTGTATGGTTATAAGCTTACAGATGTGATGAATAAGTTATCTGAAAAGGTTATAACGGAAGTTGAGAGAATTACTGCGCTTAATGTAGAAAGATTAAATGTTGAAGTAAAGAGTATATTTATTGAAGAAAGCAAGAAAAGGTTAGATAGTTAATTAGTTTGAACAGATATGTTACTAGTCAGGGCATATGAAATAAGATATATGTTTTATTGGGAGTCAGGATTTGCGACGAAAGACTTTAAAAAATGCGGGAAGTCTTTCGGCAAATATTCGTTCCTTTTAAAACATATATTTTTTTGTTAGTTAGAAGAGATATGTTACTAGTCAG
>CAZVVZ010000008.1:0-4799 GCA_964631135.1 uncultured Eubacteriales bacterium
TGTGCTATCTTTTTTATGCGCACAGATTTTTTCAGCAACTTCTTTTTGTACAGTCTTTTAACTAGTCAGACTAACCACATAAGATATGTGTTGACAGCTATATATAAATACGATATGATTATATCGATAAAAAAAGAACGATAAAAAGTATGGAGGTGATAATGTGTGCGAAACGTCTTGTAGACCGGTATCAAAGGCTACTTTGGTACGATTGCCGATGTACTATAGGTATTTGATTGAACTGCAAAAAAGTGGTGAAAAAAATATATCTTCTGTAAAAATTTCTGAAGACTTAAAGCTCAATTCTATTCAGGTAAGAAAAGATTTAGCTTGTGTGAGCAGTATAGCAGGAAAGCCTAAAACGGGTTTTGATGTAGATGAACTTATAAAAGATATATCTACATTTTTGGGATATAATAATACAACAGATGCAGTAATAATTGGTGTAGGACAACTTGGCAGGGCATTGTTAGCTTATAGCGGTTTTAACAACTACGGGCTTAAAATTGTTGCGGGATTTGATGTAAATGAAGATATTTGCAATCAGGGTGTAAATGGAAAGAAAATTCTGCCGATGTATAAATTGCAGGATTTTTTGAGAAGAACTAATGTGCACATAGGAATAATTACTGTACCGAGTGAAGCTGCACAAAAAGTAAGTGATTTATTAGTAAGTTCCGGTATAAGGGCTATATGGAATTTTGCACCTACACATATTATAGTACCGGATGATGTGGTTGTAAAAAATGAAGATATGGTTGCATCGCTTGCTATATTATCTAATAAATTAAAAGAAATATATGAAAGGTAGGGGTTCGTATGGAAAATGTGAATGAAATGATTGATGTCCTTGCTCAGAATGCTCAAAATGCTTTGGAAGAGTATATGTTACTTAATCAGGAGCAGATCAATAAAATTGTTAATGCCATGGCTTTAGCCGGACTTGATCATCATATGGAGTTAGCACGTCTTGCTTGTGATGAAACAAAAAGAGGTGTTTATGAGGACAAAGTTATAAAGAATATTTTTGCTACAGAATATATTTGGAATTCTATAAAAAACGAAAAAACAGTAGGAATAGTAGAAGAAAATGAACTTGAGGGGTATGTGGAAGTTGCGGAGCCTATCGGTATAGTTGCCGGTGTTACTCCTGTTACAAACCCTACTTCTACTACTATGTTTAAATCTCTTATTTGTGCAAAGGCTAGAAATCCTATTATTTTTGGTTTCCACCCGTCGGCTCAACAGTGTTCAAAAAGAGCCGCAGAAATTCTAAGAGATGCGGCAGTAAAAGCAGGTGCACCTAAGTACTGTATTCAATGGATAGAAGAGCCTTCAATTGAAGCTACTACCGCATTGATGAATCATCCTAAAGTTTCTCTTATATTAGCTACAGGCGGAGCAGGAATGGTAAAATCAGCATATAGCTGCGGTAAGCCGGCTTTAGGAGTCGGACCGGGGAATGCACCTTGCTATATAGAAAAAAGTGCAAATTTAAAGAGAGCTTGTACGGATTTAATGCTTTCAAAAACTTTTGATAACGGCATGATTTGTGCTTCAGAGCAGGCTGTTATTGTGGATAGAGAAATAGCGAGTGATTTTGAATGCTTTATGAAAGAAAATAATTGCTATTTCCTAAATGAAGAAGAAACAAAGTTAGTATCAGACTATGTGATGCAAGATGGTCATGTAAATTCTAAAGTTGTTGGTATGCCTGCTTCGTTAATTGCTGAATTGGCAGGAATCAATGTGCCGGAAAAGACTAAAATTTTAATTGCAAGATTACACGGAGTAGGACCTGATTTCCCACTTTCAAGAGAAAAATTATCTCCGGTTTTGGCTTATTATACAGTTGAAAACTATAAAGAGGGATTTAGTATATGCAAGGACGTCTTAGAGTTTGGCGGACTTGGCCATTCTGCGATTATTCATAGCTCGAATGAAGAAATAATAAAAGAGTTCGGTGAGGCTATGAAGGTTGGAAGAATTATTGCAAATTCTCCTTCTTCTCAGGGAGCTATAGGCGATATATATAATACAAATACACCGTCATTAACACTTGGATGCGGTTCTTACGGAAGGAACAGTACTACATCAAATGTATCTACTGTAAATCTTATAAATAAAAAGAAAATAGCGGAAAGAAGGGTTAATATGCAATGGTTTAAGATTCCACCAAAGATTTATTTTGAAAAAGATTCAATTCAGTATTTAGAGAATATGGAAAATATCTCAAGAGCATTTATTGTTACTGACCCTAATATGGTTAAACTCGGATATATTGATAAGGCTTTATATTACTTAAGGAAAAGAGAACAATACTGCCATGCTAAGATTTATTCGGATGTTGAGCCGGATCCCGATGTTGATACGATTATGCGCGGTGTGGCAGAAATGCGTGATTTCAAGCCTGATGTAATTATTGCTATTGGTGGTGGTTCCGCTATTGATGCCGCAAAGGGAATGTGGCTATTTTATGAGCATCCTGATGCTACTTTTGACGGGCTTAAACAAAAATTTATGGATATTAGAAAAAGGGTTGTAAAATTCCCTAATTTAGGAAAGCTTGCAAAATTTGTTGCAGTTCCTACGACTAGCGGTACAGGTAGCGAAGTAACAGCTTTTGCGGTTATTACGGATAGGAAGAACGGAAATATTAAATATCCTCTTGCTGATTATGCTTTAAAACCGGATGTTGCAATTATCGATCCTCAGTTTGTTATGAGCTTGCCAAAGTCTGCAACGGCAGATACAGGTATGGACGTACTAACTCATGCTTTAGAAGCATATGTTTCTAACATGGCAAGCGATTATACAGATGGATTATCGCTACAAGCTATTGATTTAGTATTCGATTATTTAAAACGTGCTTATGATAATGGAGAAAGCGATGCTATTGCAAGAGAAAAAATGCATAATGCAAGTTGTATTGCAGGGATGGCCTTCACTAATGCCTTTTTGGGATTAAATCACAGTATGGCACATAAACTTGGCGGAGAATATCATATTCCGCATGGCAGAGCTAATGCAATATTATTGCCATATGTTATTAAATATAATGCAACAAAGCCTACTAAGTTTGCAACATTCCCTAAGTATGAATATTTTATAGCTGATGAAAAATATGCTAAGGCTGCAAGGTTTGTCGGGCTTGCCGGAAATACTACTGAAGAAAGTGTAGATAACTTAATTGCTGCTATAAGGCAACTTATGAAAGATTTAAATATGCCTATGTCTATTAAAGAGTGTGGAGTAGATGAGCAAGTATTTATGTCAAAATTAAGGGAATTATCTGAAAATGCACATGATGATCAATGTACAGGTGCAAATCCACGTTATCCTTTAGTTGAAGAGATTATGGAGATTTACAAAAAAGCATATTATGGAGAATAAACCCAAGTAGGGGAAAATAGGAGTGGTAAATATATGGTAATAAAAGTATGTGTGGGTAGTTCATGTCATCTAAAAGGTTCATATGATGTTATAGAGAAGCTAAAAGAAATTATAGAAAAATATGATGTAGAAGATATTGTTGAACTTCAAGCCAGTTTTTGCTTGGGGCATTGCTCAGAAGGTGTTACCGTTAAGGCTGATGATAATTTCTTGCTTAATGTTAATAAAGACAATATAGAAGATATTTTTGTAAAGGAAGTTTTACCTGAACTTAAGGTTTAGGAGGTAAGTGATATGAAAGAATATTTGACTTTTAAGAATGCTAAATGCAAAGACTGTTATAAATGTTTAAGGGAATGTCCGGTTAAAGCTATAAAAGTTATAGATCATCAGGCTAAGATTATTAAGGAAAGATGCATACTGTGTGGCAAATGTACACTTGTTTGCCCACAGAATGCTAAAAGTGTGCAAAGTTCCAAAAGTGAAATCTTAGAGCTTCTAAACGGCAATAATAAAGTAATCGCCAGTGTTGCACCTTCTTTTGTTTCCAGCTTTAATATTGATGATTTTTCTATAATGAAGATTGCTTTATGCAAGTTGGGGTTTTATGATGCGGAAGAAACTTCTATCGGTGCGAATGTTGTTGTTAAGGAGTATGATAAGCTCCTAAGAAGCGGAAAGTATAAAAATTTCATTACTTCTGCTTGCCCTTCAATAAATAGAATGATAGAGCTTTATTACCCTCAGGCCCTTAAATATTTGGCACCTGTAGATACTCCGGCTATTGCTCATGCTAAGATGATAAAAGACAAAAACAGTGATGTTAAAGTCGTATTTATAGGTCCTTGTATTGCTAAAAAGATGGAAGCTTGGGAAAGCGGAGTAATAGATGGTGTTTTAACTTTTGAGGAGCTTGTTGATATTTTTGAAGATAGAAATATAGACTTAACTACTATTTCTAAACTTCCTATTGATACTTTAGGGAAACCTGTAAATAGAGCAAAGTATTTTCCTATTAGCCGTGGGATTATAAAGTCTTTTGAAAGTTTACCGGAAGGATATGAGTATATTGCTATTGACGGAGTTGAGCGATGCTTTGATATATTAAAAAATATAGAAAATGTTTCGGGAATTTTCTTAGAATTAAACAGCTGTACACATGCTTGTGTTAATGGGCCTTGCAGTCTTACTAAAAATGGAGATAGCATTAAATCTATCTCTAGGGTTAGAGGGTATGCAAAGAAAGAGCTAGCTGGTTCTAATAATAATGATGAAATTTGTTGTAACGTGGATATTTCTACAGAGCATAAAAAGATGCGCACGGGAGACATCCCCGGTACAGACAAGCAGATAGAAGCAATTTTAGCTAAAACAGGTAAATTAAAGCCGGAAGATGAATTAAACTG
>CAZVVZ010000008.1:4809-18722 GCA_964631135.1 uncultured Eubacteriales bacterium
GATATTCTACTTGTCGTGCCAAAGCATGGGCTGTATTAAATGGGTATGCAGATATAGACATGTGTTTGCCGTATATGAGAAAAAGGGCAGAATCTATGTCTTACGAGATAATTCAGAATAGTCCTAACGGCATTATTGTTATAGACAGTGAATTAAAAATTGTGGATATCAATTCTAAGGCTTTAGAGTTACGAGGCATAACAGGGTATAACGTTAAAGGACAATATGTTGTAGATTATTTTGATCCGACAGATTTTGTTATAGCACTAAATGATGAGAAAAACATTATAAGAAAAAAGATGCATATTCCTCAGACAGATGCTTATGTTGAGCTATCTATTACATATTTAAAAGAGCATAAAGTTATGTTTGCAATAATGAAAGATATTACTTCGGGTGTTAATTATAATGATAAATTAAATAAGGTTAAACATGAAACTTTTGAGACTACTGATAATGTCATTAAAAAGCAGATGAGAGTAGCTCAGGAAATTGCTTCTTTACTTGGTGAAACTACTGCCGAGACTAAGGTCGCATTACTTAAATTAAAGAAAACCTTGCAAGAAGAGGAGGAGGAATGATGTCTCTTTTTCTTGAAACAGGATATACTTCTCTTAATAAAGTCGGAGAAGAGTTATGTGGAGATAATGTTGACATGACAGTTAATGGCGACTATACTACTTTAGTGTTGGCTGATGGCTTGGGTAGTGGGGTTAAGGCTAATATTTTGTCGACTCTTACTTCAAAAATTTTATGTACTATGATTTCTAATGATATAGAAATAGAAGAATGTATTGAGACTATTATTCAGTCGCTCCCTGTGTGCAAGGAAAGGGGACTGGCATATTCTACTTTTTCTATAATCCATATAAATAATGAAGGTATTGGATATTTAGTTGAGTTTGACAATCCTCAAGCTATTTATATTCATAATGGCAAGTGCATGGACTTTGAAAGAGAACAGCTGAATATTTTTGACAAGGTTGTTTATAAAACTGAGCTCAAGTTAGAAGCTTCAGATATCGTTGTGATTATGTCGGACGGTACGATTCATGCGGGAATTGGGATGATATTAAATTTAGGCTGGCAGCGAAAAGAAATTATGGAGTACTTAGATGATACGATTACTCCAAGTATGTCTGCCAGGTGCATTGCCTGCTTACTTGCAGCGACTTGTAATGATTTGTACTTAGATAAGCCGGGAGACGATACTACTGTTGCGGCTATTAGGCTTAGAGAAGAGCTTAAGGTTAATATTATGGTGGGACCTCCTGTCGATAAGGACAAAGACGATTTATATATAGGGGAGTTCATTAAAAAAGAAGGCAAACATATTGTTTGCGGTGGTACAAGTTCACAGATTGTAGCGAGGTTTTTAAATGAGGAGCTTCATACAAGTTTGGATTTCTCGGATAAGGAAGTTCCGCCTATTGCATATATTAAAGGCATTGATTTAGTTACAGAGGGTGTTATAACTATCAGAAAGCTATTACAACTTTCTGAAAAATATATAGATGTTAAAGATGTTTCGCCTAAATATTACGAGAAAAATGACGGAGCTTCTAAACTTGCAAAGATGCTATTTGAAGAAGCTACAGAGGTTAATTTTTTTGTGGGACAAAGTGTTAACATTGCACATCAAGGGTTACCTATTGATACTACTATGAAGCTAAAACTTGTTGAGTTTTTATCTGAAAATTTAAAGAAAATGGGTAAAAAAGTTACTGTTAAATATTTTTGATTAGAGGGGAATGAAACTATGAAAGTTCTTATTGCATCAGATATTCACGGTTCAGCATATTACATGAAAAAATTAAAGGAACGTTTTTTAGCGGAAGAAGCAACACGATTGTTTTTATTGGGGGATATTTATTACCATGGACCAAGAAATGATTTATCTTATGAATATGATCCCAAAAAAGTTGCAGAAATTCTTAATTCTATGTGGGACAAGGTTGTGTCTGTTCGTGGAAATTGTGATAGCGAAGTCGATGAAATGATTTCCAGGTTTTCTTTTACTGAAAATATGGAAATCATTGTTAAAGAAAAACGTGTTTATCTTTCGCATGGGCACAAAATAAATTGGGATTTCCCTTATTATTACGGAGACATAATCATCTTTGGCCATCTTCATACCGGTTTTATTAAGAAAGAGAATGGAGTTATTATTGCTAATGCAGGTTCTGTTTCTTTACCTAAAAACGGAACACCAAATAGCTATATTATTTTAACAGATGAAAAATTAGAATTAAAAGATATTGATGGGAACTTATTAGAAAGCGAGGCATTTTAGCAATGAAAAAATTTGATACCAAAGTTCAGCATTTAAAATATAAGGTTTTAAGGGAAGTCATTAAAAAGGCAGAAAGCAATGACCTGGAAAATGTTTATAGAGACGTCCCTATTACTGTTGTACCGGGTCCTAAAGCAAGTATGAGATGCTGTATATATAAAGAAAGAGCTATTGTTCAGGAAAGAATTAAGATGGCACTTGGCGGTAATAAAGATAACCCTAATGTTGTTGAAGTTATAGATATTGCTTGCGATGAGTGCCCGATTGGAGGTATGCTTGTAACAGAAGCTTGCCGTGGATGCATTGTAAATAGGTGTACAGAGGTTTGCCCTAAAGGTGCTATAAATATTGTTGATAAAAAGGCAGTAGTGGATAAGGACAAATGTATTGAGTGTGGATTATGCACTAAAGCTTGTCCGTATTCTGCTATTATTCATCAGCAGCGTCCTTGCATAAAGAGTTGCAAGGTTAAGGCTATTAGCATGGGAGAAGATAAAAAAGCTGAAATTGATAACGATAAATGTATTGAATGCGGTGCTTGTGTTTATCAATGCCCTTTTGGTGCTATTGTAGATAAGTCTTTAATTATGGAAGTGCTTTCTATATTAAAAAATTCAGATAACAATAAGAATTATAATGTTTATGCCGTTATTGCGCCGTCTATTGTTAGCCAGTTTAAATATGCAAAGATTGAACAGGTTATAACCGGTATAAAGATGCTTGGTTTCCATCAAGTTGTTGAGGCGGCTCTTGGTGCGGACATTACTTTATATCATGAAGCTAATGAACTTAAAGAAAAGCATATTATGACGACTTCGTGCTGTCCGTCGTTTGTTATGTTTGTGGAAAAGAACTTTCCTGAACTTACGAAGTATATTTCAAGCTCTGTTTCGCCTATGGTAGAAACCGCAAAACTTATAAAAAGCTCTGATCCTACGGCTAAAGTTATATTCATTGGACCTTGCAGTAGTAAGAAGATGGAATATAGACTAGAAAAAACCGACGGAGCAATAGACAGTGTTTTATCTTTTGAAGAATTGCAAGCATTTTTAGATGCTCGGGATATTGATATAACAGTATTAGAAGATTCTGCTTTAGACAATGCATCATATTACGGTAGAATTTTTGCTAAATCCGGCGGTATTGCTAAAGGCATAAAAGATGTTGGAGAAGAAATGGGGATTGATGTTAAGCCTATTGCTATGAGCGGAATTGATGAATGCAGAGTAAATTTACTCAAGTTAAAAGCTAATAAAGCTACGGAAAACTTTTTTGAAGGAATGGCTTGTGATGGCGGATGCTTAAATGGGGCTTTGTGTTTAAGCCATGGCCCGAAAAATGCAGTTGATGTAGATAAATATGGTGAGGAAGCTAAAGAAAAAACCATAGATAATTCCGTTAATTTATATAAGTTAAGTCAGAATAAAGGGATGTAAAAAAATATATGCTGTTTTATCGAGACTCAAGATTTGCAACGAAAAACTTTAAAAAGCGATAGTTGTACGAAAGTCAAGGTGATTGATGTGAAGATATTAAGAAGAATGTTTTTGGCAATATTACTATTTTGTTTGGTCGTAATAGGATTACTGGTACACGATGGATATAATATGTATAAGGAAGCTATTACTGAAGTTCCGCTTACTGAAAAAATAGTCCAAATTAAATCTAAGGAAAATTATGCAAAGATTGAAGAACTTCCTGAAATGTATATAGATGCGGTTATATCTGTTGAAGATCATAGATTTTATCTTCACAATGGGATTGATGTAATTTCTATATTAAGGGCGATTATAAAAGATATTCAAGCTATGGAGTTTATAGAGGGGGGAAGTACTATTACTCAGCAGTTAGCAAAAAACATCTATTTTACACAGGAAAAAGAAATTAGGCGAAAAATTGCAGAAGTGTTTATGGCTTTTGAAATAGAGAAAAGTTGCAGTAAAAACGAAATATTGGAGTTATATTTAAATACTTGTTACTTTGGAGATGGGTATTATACTGTGAAGGAAGCCTGTAGAGGGTATTTTAATAAAGAATTAAGTGAAATGACCGACTATGAGTGTGTTCTTCTTGCGGGAATTCCGAATGCGCCTTCTATTTATGCGCCAACGAAGAATCCGGAGCTTGCAAGGCAAAGGCAGAAACAGGTAATCGACAAAATGGTTAAATATGGTTGCTTAACAAATGAAGAGGCATATTGCATAGCAAATGCTACAGAATAGTACTTGTTAGATTGCAAGTACTCGGTTTTTTTGAACACATACAATAGACTGACTAGTAGATTCTAGTGACTTACTTTGACAAAATAAATAAAATGTTGTACAATGTTTTTCGTAAATAGATTTGAAAGGGGTTATATTATGTCAGGACACAGTAAATGGGCTAATATAAAAAATAAGAAAGAAAAAGCAGATTCTGCTAGAGGTAAAGTTTTTACTAAGATTGGAAGAGAAATTGCTGTTGCGGTAAAATCAGGCGGACCTAATCCGGATGCTAATTCTAAGCTAAGAGATATTATCGCTAAAGCTAAGGCTGCTAATATTCCTAATGATAATATTGAAAGAAGTATTAAAAAAGCAGCCGGTGACGGAGATGCTACTAATTATGAATCACTAATGTATGAAGGGTATGGTACAGCCGGAGTTGCTATTATTGTTGAAGCATTAACAGATAATAGAAATAGAACGGCAGGAGATATGCGCCATTTATTTGATAAGCATGGTGGAAATTTAGGTCAATCAGGTTCTGTTAGTTATATGTTTGACAGAAAAGGTGTTATTGTTATTGAAAAAAATGACAAACTAAACGAAGATGATTTGATGATGATGGCTTTAGATGCCGGAGCAGATGACTTTTCGGCTGATGACGAGTGCTATGAGATAGTAACTAGTCCGGATGCATTTTCGGCTGTAAGAGAAAAACTTGAAGGTAGCAAGCTTGAATTGCTTGATGCGGAAATTAAGTATGTTCCACAGAATTATGTGGCAATTAGTGAAGAAGCTGCCGTTAAGCTCCAAAGACTGATAGATGCTTTAGAGGATAATGACGATGTTCAAAATGTTTGGACTAACTGGGAAGAATAATTTATATTAGTGCATGAGGCCGAGTATTATCGGCCTTTTGTATTTTAAGAGGGTGATTTTATGAAGAAAATTGAACTTTTATCTCCGGTTGGTGGATATGAGCAGTTTATCGCTGCTGTAGAGTGTGGAGCCGATGCGGTTTATTTAGGAGGCTCTTCTTTTAATGCAAGAAATTCTGCTGCTAATTTTTCTGATGAAGAATTAAAAGAAGCTGTAAAGTATGCTCATATAAGAGGTGTAAAAGTACATCTTACTTTAAATATTCTCATTCATGACAGAGAAATAAATGATGCTATAGATTTGGCTAAAAGGGCATATAGCTATGGCGTAGATGCTTTTATTGTCCAAGATTTAGGTGTTGTTAATTTACTTAGGAAAGTTATTCCGGATGCAAAGCTTCATTTTAGTACTCAGGGAACTATTTATAGTTTAGAGGGAATTAAAGCATTGAAGGCTTTTAATTTTGAAAGAGTTGTGCTTTCAAGAGAACTGACGTTAGACGATATTGAAAATATTTGCAAAAATACTGATACGGAAATTGAGATTTTCGTTCATGGTGCTCTTTGTATATGTTATTCAGGCCAGTGCAGGTTAAGTAGTTTGGTGGGTGAAAGAAGTGGAAATAGGGGGAAATGTGCCCAACCGTGTAGATTAAAATATTCTTTACTTGAAGGTGATAAGAAAATAAACAGTGAATATATTTTAAGCCCTAAAGATTTATGCGGAATACATGATTTAGTAAGGATTATAAAAAGTGGTGTTACGTCGCTAAAAATAGAGGGAAGATTAAAATCGCCGGAGTATGTTGCTTGTGTTACAGGCATTTATAGAAAGTATATCGATGTAGCTTATAAACTGATTGAAAAAGGAGAAGAGGACAAGTATAAAGTAGAAGAAGAAGATATAAAAAAATTAGCACAGGTTTTTAACAGAGGAGGCTTTTCTCGTGGATATTATTACGGAGAATCAAGTAGAACTCTTATGTGTTATAAACGACCAAAGCATTGGGGAACTTATTTAGGAAAAGTAATAGGTTATGATAAAAAAAGGAAACTTGTAAAAGTTAAATTAAGTGATAATTTAAATATGGGAGACGGAATAGAAATTGTAAACGATAGTTTGCCGGGTAATGTTGTTACTTATATAGAAAAAGACAAAAAGCAGGTTAAACATGCACAAAAAGGTGAAATTGTTTTTGTTGGTGATATATCGGGAAACGTAAAAAACGAAGATGAAGTTTATAAAATTTCAGATAAATTACTTAATACAGAACTGAGAAGCTTTATCAATGGTAAGTTTTATAAAAAACTTCCGATTGACATGAACTTAAGCGCAAATATAGGGAAAAATTTAATTTTAACTGTTAAAGACAATGATGGGAATGAAGTTACGGATAAATCGGATTACATTGTTCAAGAAGCATCAAATAGGCCTTTAAGTATTGAAAATGCAAGACTAGCTTTATCTAAGTTAGGAGATACTCCATTTTTATTAAACAAACTTGAAACTAGTATAGACGAACAGGCTTTAGTACCTATATCAGTATTAAATGATATAAGAAGAAATGCTTCAAACTTGCTTTTACAAAAAAGAGTAATAGTTGATAATAAATTACCTTATGATACGAATTTTCACGATATAAATTCCCCCGAAAAAAAGGTAGATTCTAAAATTTCCGCATATTTATATAATGTAGATAATTTAGATGGTCTAGAACTTGCGGACAGAATTTATGTACCGATAGATAAATATTCTGAGGAATTATGTGCTAAATTTTATAATAAAGAGGTTATTCCGTATTTAATTACAGTAACGAAAGGGCATGAATACGGTAAGATTCATACAGATAGTATTTTAGTTTCAAATATAGAACATTTAGAAATATTTAAGGAAATAAAGAATAAATATTGCGATTTTTCCTTCAATATTTTTAATTCGTATACATGTAAAGCTCTTAAAGATATGTACAATATAAAAGGTATTAACCTTTCATTTGAATTAAATTTGGAGGAAATTAAAAGAGTAAAAACAGATGCTGAAACTGAAGTTACGGTTTACGGAAGATTACCTCTTATGATAAGTGAGCATTGTGCTGTTGGAGCTAATATTTGCGGAAAAAATAATTGCAATATGTGTAAGAAATCGCAATTTTTCTTAGAAGACAGAGTTGGGGAAAATTTTCCTATTATTACTGACAGAGAAAAATGTAGAATGCAGATTTTAAATAGTAAAATTTTATTTGCAAGTGAGATAAAAAAGGAGTTAGAAGGTAAAGTTGATTACTTTAGGGCTTACTTTTTTAATGAAGGTACGGAAGAGAGAAAAAAGGTATTAAAGGCTATAAAAAATGGTGAAAAAGTAGTATCCGGTAAATACACATCCGGTCATTTCTACAGGGGAGTTTAGTTAAATTATTAAAGAGAAATCAGTTACTGCTCAAAGCACTATACGAAAATAACATATATGTTTTATCGGAACTCAGGATTTGCGACGAAAAACTTTAAAAAATACGGGAAGTCTGCAAATATTCCTTCCTTTTAAAACATATATGTTATTTTCGTATAGTAGTTTGAGCAGTAACTGATTTATGATTAAAAACCTATTACCGGTAATCATCAAAGCTTTTATTAGTTAAATGCAATTCCTGAAATACCTGTGTCTGTATAATATGCACCTTGGTAAGCATCTAAAATAGTTAATCTTATTGACGAAGTTACTTTTGGAGAATCAAATGTAATAGTGTAGCCCTTTTCTGCTTCAGAATATTTTGCTTTTGGAATGTCTTCTGTAATAATTTCTCCATCAGAAAATTCAATAGAAAATTTTTTTATTCTTCCGTTATTTGCATAAACTTTATCATTTTTTAAGTATCCGTTATATATAGTAATAGAAGAAACTGTCTGCTCACTTTCAGCAGAGTACATAAGCCATTCACCAATTCCGTTGCCACGTACTCCTTCAAGCCATGCTGTGTCGAGCTTTCCATCTATAGTTAATTCAGGTTCATAGTCCTTTAATGAAGAAGATGCACTTACTTTAGAAAAAGCAGGAGGAGTAATTTCTTCCGGCTGCTCTTCAATAGGCGGCTGTGCAACTTCAGGCTCAGGCTCGTCAATCTGCTGAACAATTTCATTTTCATTAGAAACAGGTGGAACTTCGCTATTAGTTTCAGATGGATTTTCTTCTTCGTTTTTTTGCATAACAGCTAATACATTATTATAAAATGTCATGAAATTATCTTTTGCACCAGGTACATAAATTATATAAGAAATCGCACCTACCGCTACTAATATAAGAATTGAAAAATATATTCCTACTCTACTCTTGTGCTTTTTTCCCCATGGTGTGCCACAATTTTTGCAAACCAAGTCTACTCCGCTCATTTCAGCGCCGCAATTTTTACATGAAAGCATAATTACCTCCGAATTGTCAATATTTACTTCTAATAGTATATCCAATTAAATTTATTTTGTCATTATAAATTTGACATTTTGTAAAAAAATTGTATTATAATAGAGTAGTGGTTTTAAAACAAAAACTAAAGGAGAGATAAAATACATATGAAAATAATAGTTGATGCTATGGGAGGAGATAATGCACCTGACGAAATAATAAAAGGAGCAGTTGAGGCAGCATCACAAGTTGATGCTACTATTGTTTTAGTCGGCAATGCGAAAATAATAAAGGACCGCTTAGAAAAACTAGGTCAGCCTGATAATATAAAGGTAAAGCATGCAAGTGAAATAATATCTAATGATGATATTCCAACAAAAGCAATAAAGTCAAAAAAAGATTCATCAATGGTTGTTGGGCTTAATATGATAAAAGAAAAAGAAGGAGAAGTTTTTATTTCTGCCGGTAGCACAGGTGCCTTACTTTCGGGAGCTTTGCTTATTGTTGGCAGAATAAAAGGAATTTCAAGGCCAACTCTTTGTCCAACATTGCCTTCTAAAAAAGGCCCATTTGTGATAGTTGATGCAGGTGCAAATACAAACTGTAAACCGGAATATTTAGTTCAGTTTGCACATATGGGAAATGTTTATTGTAAAAATATTTTGGGAATAAGAAATCCTCGGGTCGGGCTACTTAATATCGGAACAGAAGAAGAAAAGGGCAATGACTTGACTAAAGCAGCTTATCCGTTATTAAAGAAAGAGAATATTAACTTTATTGGAAATATTGAAGGTAGAGATTTAATGCTTGGTAATGTTGATGTTGTAGTTTGCGACGGCTTTTCAGGAAATCTTGTATTAAAAACTTTAGAAGGATTTGGATTAGCCGTTTTTGACATATTGAAAGAGTCTGTTGTAAAAAGTATTACAAGAAAAATCGGTGCTTTATTGATTAAACCCGCATTACGTGAAATAAAGCACAAAATGGATTATACGGAGTATGGGGGGGCACTGCTGTTGGGTATAGATGGGGGTATTGTTAAGTGCCACGGTACATCTAAGGCTCGTGAAATAAAATCTGCAATACTGCAAGCATATGAATTTGAAAAAACTAATACAATAGAAAATATAAAAGAAGCAATAAAATAGTTGCAATTTTAAAAAAAGTTGATATACTTTTATTTGAGATTTTTAAATTTCATGTAAAGAGTTTAAATTTTACTGCCGATATTGCTTTTGTGGTAAGTGGTAAAATTTTGGAAGGGGGTGAATTGTAGATGGTTTTCGAAAAGGTGAAAGAAATTATTGTTTCACAACTTGGAGTAGAGGAAGATGAA
Source organism: uncultured Eubacteriales bacterium (assembly GCA_964631135.1). Lineage (GTDB taxonomy): Bacteria > Bacillota > Clostridia > TANB77 > RGIG9151 > RGIG9151. Next base: position 14,915 of record CAZVVZ010000008.1, read on the forward strand.
GTTACTTTAGAATCTTCTTTTGTTGATGACCTTGGGGCTGACTCCCTTGATATGGTAGAATTCGTTATGGTTTTAGAAGAGGAATTCAATATTGAGGTACCGGAAACTGATGCAGATAAGATAGTAACAGTAGGTGATGCTGTCGAGTATATAAAAGCTCATCAAAATAATAACTAAGAGCGAGAAATTTTTGGTAGGCTGTTGAATTGGTTTCAACAGCCTATTATACAATTAAAAATGTTTGCTAACTAAGCTTAATTTAATAATAAATATGTTTCCATTATCAGAATTGTATCTTATTAAATTAAGCATGGTCAGTAGAAAAGAACGGAATTGCAATAAATGAAGTATTTACTGCAACAAAATACATAAACTATATGCTAGGGGTGAAGAATAGCTACTGTTCATGTTCGGGCCTGAACAGTACCGAAAAATATGGAAAATTTAGATATATTACAAAATAATTTGCAATATCATTTTAAAAACATAAATTTATTAGAAACAGCACTTTCTCATACTTCATATGCTCATGAAAAGTCTCCTTACACAAAGAGTAACGAAAGACTTGAATTTTTAGGAGACACTGTATTAAATCTTGTTATAAGCGAAAAAATTTATATGCATAAACCGGAGATATCAGAAGGAAATATGAGCAAAATAAGGGCTACAGTAATATGTGAAGATGCATTATATGAAGTTGCATTAAAACTTGAATATAATAAGTTTATTAAACTGGGAGTTGGAGAAGAAAGGTTAGGAGGCAGCAATAAACCTTCTATATTGGCAGATGCTTTTGAGGCTGTTATTGCGGCTATTTATTTAGACGGAGGGTTTGAATCCGCAAAAGAATTTATATTACGTAATTTAGGACAAGTTGCCGAAGATGCTGTTGGAAAATTAGGTCAAAAAGACCATAAAACTAAGTTGCAAGAAATTTTACAAAAAGATAAATCTAAAAAAATAATTTATGAAATAGTAGGAGAAAACGGGCCGGCACATAAAAGAAAATATGTAGCTGTTGTAAAGTTCGGCGATAAAATTCTAGGACAAGGAAACGGGAACAGTAAAAAAGAGGCGGAGCAGAATGCCGCTAATGCTGCTTTAGAAAAAATTAAGTAAAAAATTTTCTGCTAAAAAAGGGGCTGTAAAAAACTCCATCTAGATAGCAAATACCTCATACATTTAAATATATGAGGTATTTACTATTTAGTGGAGTCCTTTTACAGCTCCTTAATTTTTACAGCCCTTAATTAAGAAAATTTTGAATGTTTAAGTTATCTGAACAACGAATTACTTCAATCGTGTTTGTAAGTACATCAGTATAACTATATGAAATTCTTCTTGTTGACTGCTCATCTTCAAACTTTACAGTAAATATGCTTGGATATGCGCTCTCAACAACACCTTCTTTTGTAAGTACTTTCTTTTTACCTTTGTTGGTAGTAACTCTTACACTTTGACCAATACAGAAGCCTATGTCTTCTTTTAACTTTGATAGATCATTTTTCCTAATCATTCGACCACCTCATTAGTAAATTATGTTGTTAGAATAACATAAAAAAACGATTTTGTCAAAGACAGGCGATTATTGTCAAATGCACTCTGCAAAAGGTTTTGAATAGGGTTACTAGTTATGTTAATTGGGTAAAAACGACTGTTAAAGCCAAAGTTATTTTATCAAAAAAAATAAAAATAATTTTCTTGATAGCTACTGGTCAGAGTACATGAAATAAGATACATGTTTCATCGGAACTCAGGATTTGCAACGAAAGACTTTAAAAAAATACGGGAAGTCTTTCGGCAAATATTCGTTCCTTTTAAAACATGTATCTTATTTCATGTACTCTGACCAGTGACATATACTCTGACCAGTAACCAACTATGCGAATATTTTCTGAAAAACACTTGATTTTGCAACAAACTTGTGATATATTATTTCAGTAAAAAATCACACATACCTATAAACCACTAATGGTGCCGATTTTTCGGTTAGTGAATGTAAATAGATATGGCGGATAAAACCAAAGGAGGAAAAAATATGTCAGTTATCGCAATGAAGGCTTTACTTGAGGCCGGTGTACATTTTGGTCACCAAACAAGAAGATGGAATCCAAAAATGGCTGAATACATCTTTACAGCTAGAAACGGAATCTATATTATCGATTTACAAAAAACTTCTAAAAAGGTTGATGAAGCATATAGCTTTATTAAATCTATTGCAGAAGAAGGAAAATCTATTTTGTTCGTAGGAACTAAGAAACAAGCTCAAGATGCTATCCGTGAGGAAGCTGAAAGATGTGGAATGTACTATGTTAACCAAAGATGGTTAGGTGGTATGCTTACAAACTTCAAAACTATTACAAAGAGAATAGAACGTTTAAAAGAATTAGAAAAAATGTCTACTGACGGAACATTTGATGTACTTCCTAAAAAAGAAGTTATTCAACTAAAAAATGAGATGGAAAAATTAGAAAAGAATTTAGGCGGAATCAAGGATATGAAGGAACTTCCGGGTGCTTTATTTATCGTTGATCCTAAGAAAGAACATATTGCTGTTTTAGAAGCAAGAAAGTTGAATATTCCTATCGTTGGTATTGTTGATACAAACTGTGATCCTGATGATACAGATTATGTTATCCCTGCTAATGATGATGCAATTCGTGCCGTTAAACTTATTGCCGGAGCTATGGCTGACGGAATTATTGAAGTTAACCAAGGCGAAATGGGAGAAGTAGCGGAAACTAACGAAGTTGCTAGCGAAGAAGAAGCAACACAAGAATAATCTTGAAAAGGGGTAGCCTATGAAGAAAATATTTTCAAGGTTTCCCCTTTTTTGAGTATAGATTAAAAATTAAGGAGGATATTATTATGATTACTGCTGCTATGGTAAAAGAATTAAGAGAGATTACAAGTGCCGGTATGTTGGACTGCCAAAAGGCATTAAAAGAAACAGACGGAAATATGGAGAAAGCTATTGAATTTTTAAGAGAAAAAGGATTGGCAACTGCGGCTAAAAAAGCAGGAAGAATTGCTGCTGAAGGTATTGTAAAGGCATATATTACAGACGACAAAAAAGTTGGAGTTTTACTTGAAGTTAACTCTGAAACTGACTTTGTTGCTAAAAATGATGAATTTCAAAACTTTGTTGCAGACGTAGCAAAAATTATTGCAGATAAAAATCCAAGCGATATTGAAGCATTAAAAGCAATGGATTATAACGGTGAAACTGTTGAAGCTAAGCTTACAGCTTTAATTGCTAAGATTGGGGAAAATATGAATATCAGACGTTTTGCAAGAATTGAAGGAAATGTTTGCTCTTACACTCATGCCGGTGGAAGAATTGGTGTACTTGTTCAAGCTGAAAATGCTTTAGACAAAGAAGATTCGTATGAAGCAGCTAGAGATGTTGCTATGCAAATTGCTGCAATTAACCCTTCATATTTGACTAAAGAAGTAGTACCTGCCAGTGATGTTGAAAAAGAGAAGGAAATTATTATTGCACAAATTAAGGAAGATCCTAAGAATGCTAATAAGCCGGAAAATATTATTGACAAGATGGTTATGGGTAAAATCAATAAATTTTACGAGACAAATTGCTTACTTCAACAAGAATTCGTTAAAAATAACGATCAAAAAGTTCAGGCTTACCTTGCATCTCATGGTGTAAACTTAACGAACTTTGTAAGATTTGAAAAAGGTGAAGGCCTTCAGAAAAAGGAAGAAAACTTTGCTGAAGAAGTTATGAAACAAATCAAGTAATATTCTTGAAAAATAAATGGTATAATGATACAATATTGGGAGACAGAAA
>CAZVVZ010000009.1:0-18629 GCA_964631135.1 uncultured Eubacteriales bacterium
TATATTTTTATTCGCGGGTGTAGCTCAGTAGGATAGAGCAGCAGTTTCCTAAACTGCGTGCCGTAGGTTCGATTCCTATCACTCGCACCAGACATATCTGCTAGTAGATACAAAAAAACAATCAGAAAATAAAATCTGATTGTTTTTTCTATACCGAAAAATTTCTCTTTAAGCTCTCGGATGAGTTTTTTGATATACTTCTTTTAATTTACTATTTGCAAGCTGTGCATAAATCTGAGTTGACGAAATATCTGAATGACCAAGCATCTCCTGAATCGCTCTTAAGTCTGCACCATTTTCTACTAAGTGTGTAGCAAATGAATGTCTTAATGTATGAGGTGTGATGTCCATAGAAATCTTCGCCTGATTTTTATACTGCTTAATTATTTTCCAGAATCCTTGTCTTGTGAGTCTTCCGCCATTTGTATTAACAAACAATGCTGTTTCGTCATCAGTATGGATCATAGCATTCCTTGCTTCTTTTAAATAGTCTGTCAAAGCTGCACATGCAGCAGCACCTACCGGTATTACCCTCTCTTTGTGTGCATTTCTGCATTTTATAAAGCCCATTTCAACGTTAACATCAGAAATATCCAAATTTATCAATTCAGAAACTCTTATACCGGTTGCATAAAGTATTTCAAGCATAGCTTTATCTCTATATCCTTTTAAATCGACACATTTAGGCTGTTCTAATAACAAATTGACCTCACTGACGGAAAGAATTTTAGGCAATTTCTTTTCCATTTTAGGAGATTCCAATCCTTCTGTAGGATCCTCTTCAACCACTTTAGTTCTAACCATATACTGATAAAAAGAACGAATTGAAGCAAGATTCCTCGAAATTGTAGAAGTTGCCTTTCCTTCTTTTTGTAAATATATAAGATATGTTATTATACTAGTTTTATTAGCAGTTTTAAAATCTAAATTATTATTGTCTACATATGTCATATACTGCTCTATATCTCTTCTATACGACTGAAGTGTATTATCAGATAACTTTTTATCATTTACCAAAAAATTGGTAAAATTTGTGATATATTTATTCATGCTATCATCCCTTTCTGAAAGTGTACGATTTATTTTATCATTAACTCCTTATCATTTCAAGCTGTTTATGTAAATTAAATATATTTTTATTACTGCTTATATGCAAATTTATTTATAATCACTTCCTAATATGACTGTAACATCTACTTTTGATCCATCTTCTTTTTCCGTTTTGACCTTACCGACACCTAAAAATTCTTTAACTTGCTTCGCATAATCATCGTCCGTCCTATTTATAATGCTGGTGGATATATTGGTACTGGTTTTATAATTCCCTATTTTTATAACATTATACCCTTCTTCTTTCAGCTTCTCTGCTACGGAATTTGCCAAACCGGAACGTGAAGTCCCATTTAAAACTTCAATTGAAATTTCACTATTCTTTTTATCATCAGAGCCACTACTATCCGTAGCCACTTCATTTATAAACATTTCTTCAATCAGCTTTTTCGTTGCATCAGCATCATGTACAAAATATGAAATTGAGCCTATATATTTACCCTCTCCCGGCAGTGTTTCAAGTCTTAAGTTATTCTTATCGAATTTTTTAACGTCATCTACATAAGTTAATATTTCACTTAATTTCATGTCAGTTTTTACAGATTCTAGTCCAAGAGATATCAACTCTGGGAGTTTTAATAATGTAGAAGGCTTTAATACCTGTTCAACAGCCGATCTTATAAATTCCTGTTGAGCTTCTATTCTCTGAACGTCTCCTAGAGGATAACCTGTTCCATCATTATTTTTTCTAAACCTTATAAACTGCTCTGCTTTTTCGCCATCTAAAACTTGATACCCTTTTTTCAAATCTATGTGCAAATTCTGTGCATTATCATCATATTTCATGTTTATAGGTACTTCCATTGGAATTCCCCCAATAGCATCTACCATTTTTCTTACAGCAGCAGTATCGAAAATTACATAATAATCAGGCTCCAAAGCGGTAATATCTTTCACTTTATCTGCTAATTTTTGAATATCTTTACCACGTGCATATGCTGAATTTATTTTACCGTCTACAGTACCCACTACTTTAGTATCTCTCGGAATAGATAATGCATTGACTTTACCGGTTTCGGGATTGTACTTCGCTAACATAATAAAATCAGTAAGTGGTCCATCCGGATGAAGACCTGCTATCAGCACAGTTACTGATTTTTTATTTGTTCCGAAAATGTTTTCCGGTATTTCTGTAATTTCTTTTCCTGATATTTTTGCATAAACTATAATTGCACCAAGTATTATTGCTATAACTATAAACATTATCAATGAAAACTTAAAAACCAATTTTACAAACTCTTTCAATGGGGAACACCCTCCTATAACTTAATTTTCCTTGTCTTTAGTATTCTTCTTTGCTACTTCCAAAGCACGCTGACTTTGAGGATGTATAGTCTTACCTCTTTCCATCACATTATCTATGCAATACTCAAGTGCTAAAACCAATGCCTTATCTAAATCTTTGTATGCCACATTTCTAATAGGCTCTAACCCCGGCAAGTCTCGCCCCTCTTCTATCAAATCCGCTATATAAATAATTTTATCTAGTTTCTCCATACTCTCATTAGCCAAAGTATGATACTTTATAGCCTGTACAATTCTATCGTTGACACCAAATTTTTTCTTTGCAATATCCGCGCCCACCTCAGCATGTAACATTCCGGGAGACTCTAACTTAATAGGATCCAATTCAATTCCGTTATCCTTGCAGTAAGCAATAAGCTCACTGTTTTCCATATTCTTGGCAACGTCATGCAATAATCCGGCAAATTTCGCATCATTTATATCGACGGAATGAATTTTAGCCAATTTCACAGCCATATCCATTACACCAATACTGTGAGTAAATCTCGGTGCTTTTAAATTTTTCTTTAGATATTCTATTATTTTCTCCTCATCTAACATTCTAAATACCCCTTTTTAATTTAAACTGTAGTTTTTACCATACTTATAACTTCAGCAGCTACCTCCGGTACACACGAATTTATTGCTATACCTAAAAAAGATGACTTTACACCATCACGTATCGCACTTAAAGATTCTAACGGTAACCAATTTATAAGCAAAATAAGCAAATAAACCACTAATATTCCGTTGACAGCCCCTATTAAAAGTCCTCCAACTTTATTCACAACATTTAATATCGGTAAGTTAGCAATTTTATTTAATATTCCAATTACTATCATACATACTATTTTAAGCAGTATAAATAAAATAATTACAGATAGCACATTTATTATTCGTCCGGCAATATTTTTCAAAATTTCCTCACTAACAATACTTATAGCATTAAAAAATAAATTTTCATTATTTCTTATCCATTCTACAATAAATAAATCAAAATTAAAAGTTTCTATTAGCATTTTTGAAACCGTAGGTGCCAGCATTACAGATAAAATAGTAACTACAAAATATTGAACAAGGCTCAAAGCAGACCTTACCAACCCTTTATAATACCCCAAAAGCATAAATACTAATATAACAAGCAAAATACCCAAATCAAATTTACTCATTACTATACCTCCAAAAATTATCTATATGCAACCAAAACTCTGTCATTATTAGAATAATCTTTTATAATTTCTACTTTACTATATCCAAAATTTTTTAATATGTCAGAAACGTCGTTTGCCTGATTATAGCCAATTTCAAAAACTAAAATGCCATCATCTTTTAAATATTCCAAAGACGTTTTTGAAATTTTTTTATAAAAATCAAGGCCGTCTTTTCCGCCATATAAAGCCAAATGCGGTTCATTCAGTACTTCCTTTGACAGAGTTTTCATATCTTCTGCATTTATATACGGAGGATTAGAAACTATTATATCAAATTTTTCTTCAGGAATTTCAGAAAACAAATCCGAAATAAAGAATTTTACTTCCGCTTCATTTATTTCCGCATTTTTTTCTGCCACATTGATAGCTTTAGCACTAACATCAGAAGCATATATTTTTGCATTTTTAATATTTTTTGCCAAAGATACGGAAATACAGCCTGATCCTGTGCAAACATCTAAAATTTTCACATTTTCCTTATCGGTTAATAGTTCAATAACCTTATACACTAAAATTTCCGTATCTGCCCTTGGAATCAATACGTCACTGTTTACTGTGAATTTAAGTCCCATAAAGTACTGCTCACCTAATATGTACTGCAGTGGCTCTCCATGTATTCTTCTTTCTTTAACTTTTAAAAAATCTTTATACTCTTTATCGGAAAGTTCATAATCAGTGTTGCTCATTATCCATTCTTTAGTTTTGCCTAAAGTAAATACCATCAGCTCTCTAGCTTCATAAAAATAATTATCGATTTTATGATCGACAAATTCTTTATTCGCCAATTCTAAAATACTTTTTATATTCATAACTAGTCCTCAATCATAGCATTTTTTACAGCTGCAATTGCCACATATAGTTGAATATCATTCGGCTCTGTTACCGTAAAGTATTCTATCCACATTCCGCAAATCATAGAAATCGTCTTAGATACTCCTCCATTAAACATTCCGAACAATCTCGAAATTTCATAAGCAACCCCGATAGACAATACTAAAACCCCTGCTCTTATTAAAAATGCTAAAAATAAACTATCCATTTTCACAAAAATAAGCGCAATGCTACAAATAACTATACTTAAAAAGAATATGTACGATAACGCTCTAGGATGGAACTTATAAGCTTGCTTTACATTCTCAATTGAGAGTTCCCTATCAGCCTCAAAGCAGTTTAAAACCTTATTGATAGCACAAGAATATTGCCTAATATTAGCAAAAACTCCCCCGGCAAACTTAAACACCACAAACCCTATAATCAATAAAACAATTCTACTTATGCACTCTATCACATTAAATAAAATCCACTGTCCGTCTCCGTAATTATTTGAAAAAAGTGAGCTGATAACTACAGGTAATATGAAAAATCCTAAAATGACAGCCAGCATTAGCACTAATGTTCCGAAAAATTTTAACCAAGCCAATGAATTTTCTGCCTTTGCCTTGTCCTGATTTTTGAGCCATTCCTCTTTAAATAAAATTTCTGTTTCACCTTCTTCTTTTACTTCACTGTCAAAATACTCTGCAGAATAAAGTAAGGTTTTATAAAGTAATGCACCGGCCTCAAACAATTTAATAACTCCTCTGACAAATATAATAGGTAAATTGGATATAAACTTTGCATTTCCTTTATCTAACAGTATATTGCCATTTGTTTTCTTTATAGCGATAGCATACTTACTTCTTCCTACAGCAGTAACCCCTTCTACTACCGGATTAGCACTTAATTTAAAAGTTTTTATTAGTCCCATCAATAGCTCACTCCTTATTTACCGGCAAACACAATTATTTTGCCCTTATTTATTTTGTCTACATTTATTTGTAAAATTTGAAGCCCCAATTTATTAAATAATACGTCAATCGACTTTTTTGAAAAAATATTTTTAATCCCTGCTTTCGCCCACATAGGTTTATCAGCAAGTTTTGAAAAAGCATTATCGGCATCATAGATTTGAAAAACAATAACCCCGTCAGACGATAAGTTGTCCGAATATTTTCTTATAGTTTCTTCCACTTTATATGTTTTACTAAGCAAATCTTCCATAAAAATAATATCTGCTGTTTTTGATAAATCCGGCTTTTCAACCCTAAATCCATAGCTCTCTGCAGCCGTCTTAAATTCTCCGTTGTCGTCTGAACAATCTAATATACTATCGCCTTCTGTAATATCACATATGTTTTCCAAAATATCATAAGCAGCCGAAATTTTGCTTTCATCTATGTTATTATCAAATTTACTCCAATATATTTTTTCTTCGATATCATTTTCAGCGAAAACATGTCCGCACTCATCGCAACAAGAATATTTTACAATTGCCGGTTCATTATACGTTAAATTTTCATCCTCAATATTCATATACGTTGCTGTAGGTTTACTTGTCCCCCCGCAAATAGGACACCTATCTATAATTTTTTCTGCCTTTTTAGAAAATATATAATTCTTATTACTATGTCCATTAGGTAAAATTTCTCCGGCTAATGTAAAATTCTCAATAAAAGCATTCTGATAGCAGTAAAAACTTAAATCCGGTTTATCAAAATAATTATATATTTCTCCTAAAGCAAGGTAGCATCTATCAACTCTATAATTATACTTTAAAGATATTTTATAATATTTTTCAGCAAGAGAAAATGCCCTTTGCTTTTTTAATTTCTCAGCAAAATCAAAAAATATCTTTAAATGATCTTCAACTACTGAAATTTTTTTATCCTTTAACTCTTCCTGAAGTTTATCTATAGACATAAATTTGACTGCATCATATAAAATATCGTCTATTTTATCAAGAGGCATGTTAATTTTTGCAAAATTTAAACTGTCAAACAATTCAAAATACTCTTGTAGCTTATCATCATCAGCTTCTAAAATTTCGCAAATCAGTACTATATCTTGCTCAAGCAAACCATTTAGTATCACTTTATCTAAGCACTCAGGAATTTTATCAAACTCATTATTCCTAAAATAAATATTTGTAAGTAAATAATTAAAATACGTCAATAAATTGTCTGTTATGTCATTTTTTTGCTTAATTCTGTCTATCCAATTCAAGACATAACTATACGAAGCTTGTAAATAGTAATATTTACTAATTTCAAAATAAAATTTCTCTTTTGCCACACCGCAAATACTTACAAACCTGTCTATTGTGTCAATGTCAGCAATATAGGCAATTTCCTTAAAAATGCCAAAAGCAATTTGGAAATCATTTTCCGAAAAATTTTCCATAGGTTGGTTATTGAAATATGCATATAAAACAGTTAAATATGTATAAGACATATTTTCACTGATGCTAAAGAACTTGTCTTTACAATTTCCCGCCACTAAAGCCGCACTAATCAATAAAAAAGCTCTCTCGTCTTTACTTTCCTTATAAACTTTAACATACTTATCAGCAGTCTCCTCAAAATTTTCGGTTAATAATCTTGAAGTAAAAAATGCTTTGTCTACCTCTTCATACTTTTTGTAATAATCCACAAAATAATACAGAAATATTTCCTTAAATTCCGTAAGCCTCAAAGCATCTACAATGAATTTTTCATTTTCTTTTTTAGAAACATCAATTATAGAATTTATAAACATAACAACGTCTTCTGTTTTCTCATTTGAAATAATATGCAATAGCCCCATAAGTGCTTTAAAATTCATGCAATCTACTTTTAGTGCCTGAGTAAAACAATCTAATGCTTTTAATTTATCATTCAAAAAAACATAATGCTCGCCCAATAAAGCATATGCTTCACTTTTTTTTGCATAAAAAGGATTGCTTGAAATCATATTATCTTTTTCAAATTTTTTTTCAAACTCAACAGCATCTTCTAAAGCTTTTATAGCCCTTTTTTTATCTATCTTTTCAAAAAGTAAGTACTCGTAAAATTTAAAAGTTGGATTATTGACATGCTTTTTTTGAATATCTTCAAGCATCTTTACCCGATATTCAAAAGAATATTTATTTGGAAAAAGATTCGCAACCTTAACCCTATTTTCGTCTATTGATGTAGTAACATTAAACGACGAAACCAACTCATCATAATTAGGTGTATTTTCAATAAGCCTAAAAAAATAATCAGATACTTCAAGGTTCTCTTTAAGGTTCTCTCTTAAGCCATAAAAGTAATCTACCGGAGTGAAATTACCTAAAGCAAAGTTCCTATCTAGAAGCAGTTTGTTCCTTTTTGCCTTTTTTAATAAAAGTCCCTTCATATACCCGGAATGATTTATAGTTAAAAGCTCGGTAAATATACTAGGTAAAGCTATGTTCTTATCAATATCAAATAAGGCTTCATGTATTGTCCTATTATATCTAATATTATCCGAATGTTTAAAAATTCGCATTGAAGAAGCAGTTTCAGCGATCTCAGTCTCTGTATAAAAGTTAACCATTTTACAAGCAACTGCATTATAATTTAGTCTAATTGCATTCTCAATCGCAGTTCTGATGTTTTTTGCAGTGTCGCTATCAAACCATTCATCTGCATCCAAAAATATTATCCAGTCCCCCGTTGCATTATCTAAAGCAAAATTTTTAGCAGCAGAAAAATCATTCTTCCATTCAAAATAAAAAACCTTTGCTCCTTTTCCCTTAGCTATATCTATAGTCTCGTCAGTAGAACCCGTATCTACAATAATTATTTCATCAACATACTCTTTATAACTATCTATTGACTTGCCTATATTTAAAGCCTCATTCTTTGCAATTGTACATGCAGACAATTTTATGTTCATACCTCTCCTCCTTCTCTTTAGCAATTATATTTTATTACCTCTTAAAAAGTCTTTAGCAAGCATCCTTTTTTTGTTCTCCGGCTGGATTTCAATAAGTTCTATAGCTCCATCTCCTGTTGCAACTATAAGTCCTTCTTTCGAATCAGACTTAATTATGTTTCCTGCTTCCCCCACACCTTCAACTATTTTTACTTTATGAATTTTAAATTTTTTACCGTTAAATTCTGTAAATGCCCCGGGCCAAGGAGTTACACCCCTTACTAAAGCATCTATCTCAGAACTCTTTTTATTCCAATCTATTCTTCCTGTTTCTTTTGTTAGCATAGGCGCATAAGTAAAATTTTCCGGCTGTTTTTCCCGCTTTATCTTCCCATTCTCTATTAAAGATAATGTCTCGCTTAAAGCCTCCGCACCAACAAATGACAGTCGTTCATAAAGTTCACCTGCTGTTTCTTCCTTGCCAATATTTACTTCTTTCTTTATTAGCATATCGCCTGTATCTAAGCCAACGTCCATATACATAGTTGTAATTCCCGTAACCTTATCTCCGTTTATAACAGACCACTGAATAGGTGCTGCCCCCCTATATTTAGGCAATAAAGAACCGTGAACATTTACACAGCCATATTTAGGCTGCTCCAAAACATTTTTCGGAAGTATTTGCCCAAATGCTACAACAACAGTAACGTCAGGATTTAATTCCTTGTATTTCTCAAAAAAAGCATCATCATTTTTTATTTTAACAGGCTGTAACACATCAATGTTATGCCTTATAGCACACTCCTTAACAGGAGAATACTGAAGTTTCATACCCCTATCTTTAGACTTGTCCGGCTGAGTCACAACTGCCAAAACATCATGCCCATCTGCAATTATTCTTTCTAACGTAGGCACCGCAAAATCCGGAGTTCCCATAAAAACAATCTTCATAAAAACCTATCCTTTCAAACTTTAATCATTGATTATACAAATTGTGTTATCCCTTATACATGCAGTTTCAAAAGTTGAACTTTTTTCAACTTTTTCAGACGGCGAAACAGTAATTAAATCTGCAATCCTTAACTGTGTAGGATATATTCCTTGAGCAGATACAATAGCATTTCTGTTACCTTTGCAGCCTGCATGAACTGTTCCCTTTATAATGCCGGTAACCACTATATTGCCGGTTGCAATAACTTCCGCACCGGGATTAACATCTCCCATGACCACAACATTCCCTTTAAAATCTATCTGATTACCGGATCGCATTGTACCTCTGTAAAATTTTGTTTTTCCTTCAATAGTATTTTTACTCCAATCAAAAGTAACAACATCTTCTGTAATATCATCAAATCCGGTTTCTAAATTTATCAACTTTTTTAATTCATCAAGCTCATACTTCTCCAAGTCCCTACCTTTTATAGTAGTCTTTAATATGGCTCCCTGAAAAAAGTCTCTAGATTCTTCAAGCTTTTTTTTCAATAATCTCTTTATAGTAGAAAAATCTAAATTGTCATCCAATAAAATTATCAAACCGTTTTTAGTTAATTTAAAAGTAACAGCTTCTATCATTTGTAATTCTCTCCCTCTACATCATTGTGTTATCACTAACAATAGCCTTAGTTGTAATATCATCAGCAGTTTCCTTCAGTCCAAAATACTCTCTTAAAACATCTAATACAATAGATGCTGTATAAGCCCCATGCACTCCGTTTTCAACTAATGCACAAATCGCTATCTCCGGTTCATCATAAGGTGCAAAACCTATAAACCATGCATTGTCGGCATTTGTACCGCTTACCTGAACAGAACCCGTCTTACCGCCAACTTTTATAGGGAAATTCTTAAAAGTATTGTATGCAGTTCCGCTTGAATCACCGGTAACAGACTCCATACCTGAAAATACCGCTTCTAAAGTTTCCTCACTTATATTTAAATCTTCCGGCATATCATCATTATAATCAAACCCTAACTCATTTCCAACATACATTTCAATTTCATCTCTCGTTAAAATTGTCCCGTCATTAGTGACTATGCTTTTTATAATATGGGGTCTGACACGTTTCCCTCCATTTGCCAGAATTGCGATATACCTTGCTATCTGAATAGGTGTAAAAGAATGATAAGATTGCCCTATTGATGCACTTAACGTTTCTCCCACCTTCCATTTTCTATTTTCTTTTTCTTCAACATACTTTCTACTAGCAACAATTCCCTCTCTTTCACCTTCAAGCTCAATTCCGGTTTTTTCACCAAGTCCAAATTTTCTGGAATATTCTTCAATTTTATCAATTCCTATAGCCTCGCCAACAGTATAAAAGAAATAATTGCAAGACGTTTTTATCGCATCAGACACATTAACAGCTCCATGAGTCCTTCCGGAACTCCATATCCAACATTTAGGCTGAGGCGACTTATACTTTTTGTAAACTCCCTCATCGACAATAATAGTATCTTTATCAATAGCCTTTTCCTCAAGTGCCGCAACAGCTACCACCATTTTAAATATAGAACCGGGAGAATATAATCCCATAATATTTCTATTAAACATAGGCTTTGTTTCAATATTTAATTTATTCCAATCTTCATTAGAAATACCTTTAACAAACAAATTTGGGTCATAATCCGGGTAACTTGCCATAGCAAGTATTTCTCCGTTTTTAACATCAATAGCTATAACAGCACCGGACTTTGCCTCAGGAGAGCCATCAGAATATTTGCCGGTTGCAATATTTTCTATAGTATTTTTAAGTGCATCCTCCGCAACCTTCTGAAGTTCAGCATCTAACGTTAAATATACCTGAGCTCCCGATTCAGTTCCCTCACTTTGAGAATACGAATACTTGCCGCTTGCGTCAACTTCTATTTTTTGCAAAGAATTTTTACCTCTTAAAAATCTCTCCATTATGCTTTCTATGCCACTTCTGCCTATATTATCCGTGCTTGAATATCCCTCATCTTTTAGTTCTTCATACTTTTCAGAACTAATCTTACTTATGTACCCCAGTACATGACTAGCCAGTTTACCGTTAGGATAAGTCCTAATCGGTTGTATTTCTACAGTAACACCGGGAAATTCGGCAAACCTTTCCTCTAAAGCCGCAACAGCCTCTTTACTAATATCTGTTGCAACTTCATATGGCTTAAAAGCACTATATCCAACCCTATCAAGTTCATATCTTATCCCTATAATTTTTCTGCTATCCTCCATAGAATATTCGTCCAAATCATATTTTTTTCTGTAATTCTCTAAAATATCATATGCTGTCGTATCGTCAGAAAACTTATACCTCTTTTTCCATTTACTAACCTCATCAGATGTATCTAAAGTAAAAATCGCTTCACCGTTTGAGAGAACTATAGGAAATGTATCCCGATATACCACTTCATTTTCTGCCAATAAATTAACCAAATTCAATATAAGCTTATTTCTATCAGCAGTAGACATAGACTGCTTATACATCATAACATTATAGCCGTCTCTGTTGGTAGCAAAAATATCACCATGCCTGTCTAAAATCTCACCACGCGGAGCAACAACCGTTACTTTCCTAGACGTTCTGTTTTCGGACTGTTTCCTGTAATCTGCGCCATTTACTATTTGCAAATTAAAAAGTTGTATTATTAAAATAATACCACCTAAAATAATAAATAAATTCAATATGTTTATTCGCATATCATTTTTTCCGTTGTTACCCAAAAAAATCACCACACATTATCTTCCAAATATATTTCTGTCAAGCTCCACACCGATATTGATTTTCAAAAGTATCGGATACAGTATTATTGATGCAATGACATTAGTCAAAGCCGATAGCAGCACATTAGTAATAAAATTCCCAAAATTAAAAGCTTGAGAATACATAAATGCCCCAAAAATATAAATTAAAATTTCATATATAACAGTTGTAGCACCCGTAAGAGCTATTGCAACAAAGTAATTATCCTTAAAAAATCTTTTATTAAACTGGCCTAAAATTATGCCAATATGCATACATAAAAGTGCATATAACCCTATAGCACGTCCCTGTGTAAAATCCAGAAGTAATCCGGAAGCAAATCCGACGTAGCCTCCCACCGCACTTCCAAATAAAAAAGCAATGCCACATACAACAACTAAAACCAGATTAGGAGCTACCCCTAAAATATTAAAATCGGGGATTATAACAGTCTGTAAAATATAAATTATAACTACAATAAGAATTAATTTTACATTTTTCATCCGCTAATTTACCCCCACATTTTCAATGATTAAAACCTCTCTTATTTTGCTGAAATCAACACCCGGCTCAATCAGTGCATATTGTTTCATAACATCAGTATCTTCCTCAGTTTTCTTTATAGTGCCTATATATATACCTTTCGGATATATTCCTCCCATACCGGATGTTTCTATAACATCACCCTCAGCCAGTAATATATCTGACTGAACATACTTTAATTTTAATAAGCCTTCCTTAACAAGGCCCATATCCCCTTCAGTTGTAACTAATTCGCCTTCTTTAGTGAGTAAAGCACTAACTCTGTTAGATACGTCCAGTATAGTAGTAACCTGTGATGAATGAGGAAACACTTTAGTAACCTTTCCCACAAGCCCTGAAGGAGTCAAAACAGTCATATTTTCCTTTATTCCATCTTTTTCACCTTTATTAACAGTAATAACTTCAAACCACGTAGAATCAACAGATATTACCTCTGCGACAACGGCATTAGAAGTGTCATACTTCTTAGTTAAATTTAGCATATTTCTTAATTCATCATTTTCTATTCCATCAATTTCAAGCTGTCTTACCTTCTCTTTCAATTCTGTATTTTCCTTAGTAAGCCTTTCATTTTCAATAGCATATTCCTTCATTTCAACAAAAAAATCTATGGAATCCTTTATTTTATTGTAAGGTAATTTAACCACAGACTGAATAGGTAAAAACACAAAATTAACAACCCGTTCAAAAAAATTAGGATTAGCTTTCGGCTGTATAGTCAAAGAGATAGAAATAATTAAAAGTGCAGTACTTACTATAATTAAAGTTTTTTTACTAAACGGCACTTTAATCTTCATTTCTATCCCTCCTTAAATTATCTCATTCTTCTACTGGTCAAAACTTCTTTTAAAACATCCAAATTCTCAGCAACATTTCCTGCACCGGTAACAACACAGTCAAGTGCATTATCTGCAATTTTAACCGGCATTCCGGTTTCTTCTGTTATAAGCTTGTCTATTCCTTTTATCAAGGCTCCTCCGCCTGCAAGATAAATTCCTCTGTTCATAATATCCGCAGCCAGCTCCGGCGGAGTTTTTTCCAAAGTATATTTTATAGCATCAATAATAGATGAAACAGGCTCACTCATAGCAATTAAAATCTCGTTTGAACTAATAACGACATTCTTTGGAAGACCTGTCAATAAATCACGGCCTCTAATATCCATCGTTTTCTCTTCTTCAACAGGATAAGCGCTTCCTATAGAAAGCTTTATTTCCTCTGCCGTTCTTTCTCCCACCATTAAATTATGCTCTTTTTTAATATAATTTATAATAGCATCATCAATTTTTTCACCGGCAACTCTAATAGATTTAGAAACAACAATTCCTCCTAAAGAAATAACCGCAACTTCACTTGTTCCGCCTCCGATATCAACAATCATGCTACCTGATGCATCCTCTATAGGTAACTTTGCACCAATTGCAGCAGCCATAGGCTCCTCAAGTAAAAATGCCTCCCTTACTCCGGCTTGCAAAGCCGCTTCCTGTACAGCCCTCTCCTCAACCTCCGTAACACCGGACGGAACACATATAACAACTCTCGGCTTTCCAAACAATCCATCCTTACAAACTTTCTTTATAAAATACTTAAGCATAGCTTGAGTAACCTCAAAATCAGCAATAACCCCATTTTTTAGTGGACGTATAGCGACAATAGCCCCAGGAGTTTTCCCAACCATATTCTTAGCTTCATTTCCGACAGCCAGGACATGCTTTACTTTCTGGTTAACTGCAACAACAGATGGCTCCCTTAATGCAATTCCTTCTTCGCCTGCAATCTTTATCAAAGTATTTGCTGTACCTAAATCTATCCCTATATCCTTTGTCCAAAGCCTCATACAACTTATCTCCTTTACCAATTTAACAGCTCTTGCTGTCTTATACTTACATACTTTCCATCGCCAACAACTATATGATCTATAAGTTTTATACCTAATAGCTCTCCTAATGCTTTTATTTTTTCAGTCATTAAAATATCCTCATTACTCGGTGTAGGATCCCCACTGGGATGATTATGTGCAATAATTATATTACCGCAGCCACACTCAATCGGCATCCTAAAAACAGCACTCGGAGTTACCTCTGCACTATTTATGCCCCCTATCGCAATAGTTGCAACCCTTTCCAATCTTCCCTTAACATTCAATCCTAAAACTTTTACTTTTTCTTGTTTCTCATCGTTAAGAATATCAAGTAAATATTCCCCAGCCAAATTTGAGCGAAATAGGAACGGCTTTTCGACGACCTTAGAATCAATCCTATTTGCAAGCTCAAAAGCTGCTTTCAACACAATAGCTTTTACCCTACCAATTCCTTTTATATTCATCAACGAACTAAGTGAAGCATTTCTTACCGAAAAGCAATCATTTTCTGTACAGCATTCATTTAATACTCTTTGTGCAAGCTGGATAGAAGTTTCTTCCTTAGTACCGGATTTAATTATAATAGCTAAAAGCTCCGCATTAGATAAAGACTTTTCACCGTATAACTCAAGTTTCTCATATGGTCTTTCCAAAGCCGGTAATTCTTTAATTGTGTATCGTGTCATTATTTCTCCTTATCTGCTAACCGGTCCTTAGCTACATAATGTAAAAACTCAAAAATATTATATATGTTTAGAATCATAAATTCAATACAAACTACTAAAAAACTTGGCAGTAGGTTGCTGTTTATACTATTGACGTTGCTCCCACAACTTTCCTAAAGGTTTCAGAATACAAATATAGAAATTATAATTGAAAGGTCGTGGCCGGTATGTCAATAACTCTAAATCTAGTGTCAGAAAAAAATAATGTAATAAATAATTTCCTAAAAACTTTCTTTGAAAAAAATATGCTTACTGACGAAAACACAGTTGAGTGGAGCTATATCCTGCCTGAACCGCTGGATGCAATAAATATAATAAGTGCGGTAATGGACAACTCTCTAGAAAAAGATTTAACTGTATGGGTATCATTTGATCCCAATGTATTCATAAAAGTGAAAAGCGATAACTATAATGATATTATTAAATATATTTTAGAAAGATTTAGTAAAATTGCTTGATATTGTGAATAAATTATAATAAACTAAATTCGTACAAATGTCCAAGGAGGAATGATATTATGGAATTTAATGAAAAATTAAACTTGTTTGGTAAAAAGGTTTCCAAAACATTCACAAAAACATATAAAGTTGCAACCGAAAAATCCGGAAAATTGATTGAAGAAGCTAAACTCAGAATGCAAATTGCCGGTGAAAACGACAAGATTTCTGAAAAATTAGAAGAAATCGGTGCTGCTGTATATGAAGACTTTAAATCAGGCAATTCAACATATGCCGATTTTGAAGATCTTTGTAAAGAAATCGAAGAATCTGAAAGCTTAGTGCAGGAAATGCGTAATAAAATATTAGAAATGAAAAAATTAAAGCAGTGTTCCGTATGCACTACAGAAATTTCTAAAGAAGACAGGTTCTGCTCAAAATGCGGAGCTGAGCAGGATGTGACTATTGAAGAAGAAAAACCTGAAACAGATAAATGCCCTTATTGCGATGCAAAGCTTGCAAAAAATGCTACATTCTGTTCTGCTTGCGGTACAAAGCTAGAAGTGTAAAAAATGGCTGTAAAAAGCTCCCCCTAAATAGCAAATAACTCATATATTTAATGAACATAGAATACTTTCCCGCGAATATTCGCATCTTTAAATATATAAAGTATTTGCTATTTGGGGGATTTTTTATAGTCACTTTTACTTTAGCATAATAAATGCCGTAAATCTTCCTTGCTCTCTATCTCCCTTCCTATACGAGTAAAATCTTTCTGAATTACACGAAGTACAAATTCCCTTGCACTCTATATTTTCTCTTTTTATCCCTATTTGAGTAAGCATATAAATATTAGCATTCCATAAATCAACAAACAACTTCCCTTTATCTTCAAACGCCCCAATTGATAATTCTCTTCTAAATTGATTATATGTATCCTCTTTAACTTCAAAACAGCAAGGTCCTATTGACGGGCCAATCCCAACCATAATATCTTCAACTTTTGAGCCGTATTCCCTAACCATTTTTAATACAGCCTCTCGCCCAATAAATTTTATAGTCCCCTTCCATCCTGAATGTACTGAAGCAATAACCCTTTTTTCCGGGTCAAAAAATAATAGTGGGACACAATCAGCATAACATGTGCATAGCACCTTGCCACTTAAATCAGTCATAAGCCCATCATAAGATTCAATATTATTTAGTGAGCCTTCACCTATCAATCGAATTTCTTTGTCGTGTACTTGATTGATAAAAAACAAATCCCTCTCCATAACATTTAATTCTCTGGATAATTCATTTTTACCGTTCTTAAAAGCCTCGGAGTTATAATCATTATGCATAAAATCAATACCTCTCTCAGTTATTCCGTGACTAATAATGTCCGAATATTCGTCAAAAATATTAAATTTAATATATTTCATAAAAATTTGTATGATACTTAAGTAATCATACGCTCCTTTCTAAATTATATTTATTGTTTTAGTAGTATCGTTCCACTCAACAGTATTGTTAAAAGCCTCAGATATAGCTCTTAGCGGTACAAATGTCCTGTTGTTTTTTATTTGAGCCGGGACCTCTAAAACAATACTTTTATCGTTAACCCTCATTTTATTACTCCCTATTTCTACAGAAACAACCGTTTCACCTTTTTTTGCAGTAACAGTATTATTTTCCCAGCTGACTACAGCACCCAAAGCTTCAAAAATAGTCCTTAAAGGCACCAAAGTCCTGTTATTTTCAATAATCGGATTATAATCAAAATCTATTTTTTCATTATTTACATAGACAGTTATTTCTTTATTTTTATATTGCTTTTTTAGTAAATTATATAAGGAGCTATTAGAAATAAGCGAAGAATATCTGTAATGAATTTCTCCGAAAATAATTTTACTTTCTTTATTTATTTCCATTTGTTTCTCTATCTCTTTAGCATTATACCACACACTACTATCCTTCGCATCCACTACCCTATAATCAGCTAATCCGATATATAATTTAGTATTGCCGTTGTATACTACATCCGCCCACCAGTTAACAAGAGTAATATAATCAGCCGCTTTATGCCCACATTCCCAATATATCTGTGGTGCAATATAATCTACCCAGCCGTTTTTAGCCCATTTCCTAGTATCCGCATAATGAGAATAATATGATTCTGTACCGCTTGTATTACTTCCAAAAGAATTGTTTTTACTATTAGCCCAAATTCCAAACGGGCTTATTCCAAAAGATATATCTTCCTTCTGTGCATGTAACTTTTTATTCAATTCCTCTACCAACATATCTACATTATTTCTTCTCCAATCCTCAATATTTGAAAAACCTGCACCGTATTTTTTATATGTAGCTAAATCATCAAAATCTTTTCCCGGGTAAAAATAATCATCCATATGTATTCCGTCAACATCATAGTTTGTTAATATTTCTAAAGCTCCATCTATAACTAGTTCCCTTACTTCCGGAATGCCCGGGTTAAAATAATAATTTCCATCAGAATATTTTACTATGTATTCCGGATTCAGTTTAGCCGGGCTGTTACCGGCTATTAAATTATATTCTTCATCTCCCTTTTTAGTTATTCTATACGGATTTATCCATGCATGAAGTTCAATTCCCCTATTATGGGCTTCTTCTACCCAAAACTTAAGCGGATCAAATCCGTTATTAGGTGCTACTCCGCTTTCTCCGGTTAAATATTTACTCCATGGAAATATTTCTGACTTATAAAATGCATCTGCCGAAGGCCGTACCTGAAGAAATACCGCATTTAATCCAAGCTCTTTTACATTATTTAATATTGAAATAGCCTCTGATTTTAATGTATTTATATCTTTAGTTGGTGTTGAAGGATAATCTAAATTATATACAGTTGCAACCCAAACTCCTTTTAGAGCCGTTGTCGCACATGTAACAGAAAAAATATTTAATATAAAAATCAATAAAAAAAATACTTTTTTCATAAAGTCCTCCTCATTTGTATTTATTAGTGTATATTTCTTTAAAAATATTTAAATCCCTTTAGGAAAATTTGCGAAAAAAAA
>CAZVVZ010000010.1:0-17994 GCA_964631135.1 uncultured Eubacteriales bacterium
ATATAGTTTAAAAGATGCGAATATTCACAGGAAACCATCCTATAGTATAGGATAAAAGGTTTCCGTTGTGAATCCTGAGCAACGTTAAACTATATGACATTTGTGCTATCTTTTTTATGCGCACAGATTTTTTCAGCAACTTCTTTTTGTACAGTCCTTTATTTTTTTGAGCTAGTCGATATAGCATATCTTTATTGCCCTAAAGAATTATACAAAGCATTTATGTCAATCCCATCCAGCAGACTAATCGTATATTTAATATATGCAAAATACATTACAAACATAAATATAGATAAGAAAATAAGTGCCCTTCCAAAAGACTTCCTATCAGAATCTTCATAAGTACTGAAAAATACCCCAATAAAAATTCCTATCATCTGACCTATAATAGGCAATGTGGATAATGCAGATATAAAAACTTTAGCCATGTTAGACAGCGGAGTCGTATATTCTAAACTATGCCTTACTTCTGCTTTATAAACGTAATCTTTAGGCTCGCCGTTGGCACCCACTTCAAAATTTATATGAGGCTGAGCCGCCATATTATTGTTTTCTTCATTTATAACTTCATTATTGTTTTCGATTTTATCAGTTTTATTTGTATCTTCTTCTACAGTATTCTCTTCTTTTACTTCTTCTGGCGCGACTTCGGCAACAACTTGATTGCAGAAAGGACACTTTTTACTTCTAATATGTATCTCTTCGCCACAATGTTCACACTTTTTATATTCCATGATCTTCCTCCATTCTAGATACCCATAATATGATACCCGTTATCTACATATAAATTAGAGCCTGTTATTCCACGTGCCAAATCACTTAATAAGAATGCTGTAGAGTCTCCTATTTCAGCAGGTGTGACAGGCTTTTTAAGAGGAGATTTTTTCTGAACAATTTCCAGCATAGTATTAAAATCATTTATCTCACGAGAGGAAATCGTCTTTATAGGGCCCGATGATATAGAGTTGACTCTTATTCCAATAGGGCCAATTTCATTAGCTAAATATCTAACATTAGCCTCTAATGCGGCTTTAGCAGCTCCCATCAAATTATATCCGGGCATAACCTTACTTGCACCATAATAACTAATCGTAACTATGCTGCCACCATCCGGCATCAAGTTTTTAGCATGTTTTGCAATTAAAATTAAAGAATAAGAAGTAACATCTAAAGCATAAGCATATCCTTCTCTTGAGGTTTCTAAAAAATCTTTTTTCAAATCTTTTTTTTCAGCATGTGCAATGCAGTGAACAATTCCGTGAAGTTTCTTATATTCTTTTTCTATAATTTCAAAAGTCTTGTTTACCTCTTCTTCATTACAAACGTCACATTGTAAAGTAGTATGGCCGTTAAAATCTTTCGTAGCCTCAATAGCGAACTCCTTTTCTTTCTCACTTTTATATGTAAAAATTAAATTTGCACCCTGCTTATAGCAGCTTTCTGCAATTCCCCATGCAATACTGCGCTTATTTCTTATACCCATAATTAAAATATTTTTACCCTCAAGTAGTCCCATTATCCTATCCTTCCTTCCTCATTCTAATTTTTCCTGTAAATATATTTTATTAAAAAGCTGTAATTCTTTAATAATATCGTCTGTAATATTAAAAGAAAATAGCTTCTTTAAATCGCTGTTTACAATATAATTTATAGTTGCGACAGTCCCTGGTTTCAACTCAATTAAGGATTTATCTATTATACCACAATTTTTACAAACCATTCCATTTTTTTTTATACTAAACCCAATGGTATCTTTATTTCCACATTCAACACAAGCTGAAACTCGTGGCATATATCCCAGCAAACATATTGCCTTTAGTTTATATACTTCCTCTACAAACTCTAAATTCTTATCCCCCACCGATAGAAGATATATGGTATTTAATAATAATTTCAAAAGTAACACAGAGGACTGATTTTCCTGCACATTTTTTTTTATAAATTTAACACACGACATGGCACATTCCAATTTATCATAATCAATTCTTAACGAATAAAAAGGTTCTATAAGCTCTGCCGAATTTATATAATAACTGTCACTTTTTCCACGGTATAATACCATATCGCTAAAAGCAAAGATTTGAGACGTTGACATAAGTTTATTCTGTAGCCTTCTTGCACCTTTGGCAACACAACTTATCTTACCTAAATCGGGGGTAAGTACAGTAAGCATTTTATCCGCTTCGGAAAAATTTGTTTCAGCTAATACAATTCCTTTAGTTTTTACTATTTTTCTTGTGTCCACTTTTCCTCCAAATAATTATTGTTTAGTTTTTAAAACTCGTGATAAATCCTTAGACGTTTCTATTTTATACTGCTCCATAGTTTTGTACAACAAATATGTTTCAATAGAACCGGTGTTTTTAAAATACTTCCATAATTCTTCTTTTAGCATTTTCGTTTCCTCCATTTGTAAATTACGGGCATTAAACGACTTTTTTACGTAATGTTATTTTCCCCTTTTATCACCTGTACATTCCTTGATAATTATTCCATAAAATGAAGTTTTCTCAATTCATTTTCATCATCGCGCCAATCTTTTCTTACTTTAACCCAAACTTCCAAAAAAACTTTCATATCTAAAAACTTTTCAATATCATTTCTAGCACGAGTTCCTATCTCTTTTAACATCTTACCGCCTTTTCCAATTATAATGGGCTTATGCGACTCTTTTTCACAATATATATTTACACTTATATCTATAATTTCTTTATTGATTCTCTTTTTCATCTTTTCGACTTCAACGGCAATTCCATGCGGAATCTCCTCAGAAAGTAAGTCTAAAGCCTTCTCTCTTACAATCTCTGCAACCATAATTTTCTCCGGACTATCCGTAATCATATCTTCAGGATAATACTGAGGACCATACGGAAGCCTTTTTACTACAGCCTCAATTACATTTTCAATATCTTCTTTACTGTAAGCAGAAATCGGAATTATTTCATCAAATTTATATAGTTTATTGTATTCGCTTATAATACTTAAAATATCCTGCTTGTCCCGTATAGCATCAACTTTATTTAAAAGTAAAATTACAGGACATTTAACTTTATTTAACTTACCTAAAAACAAATCAGTGTTTGATCTTCTGGTCAAGTCAACCATAGCAATAACAACATCAGTTCCCGAAATAGCTTCATTTATGCTTTTATCCATAGCTTTAGCTAATTTAGTATGTGTTTTATTAACTCCGGGAGTATCTAAAAAAATTATTTGATAGTCCTCATTAGTTAGTATTCCCTTAATCGCATTTCTGGTTGTTTGGGGTT
This sequence comes from uncultured Eubacteriales bacterium, assembly GCA_964631135.1. Taxonomy (GTDB): domain Bacteria; phylum Bacillota; class Clostridia; order TANB77; family RGIG9151; genus RGIG9151. The sequence goes on from CAZVVZ010000010.1 coordinate 3,270, forward strand.
TATTAGACGTTATTGCAATTTTTTCCCCTATAATCGAATTTATAAGAGTTGACTTTCCAACACTTGGATTCCCTATTATAGCCACAAAACCAGATTTAAATTTCTCATTCATGTTTAATTTAGCCTCCAAAAATTTTCTTTTGTTTTTACACCTATAAATTATCATTTTTAGCATACAATTTTCAAGTATTTTAGCGATTATTTTAAATTTTAGGGTTACTATTCGGACTACCTGCTGTTGGTCAGAGTACATGAAATAAAACATATATCTTATTTCATGTACTCTGACCAGTAATAATTTAGGATTACTACTCATACTATATAAATAATATGACTAGTAACATGTCTGTTCAAACTACATAAAAAGGGCTGTAAAAAGCACATACCTTTTACAATCCCTTTTATTTAAGCCTAATCAGCAACAATACTAGCTGTTACTCTCGCATCTTCATATTCTTTAACAAATATTTTATTTTAATTTTAATCTCTTCTAGCTCTCTTTTCATATTTATTATCTCTTCTATATACTGTTTTTTTAATTTTTCATCATCTTCCTTTATCATCTTTTTCATCTCTTTCTTTCATTGCTTTAGCTTTTGAAGCTGCTCTAGCTAATTCCAAAAGATTTTTTGCCTCGCCTAATTTTTTACCCATTGTACCTTTAACACTTGAAACTTCACCTAAAGTCATGCCTTGTAATTTATCTTCTAAATTTGCTTCGTCTAATTTAATTAGTTCCTCGTTTTCACGATTTCGATTTAACACTTTTTTACTTTCATCAAAAATAGTAACATTAGGAAAAATTTCCATAAGTAATTCCACATTAGCATTCATTTCAAAATTCTTACTGTTTATACATATTCCATTTATTAGCTGAGGTGGTATTCCTCCGGGTATAGCCTTCCAGCAAGAAGCTTCCGAATCCGGATAGTCGTGCATCGAGCGACCGCAAATGGATAAGGGAGATATAAGATTTTCAAATAATTCAAGTATTTCTTCAGAATATATCTCAGGTATTTTTTCAGGCGAAGTATTCTTTAAATGCTCATATTCAAAAAAGTCCATTGCCATTAGTTCCTGCATTATTTGATTTCCCTTATCAAAATAAATTACACAGTCTCCAAAATGCTGAAGAGAAAGCCCCATTTTTTTATTATGTATTTTCATCATGCAATTCTCTGTTTCGCTAGGATCATTAGTAGTATTTAAAAAAGAACAAAAGCATCCCTCACGCTCAGATTCCAATTCTCCAAACCACTCACTTGCTAATATTCCACCTATAGAAATATTTTTTAAAGCGTCAATTTTTTGAGCTGCTCTATGAAAAGGAGTTCCGGGTTCAATAATTGCATTGCCTTCTTTATCACATTTCATAGGTTTTGCAGGGTTACTTTCTGCAGCTCTGTACATATCTTGATACATTTGCTGAAGTTTAGCCAAAGCAGTCTGTACTCCTTCTTTATCATCAACTTCAATACCGCACTTTGAAAAATCAAATTCTGAAAGCAATGTTAAACTAGCCTTTTCTACATCGCCTAAATTTCGACCTTGTAATGTAATATTGCTTAATTTTTGCCTTAAATCGTCAAAATCCATTTTGTAACCCCCTAAAAAATATTACTGATAAGGCTATAAATAAAAATGTTTTTTATCTATAGCCTCCTATTAGTAATATTCAAAGTTATAATCAGAAAATTGTATAAACCAGTATTCGTTAATTGATGATACTTCTAATCTTCTCTACATACATTTCAGATAAACTCTCAGCAACTTCTGCCGAAACACCTTCTGTATAAATTGTACATACAGGTTCATCTGCATCCGGCAATACTAAAACCCATCCTTTATCATGATGTATCTTAACTCCTTCAAACAATTCCATCTTATTTTCCGTTTTTTCCTGAGTAAGGCTTCTCATAACCTTACCTTTTGCATCCCATGGGCAGTCAATATTCTTTTTAACTAAATGGAACTCAGGTATAGCCTTGATGACAGCAGATAAAGTTGTATTTTCTCTCGAAATATAATTTATAATTTTCGCAGTAGCGGCAAACACATCATAATTTAACACGAAATTCTTCTTAACATCATTAGTAGAACTTTCCATAAGTTTACTCATAAATTCCTGTTGATTTGTTTTTGTCCTTACAATTCCTGCATTGTATTTAGTGGCAATCTGTTCCATAACTTCAGTCGTAGTAAACGGAACTACAATTTGGTTTGTTTCTTTTAATCTTACAGAAATTATAGAAAGTAAAGCTGTATATAAATCATCTTTAATTACATTCCCCTTATCATCAATAACAACCATAGATTCAGCATCAGCATTTAGTTGAATGCCAAAGTCCGCTTCATTATTGACAACTTTCTGGCTAAGAATATTTAAGCTGTCTTCACCACTTAATCGTCTTTCATTTATAATAGTACAGTTTAAATCTCTTAAAACTTTTTCCATCATTTCATAAACAAAATTATCGCATTTTCCAACAACAACTTTTATATTGTTCTTCCTTATTCTTTCTAAATCAAGGGTATTAAGAAGATTTTGCATATAAAAATAATTATAATTTTCTAACATGTTTGTTTCTTTGATTTTTTCAACATTAACACGTCTGAATTCACTTGTAACAAACATATTCTCAATCTTTCTTTCAAGCCCTCGGGTAATATTTATTCCCTTAGAATCCAAGAAATTGATTCTTATCTTATCGTCATTTTGCGGCTCCAAAGCAATATGAATTCCGGCATCCATTCCAAAGAAATTTATAACATTTCTAACAATCGGAAGCATAGTATGTCCTAAATCAAACACTTCAACTCCTGCTGACAAAGCTCCGGCTAAAGCAGACGTTTTAAGAAGCGAAGCACCTGCTGAATTATCCGAAGAAACCGCAAGTTTCATTCCCGGTTTTAATATAGATGCATAAGCAAGCCCTAGCTTAGAAACGTACTCAGGAGTAATTTCAACATTCATTTCTCCGGTAATTCCGTTCTTTCCAAACAATGTACGACTCACTTTTGTTCCCCAAATTATGCTTTCATTAACTTCTGTTGCCGTTTGAATAATTTTGTTAGGCCAAATCTTTACTCCTGATTTAATAACAGCTCTATCCTTTATCTGACACTCGTCGCCTATAACAGCTTCCTCTAAAACAACAACATTAGATTTCAAATTATTACCATAGCACAAAATACCTGCACTAATTCTGGAATTAGGCCCAATATGAGTATTTTGCCAAATAATACTTCTCTTAATTGTGGCATTATCATCAACTACTACATTTTCGCCTAAAACTGTATATTCATGTAGTTCAACGTTCTTACCAATCTTACAGTTATTTCCTATAACAACAGGTGCAGTAAGCTTCACACTAGGATCTATTTCAACATTTTTTCCTATATAAATACCGTTTTTATTTTCAAATTCAGTGTCTAAGTTAATATTAACCCTTCCTTCAAGTATATCTATATGCGATTGAATATATGAACCAATATCTCCAACATCACACCAATAATCGGTTGTAGTATATCCATATAAGTCGTTTCCCTCATTCATAAGTAATGGGAATAAGTCTTGGCTGAAGTCAAATTTTTTATTCTTTTCAAAATATGACAGCACCTTAGGCTCCAATATGTATATACCTGTATTAGCTAAATTACTAAATACTTCTCCCCAACTTGGTTTTTCTAAAAATCTTACTATTTTGCCGTTTTTATCAGTCATTACGACACCATACTCAAGCGGCACCGCAACTTCTTTTAAAACTAATGTACAAATAGTATTTTTTGATTTATGATAATTGATTGCCTTTGTTAAATCAATATCTGTTAAAGCATCTCCGCTTATAACTACGAAAGTATCATCTAAAAATTCTTCCGCATTCTTTACACTTCCTGCCGTTCCTAAAGGCGAATCCTCAATAAAATACTGAATATTTACTCCTAATTCTTTTCCGTCACCAAATAAATCTTCTATTTTTTCAGGAAGAAATTGTAACGTAACTCCTATATCGGTAATTCCATTTTTCTTTAATAATTCTATAATTCTTCCCATTACAGATTTGTTCATAATCGGTACTATAGGCTTTGGTCTTCCACATGTAAGCGGTCTAAGTCTTGAGCCTGCGCCTCCTGCCATAATAATTGCTTTCATTAAAATCCCTCCCTGAATAATGTTATATTTCAAAATATTACAATAGGGGCGATGAAAAATCTCCCCTATAGTGATTAAAGCATATTATCCAATTTTCTTAAGTTCCTCAGATTTTTTAGATACTTTTTTAACTTTGTTTTCTACAGTATGGATTACTTTTTTATCATTTATTTCCTTCAAACCATTTTTTAACTCTGTGTTTTCCCAAGTATTATTTTTGGATTCTTCAATAATTTCTTTATAAACTTCAAATGTCTGGTTGGCAATTTTGTCCCAATTATACATTTCGTGAACTTTCTTCATCGCATTATACTTTATATTCTCAACCATGTTATTATTATTATATAGTAATTCCAAAACACAATCTGCAAGTGAATTTGCATTGCCTGTGTAAGCCTTCATTCCATCATAGCCATGATTGATTATCTCTCCCAGTCCTCCGGCTTGTGAAACAACAGTCGGAACATTCGCAACCATCCCTTCAAGTGCAACTATTCCGAACGGTTCATATAAGCTAGGGAATACTGCAATATCAACACATTTATACAGTTTAAGTAAATCTTCGTCACTAATATAGCCTGTAAATAAAGTCTTATGAGCATATCCTGTAGCCCATGCTCTTCCTTTAAATTCATTAAGCAACGGTCCTTTTCCTGCAAAAACAAATTTTACATCATTATAATACTGACAAATCTTAGGCATTGCATCTATTAGAACTTGAACGCCTTTTTCATTTACCATTCTTCCAACGAAAAATACTATCTTTTCGTTATCCATAGCAAATCTTCTTCTAAATTCCCAATCTTTTTCTATTCCGTCAAATTTATTAACATCTACACCGTTAAAAATTATTTTCACTTTAGAATCAGGTAGTCCCCAAATATTTTTAATCTCATTTTTCATATACTGACTATTGCATATTACTTTCCAAGATTCGTATGTCAACCACCATTCACTATCATGAATATATTTCTGCATATCGGTATGAATACCGTTGTTTCTTCCATGCTCTGTAGCATGAATTGTAGCTACCAACGGTATTTTATATGCATGCTTTAAAGTCTTTGCTGCATATGCTACAAGCCAATCATGAGCATGAATGATGTCAAACTTTCCTATAGTATTGATTACTTCAACCGCACGTTCTACCATTGCAAAATTCATATGCAGTATCTGCTTTAAAAAGTCTCCCTTTGTATCAGGTCCAACAGTATGAATACGGTGAACATAAACATTCTTATCTTTTTCAAACTCTTTAGTATTTTTGTCCATACATGTTACAACATGTACTTCATTCCCCTTTTCGCCCAGATTTTGAGCTAGATCATAAACCACTCTCGAAATTCCCCCAACAATACGTGGTGGATATTCCCATGACAACATTAAAATTCTCATCAATGGCTCTCCTCTCTTCAATTGTATTTTCTACATTTTTTTCTAAAGTATAACCTCGTAAAGATTATCTCATGTGTTGCGAGGCTTTTATTGCGTATTAAAATTGCTGTGCAATTTTTTACGTTATATAAACATTGCAAAAATGCAATAATTATCACGTGTTTAATACTTACTCATTGTAATATTTTTTTTTTTGTTTGTAAACACAAAAACATAATTAAAATAAAAAAAAAAGTTATTGAACAGACTATGAGTAAAAGAGAAATTTCCTGTCGACAAAAAGATTTTTTATTTATTATTTTGCACTTAACTCTTTTTAGTAAATGCCGATAAGTATTTTGAACTTAGGAAATATTATTGTTTTTAATGGCAATAATATATTCTAAATCATAATATGATAGTAATGCAAAATATAAAAAATGAATCGGAGGCTAAAAAATGCAAACAATAGTTGTTAATATACATGATAATGCTGATGTTTTATATAAACTTGTAGGAAAGAATTATTGCGATAAATTTTCTTTTGAAAAAATTGATGATGGTATAAAGTTTTTATCAGAAGACATAGCCTTTTTACAGCTTAAAGTTGCTGAAATTTTAACCGAATATGTTATAGAAAATGAAGAAGAAAATTTACTTAAAATGCTTATATTATCCGATTATCCTTTTTTAAATTATTCGGAAAAAAATAAAATATTCACTGCAGCAACATGGATAATAAAAAATAACGAAAATGACTTTATAAGAATGCTAATATTGTTAAAACGTCGTTTTTTAGTAAAACAAAATATTTTGGATTATTTAAAAGAAAATCATTCCATAAATATTAAAGGATTTACTAACTTTAGACTAGCAGCTTATAAGAAAATGTTGTCCGAATTGCTTCAGAAAGTTATTGAAGACTACAAGGCTCAAGAAGAATATAAAGAATTTATAAATATGTTAAAATATTTTGTAGAAACCCAAAAAGACAGATGCAAAAAACTTCATATTGTTTTTGAAGAAAATGGTGAATATACACTATTAAACGAAAATAATTTTGATATAACCGAAAAATGCTTTGAAGAGTTTTTAGAAACTAAAGAGCAAAACAACTTAAATAATGAAGATGTTCTAATAAGTTCTCTTATAACCTTGGCGCCAAAAAAGCTGTTTTTACATTTTGAAAGTGAAAATTATAATAAAAAAATTGTTAATACAATTTCACAAATTTTTGAAAATAAAGTTTATATATCCTCTGAACCATTACTTGAATTAGTTAGATAAAAAAATCATAACCGTCGGCTTTGCCGGCGGTTATAATTTTACACTTGAGTATCAACTAATCGTTCTCTTTATTTTTTCCTTCAAAAATTTTCAAAACATCTGGAAACGGTTCAATACTCCTTTTCAATATTCCATGCATCTGTGCTATAGCCACACCGTAATTAGTAATTGGCACTTTTTGATCTTTAGCATGTCCTAAACGATAGTGCATTTCTCTTGAATTAAGCATGCAACCGCCACAGTGTACTATTAAAGAGTATTTTGAAACTTCTTCCGGGAAATCCGTTCCAGAAGAAAATTCAAAATTAACTTCTTTTCCTGTATATTTGTTAATCCAATTAGGTATCTTTACAGTACCAATATCTTCACACTGTCTGTGATGAGTACAGCCTTCAGATATCAGTATCGTATCTCCGTCTTTTATATGATTAAGCTGATTAGCACCATTTACAAGTTCGGTAAGATTGCCTTTATATCTTGCAAATAATATAGAAAATGAAGTAAGTAAAATATCTTCCGGCACGTTATTAACTACTTTACCGAAAACTTGAGAATCTGTAATTATAAGTTTAGGCTTTTTAGAAATGCCGGCTAAAGTCTTAACCAGCTCTGTATCCTTGCAAGCCACAACTGTAGCACCGATTTCCAAAATTTCTCGTATAGTCTGCTGCTGAGGTAAAATAAGCCTCCCTTTTGGGGCAGAAGAATCAATCGGTATTACAAGTACCACAACATCATTTTTTGAAATTAAATCTGCTAAAAGGGATCTTTTACTTTCTTTTTCCTTAAAAATATGTGCAATCATTTCTTTTAACTTATCTATATTTAGCTTCGTTTTTGCACTTACATAAACAGTATTATCTGTTTCATCAGGAATTTTTTCAAGTAAATCTGCCTTATTATACACGATTATATAAGGGATATTTTTAGTTTCAAATGAATGAACTAGTTCCTTACTTCTTTCATCTAATTCTTTTTCCGCATCAGTAACAAGCAATGCAATATCAGTATAATTTAATACTTGCCTAGCTTTTTTTACACGCATTTCCCCAAGTTCTCCTATATCATCTATACCAGGAGTGTCAATAATAACAACAGGTCCAAGCGGTAATAATTCCATGGTTTTCTTTACAGGATCGGTAGTAGTTCCGGCAATATTTGAAACAACCGCAATATCTTGATTTGTCAGTGCATTGATAATGCTAGACTTTCCTACATTTCTTAATCCAAAAATCCCTATGTGAACACGTTCAGCCAAAGCTGTTTCATTTAATCCCATGTCTGTCATCTCCTTAAAACTAGAAACGGAAATCCCTGTGATTAGAATTCTTTATATCCTCAATATTCTTAATAGCAATGTTTCTTACTTTCTCATTAGGAATTTTTAAAACTTCTTTTTCAATTAACTCAAACCCGATCTTTTTAGTTTCTTCCGATGCATAATCCACTAAATACTCGGTTAATGTCATAAGAGCATTAGGATGACAGCAATTAAGTATTTGACCATTCTTACATAAAGACATAAACCTATCACCCGTTCTTCCCTCACGATAACAAGCTGTACAGAATGAAGGAATAAAGCCATTTCCCATTAGCCAGCGAACTACTTCGTCCAAGTCCCTCTGATCTGAAACATCAAACTGTTCAGTATCATGTGGCCGATCATTTTCGGTATAGCCTCCGACAGAAGTACGAGAAGCACCGCTTACCTGCGAAATACCAAGATGTAAAAGCTTACTTCTTACCTCTTCCGATTCTCTTGTAGAAACAATCATGCCTGTGTACGGAACAGCTAAACGAATGCATGCTGTAATTTTAGCAAAAATCTCATCTGAAATAGAATTGTCAAAAGCTGTAGGATCTATATCATCAGCATGCTTTATCCGTGGTACACTAATAGTATGCGGTCCAACTCCGTGAACAGCCTCTAAATGCTCAGCATGCATAATCAGACCGGCAAACTCATATTTATACATCTCAAGTCCGAAAAGCACTCCAAGGCCTACATCGTCAATGCCACCTTCCATAGCTCTGTCCATAGCTTCTGTATGATAGTCGTAATCGTGCTTAGGTCCAGTTGGATGAAGCTCTAAATAACTTTTTTTATGATAAGTTTCTTGAAACAAAATATATGTGCCAATACCAGCCTCTTTAAGTTTCCGATAATTTTCTACAGTAGTAGCAGCAATATTAACATTTACTCTACGAATTGCACCATTTTTATGATTTACACTATATATAGTCTTTATACATTCTAAAATATATTCAATAGGGTTATTAACAGGATCTTCGCCGGCTTCGATTGCTAGTCGTTTATGTCCCATATTCTGTAATGCAATAACTTCATTGCGAACCTCTTCTTGTGTTAATTTCTTTCTGGCAATATGCTTATTCTTCAAATGGTACGGGCAATATACACAGCCGTTTACACAATAATTAGATAAGTAGAGTGGTGCAAACATAACAATTCTGTTACCGTAAAATGCGAGTTTAATTTCTTCTGCTATTTTATAAATTTCTTGTATTTTTTCCGGTATATCACATTCAAGTAAAACAGAAGCCTCACGATGGGTAAGTCCCGCACACCTCATACCATTGTCTGTTTTCTTAGGTCTTGCCTTTTCTAAAATTTCATCAATAAGCTCAACATTGTTCTTATTTTTTTTAGCATATTCTAAAGTCGCAATGATTTCTTCATCATTTATAAACTCCTCTGCTTTTAAAGATTTTGGATTATAAATTGCCATATCAATTCCCCTTTCTTAAGGTCAGAAAATCTTCCCTTTTAGATATTTTTATATAAACTTATTCTATCCCCACGTCCAATAGTAACTTTATATCCTATGGAATTCATTCGCTCTTCAAGACGCTTTTTATGTTGTGCAGATTCGTCACCTACACAGACTTTATTATTATACAACTCATATTTTTTCCTAACAGACATCGGTGAAAGATTTGGCATAATAACATTTGCACCTGCCATAATTCCCTTTTCATGTCCTAACGGGTCTATAGTCGCTAATGCAGTCGTAGAAGGTAGCAAAACCGAAGGGTTAATAAGTCTAATTATCGATAATAAATAACAAGTAAGCTCCAATGTACCAGATTTTTCATTTTTAAAAGGTGTTGCTTTATGCGGTATAAATGGGCCTATACCACACATATCCGGTTTAAACTCCTCAATAAACTTTAAATCCTTTGCAAGATTATTGTAAGTCTGGTAAGGTGAGCCAACCATAAAACCACAGCCAACTTGGTAGCCTATTTCTTTCAGATTATTTAAGCACTGTATTCTATTAGAAAACGACATATCGCTAGGATGTAAAGCTTTATAATGCCCTTCATCAGCTGTTTCGTGTCGTAATAAATATCTATCAGCCCCAGCCTTAAATAATCTGCTATAACTTTCCTTGCTTCTCTCTCCAAGAGAAAGTGTAACTGCACAATCAGGATATTTTCCTTTAATTTTTTGGATAATTTCACACATTATATCATCAGAAAAGTATCCGTCTTCTCCCCCTTGAAGTACAAAAGTTCGAAAACCTAAATCGTATCCCGCATCGCAACATTCCAGTATTTCGTCAGTAGTAAGTCTATACCTATCACAATTCTTATTACTTCTACGTATTCCGCAATAGAAGCAATCGTTTTTGCAAATATTACTAATCTCTATCAGTCCACGGATGAAAACTGAATTTCCGTATACTTGCTTTCTTACTTCTACTGCCTTTGTAGATAAATATTCTTTGGAATATTCGTCGCGATTCTTTAACAAATATTCATACTGCTCAATGCTTAATGAATGATTAAGATAAAGTAAATCAATAAGTTCTTGTGTTGTATTATCCATTTGAAATTACATTAGAATATGCAGTTTTAGTACTAATTCCGGGAAGCTTGCCTATTTTCCCGGACAATGCAGATATAACATCTTGGGGTGCATCAATAGCAATACTAATTATGCTTATATTTTTCTCCCTATATGGAATACCCATTCTGCCTATTATATAAATGCTGTAATCATGCAAAATAGAATTTAACTGCTCAACCATATCAGTATTTTCTACAATAATCCCCATAACTGCAACTCGCTTCTCCATATTCTTCCCCCTTATGTGAAAATTAAACCTATATCTACTAAATTTCCTCAATTTTAGACTGCAACATCCTGCACTAAAGGCTCTTCCACTTTATTTGTAGGAATTTCATTCTTCTTTTCTTTTAATACATTGATATCCTCTTCTAACTTATTCATCTGTTTACCAAATTCCTGCCAGTCTCCAGCCTGAGAAGCCTGTTTTAGCTGTGTATAGGTTGATACCATATTATCTATAGTTTCAAGTAAAGTAACCTCATCATCAACCTCAATAACAATAGTTCCGTTATCTCTGTTTAACAGCTGTTTTAATGCCTCATCTAACGTATTCGCAATAGCTAAATTATTATTACAAGCCACTGCCACTTTAGTAAGCTGTGGTACCGCATCTTCATTAACAGCTTCAATATATATCGGTTCAACATATAATAATGTATTTCCCAGAGGTAAAACAGTTATTTCCCTCGTAACTTTAGTACCTGCTCCAAGGTTTAGATCTTTAGCAGTCTGGGCATCCTGATCAATCTTATTATCTAATTGAATCGTACCAAGTGCATTAGATTCCTTAGGGAAGCTATATACAATCAATTCTCCGCTAGGTCTTACTGCAAGCAATGCTGTTAAACTGTTTCTTCCATAAAGAGTATAAGGAAGCATTAGCACAAGTTCCTTAGTATTAGTATTCGGTAAAGTTACATATGAATAGTAAGGCTCTACATCAACTACTTCGTTACCTGTATTATGTGTTGCTATACTCCATGAATCTTCGCCTTTATAGAATGTACTTACATCATTTACATGATATCTTGCAAATTTTTCAGCTTGAATTTTAAATAATAGGCTTGGATAACGTAAATGTTTGGATATGTCTGAAGGTATAGGTTCATTATCCAAATCCGCAAACAAATCAGGATATGCCTTGTTATATGCCATAATTATTGGGTCTCTTCTGTCTGTTATATATAAAGTCACATCTCCATTATATGCATCAATGATAGCTTTTACAGAGTTTCTTATATAATTATATTTTTCAGTTGTTCCTTCTAATTTCCCATCAATTTGGAAATACTCAGCATACGGATACTGAGTAGATAAAGTATATCCGTCTACTACCCAGAATAATCTTCCCTCATCATTTGCTACCATATATGCATCTTCGTCAAATCGTATAAAAGGTGCAATCTTTTCTACTCTATCTATAATATTTCTGTTTGTTAAAAGCTTACTGTCTGAATTAACATACCCCGATATTAACATTTGCATATCAGTATTTTTTATAGACATAAGCAGTTTGTTCCAGAAATTAAGCTTAATTCCGGCAGTTCCATCATACCTAAAGTCAACACTCTTATCTCCTTCAGGATAATCAATTTCATCTATCCCGACAGCATTTACTATAACGTTATTATCGGTTTTTTCGCCAAAATAAATTCTTGGCTCAGTAATTTTTAACCCATCATAGCTTGGCTCCGGTTTTAACTCATTCAAAATAAATGTAGGTTCACCGTTATTATCTACTGTATTTACTTGACTCATTACTACCCCAAGGCCATGAGTATATTGGAATGTTTTGTTTATATAATTCATGTCTTCGGTATCTACCTCACGTGCACCTAGGTAAACCGTTTTAGATTCACCATTTATATCATACTGAGCCATATCGATATCGTTAAAAGTATAATATCCACGAATTGCCTGATTTTGGTTTAATGCTTTTAATGTAGCTTCATCATCTGTAATATTGATATTATTTATAACGTCTGCATTTCCCTCAAATGTAGAAAGATCTAAATCTGCATTAGGTGAAAATTTAAATTCTTCATTTTCCAAATTATATGCCTGCTTTGTGCTGGTTAAATTATATTCAATGTATTTTGACTCTTTAGAAAACTCATTTGGTGTAACAAAAAAGATTTGAGTAAACCAAACTGTAATATACACAACAACCCAAAATGCAGGAAAAATTGACATAGTTATAATAGCTTTTTTGATTTTATTTCTCTCTAGATAAATATATGCAACTAAAACTACTGCAATAGTCAGCCATGGCACAATCTTATAAGCCACCATCTTTATATTTATATCCGTATATCCTGCTCCGACTAATCCATTACTAAATGAAGAAAATAAAGAATCTTCCATTGTAAACGGATATGTCATTGCACAAACTAAGAAAAATAATGCAACATTTATTAAATTATGCTTAACAACATTATTTTTCTTTAATGATTCCAAAAGAATACCATTAAAACATGCTCCGAATATTAAAACATAGTAACCTATCGTATAAACAATAACAGCTAAAATCAATCCCTTAATAAAAGAACAAAGGTCTATTAAAAATGGTCTTTGGAACATGTAATATCCTATGTCCTGATTAAATATAGGGTCATTGATTTCAAACCTTGCCGCATTTATATAAATGAGTAAATTCTGTGACAGAAAATCTTTAACAAAAAAGCTTGCAACTAAAGCTATAAGAAAAGAAAGCGACTTATTTGGAAGTTTAACCGGTTCAACATTTTCTTCGTCAAAAAACTTTAGTAAATTCTTTGAAATAACTTTATTTGTAAAATATGTAAAAGCAAAAATTATAACAAATGCACCCAGCATAGTAATATATTTAATTACTAAATTTGTCCAATACACACTTTTATATTCTTTACCTATTTCATCAATTTCGAGTAATTCTATATTTATCTGAAAAATCGAAACTAATGCAGCAATAATTAAAAATGCTATACCTGCAAAAATAAATCCCTTACGAATTTTATTTTTGTCCCCTCTACTAAACCAATCAAAAATTTTCATAAATGTTCCTCCTAAAAAATACTTTCAACAAACTTTTTTGCATCAAATACTTCAATATCCTCTATTCCCTCTCCAATTCCGACAAAGCGAACAGGAATATTTAATTCCTTAGTAATAGAAAATACCATTCCGCCTTTTGCAGTACCATCAAGCTTCGTAACAATAATACCGGTAACACCGGTAGCCTCCGCAAAAGCTTTTGCCTGCATAATACCGTTTTGGCCTGTAGTTGCATCCAATATCAGCAAGACTTCCTTTTTGTACTTAGGCAACTCCCTATCTATTACTCTATTCATTTTAGAAAGTTCTTCCATCAAATTCTTTTTATTATGAAGGCGGCCTGCGGTATCACAAATTAAGATATCCGCATTCTGTTCTTTTAATGCAACAGTAGCATCAAATATTACAGAGGCTGGGTCTGTTCCCTCATCTTTCTTTATTAGCTGTATATTAGATCTGTCTGCCCAAAGCTTAAGCTGTTCTACTGCTGCCGCTCTAAAAGTGTCTGCCGCACAGGCAATAACCTTGTATTTTTTATTTGAAAAATAATGAGCTAACTTTCCTATTGTGGTAGTTTTTCCGACTCCATTAACACCGACCACCATTATAACAGTATTTTTCTCGATGTCCCTCATGTCAAATGTAAGGAGATTAGCTAAAATATTTTTTAATTCTTCTTTTACTCCGTCAGGGCTAGTTATTCTTTTCTTCTTAATGCTCTGTCTTAATTCCTCTATTATGTATTCGGAAGTAGTCATTCCAACATCCGACATAATTAGTACATCGAGTAATTCTTCAAGTAATTCCTCATCGACCTTAGTAAATACAGAAAAGACATTACTTATACTACCGGCGAAAGACTCCTTTGTCTTCGTCATTTTTTCTTTTAGTTTATCAAAGAGCACCGTAATTCTATCCTTTCTTTTATTATTTTAATTAAATACATTGTATTCTATCATTTTATACTATTATGGTCAAGTTTAAAAAAACTATTGAAGTGCCTA
>CAZVVZ010000011.1:0-17927 GCA_964631135.1 uncultured Eubacteriales bacterium
GGAAGTCTTTCTGCAAATATTCGTTCCTTTTAAAACATATATATTATTTCATGTACTCTGGCTAGTGACATATACTCTGACCAGTAACACAATTTTTTTTGATTTTAGTTTGACATATAGTAAAGAATGTAATAAATTATTGATAATGAAGTAGAATTAAAATTAGTGTTAAAGATTTTGGGAGATTGATATGGCAAAAAGAACAAAGTTAGAAGATAGAACTTTACCTGAATATACAAAGGGTGAAGAAATTTTTAATATGGTTTCTCATATTGTTGCGGCGACTTGCGGAATAGCAGCTTTAGTTTTGTGCATAATTTTTTCTGTAATAAAGAATAATCCTTATGGTGTTGCTTCCGGAATAGTTTTTGGGGTTACATTACTTTTATTATATACTATGTCTAGCATATATCACGGGCTGAGTCCTAAGTTAAAGGCTAAGAAAGTATTTCAGGTAATTGACCACTGTTCGATTTTTTTACTTATTGCAGGAACATATACACCTTTTACTCTTTGTACTTTAAGGGAGTATAATACAGCGCTTGGCTGGTCGATTTTCGGAATAATATGGGGAGCAGCAATTTTAGGAATAGTATTTAATTCCATTGATTTAAAAAAGTATAAAATATTTTCTATGATTTGCTACCTTACAATGGGCTGGCTTATAATAGTCAGAATAGATGTAATTTTTAAAATGCTGGGAATTGCAGGATTTTTATTACTTGTTGCAGGCGGTGTTGTTTATACAGTTGGTGCATTATTATATGCAAAAGGAAAAAATCATAAATGGCTACATTCTGTTTTTCACTTGTGCTGTTTAATAGGCAGTGTTTTACATATTTTATGTGTTTTATTGTTTGTAATTTAGTCTTTTTGGTAGAGGTAAAAAATGGTTGAATTATCTGGAGAAGTTTTAAACATTATATATAAAAACGAAACAAGCGGATATACAATTTGTGAAATTGCTACGTCAGATGATGATAGCATAACTGTTGTGGGATTTTTGCCATATATTCAGGAAGGTGAAGAGATAAAAGCATTTGGTAATTGGGTAAATCATCCGGAGTACGGTAAACAGTTTAAGGCAGAAACTTTTGAAAAAATTATGCCTAAAGGGGTTCCCGCAATTGAAAAGTATTTAGCCTCCGGAATTATAAAAGGAGTGGGGCTCGCTACTGCAAAGAAACTGGTAAAAAAATTTGGTGAGGAAACTATAGAGGTTATTAGAAATGCTCCCGAAAGGTTAGTTGAAGTTAAAGGAATAAATATGGAAAAGGCAATTTCAATTAGTGAAACTTTGAATGAGCAGTGGGATTTATGGAAACTTACTACTTTTTTAAGTGCTTATGGAATTGGCAATAAAAATACAGTTAAATTGTACAAAACTTTCGGTACACAGGCTCTAGATACGATAAAAGAAAATCCGTATGTTATTTTAGAAATTTGCAATGGGATTTCTTTTAAGGTCGCAGATCAAATAGCTACAAGTGTTGGAGTAGATCTAAATAATATGATGAGGATTTCTGCCGGTATAAAATATACACTTTCTTTAGCATCTTATGACGGACATACGTACTTACCCAAAGAAGAACTGATCGATTATTTAATGGAGTTCTTATTGGTGGACAACGAGGCTATAGAGGCTGCATTAGCTAGCTTAGCTGTAGCGGGTAAGATTAAAGTTTATCAGAACAATAAAATCTATTTGACCTCTTTATTTAATGCAGAGAGAAATATTGCTTTTTGCATTAAGCAGCTATGCAATGGTGACACAAAGTTTAAAATCAAAAAGGTTATTTCGAGTCTAGATAATGGTATTATACTTACAGATGAGCAGAAAAAGTGTGTGAAAAGCATATTTACGTCACAAGTTTCAGTTATTACCGGTGGACCCGGAACCGGAAAGACCACTATAATTAAGGCTATATTAGAAACTTTAAAACAGTTTGAGGCTAATATTGTACTTTGTGCGCCTACCGGACGAGCTGCCAAAAGGCTTAGCGAAGCTGCCGGGGTTGAGGCTAAGACGATTCATAGATTATTGGAAATAAGGCATATTGATGATGACGACAGAAACTCACTTGCAGATTTAACTATTGAGCCACTTGATGCTGATGTTGTCATTGTTGATGAAGTATCTATGATAGATGCTATCCTTATGAATAATTTATTAAAGGCGGTTGGGCCTTCTACACTTCTAATTTTAGTAGGTGATGCGGATCAACTTCCTTCAGTTGGACCCGGCAATGTGCTAAAGGATATTATTGAAGCTGATGTTGTTAATGTATTTAAGCTTACTAAGATCTTTAGGCAGGCAACCGAAAGCATGATAGTAGTTAATGCACATAGTATAAACATGGGAGAAATGCCACGTTTTAATGAAAAAGGAAGCGATAGTTTTTTAGTTAATGCAAATACATATAATGATATAATTCATAAACTTATAGAACTTGTTACAGAGAGACTTCCCAATTTCAAAGAGTGTAATTCCATAGAGGATATTCAGGTTATCACACCTATGCGAAAGGGGGTTTTAGGTGCCAATAATTTGAATAAAGAATTGCAAAAGGCATTAAATCCGTATGCAGCATATAAAAAGCAAATTGTTTTAGGTGACAGAGCTTTTAGAGTAGCGGATAAGGTTATGCAAATAAAAAATAATTATGATTTAGAATGGAAAAACTCAAGCAGTAGAGGCACAGGGGTTTTTAATGGAGATGTCGGCAGGATTAGAGCAGTGGATCCGGATAACGAAACTGTGTTGGTGGAGTTTGATGATGGTAAAGAAGTCGAGTATGACAGTGTTCAGCTGGAGGAGCTTGACCATGCTTTTGCAACTACAATTCATAAAAGTCAAGGAAGCGAATTCCCAATAGTTGTAATTCCGGTATTTATGGGAGGGCAGAAGCTTATGACAAGGAATCTGCTTTATACAGCTATGACAAGAGCTAAGGAACTGTTGGTTTTTGTCGGAAGCACTTCTAGTATTGAATATATGGTTAGGAACCTTAATAAAAAAGATAGGTATTCCGGATTAAAGTTAATGCTGGAAGAGGAATAATTATATTTTATGCGGTAGCCTGACTGATGACAAAATCGAAAAAAAATTCGAAAAGTGTATTGACAAATTAAGGAATAAAAAATATAATGTTTTTAGAACAAATGTTCAATAAATAAAGGAGAGAATGAATATGGCAAAAGATACGATCAATGAAGAAAGAAAGAAAGCTTTAGAAGCTGCTATGGCTCAGATAGAAAAACAGTTTGGTAAAGGCGCTGTTATGAAATTAGGCGAAGTTTCTACTATGAATGTAGAAGCTATTCCTACAGGTGCTTTAAGTTTAGATATAGCTTTAGGTATTGGCGGAGTACCTAGGGGAAGAGTGGTTGAGATTTTTGGACCGGAATCATCAGGTAAAACTACCGTTGCACTGCATGTTATTGCCGAAGCGCAAAAAGCTGGCGGAGAAGCGGCTTTTATTGATGCTGAGCATGCATTGGATCCTATATACGCTAAAAAGTTGGGTGTTAATATAGATAACTTGATAGTTTCTCAGCCTGATACAGGAGAACAGGCTTTAGAAATTTGCGAAGCGCTTGTTAGAAGCGGTGCGATAGACGTTGTTGTTGTTGACTCTGTTGCGGCACTTGTTCCTAAAGCCGAGATTGATGGCGAAATGGGGGATGCTTTTGTCGGCTTACAGGCTAGGCTTATGTCTCAGGCTTTAAGAAAACTAACCGGTGTAATCAATAAATCTAAAACAACAGTGATATTTATCAATCAGCTAAGAGAAAAAGTAGGAGTAATGTTTGGAAACCCCGAAACTACACCGGGCGGAAGAGCATTAAAGTTTTATTCATCTGTAAGACTGGATGTTAGGAAGATTGAAACATTAAAAAGAGCAGATCAGGTTATTGGAAGCAGAACAAGAGTTAAAGTTGTAAAAAATAAAGTTGCACCTCCTTTTAGAGAGGCTGAATTTGATATTATGTACGGAGAAGGGATTTCAAGAGAAGGAAACATTTTAGATATTGCATCTAATTTGGATATTATAAATAAAAGCGGTTCATGGTTCTCATATAACGGTGAAAGACTTGCTCAGGGCAGAGATAATGCAAAGCAGTATTTAAAGGATAATCCTCAGCTTATGGCTGAAGTGGAGAAAAAAGTGCGTGCTAATTTTTCGGAAGCTTTTGCTAAAGGAATTGGGAACGAAGAAAGTAAAGCTGAAGAAAGCGAAGAAGAATAGAATAAATACAGGGGGAGGTGGGTTTATGTACCTACTTCCCTTTTTACTTTAGCAAATTTTTAGTATGCAAATGGTTTTTGAATTTTAGGAGGAGTATAATGAATAAGTCACAGGAATATATAAAGGCACGTGCACGAGCGATAAAATACATAATGTATAAGCCAAGAACGGAATATGAAGTTTATAATAAACTAATAGAGTTAGGCTTCCCTAAAGACGACGTAGGAAGAGTTATAGAGGATTTAATTCAGCTTGAATATATAAATGATGATGAATATGTAAGAAAATTTATAATAAGTAATAAAAAAGCGAAAAAAATTTCAAAAAATATGATAAAATTAAAGTTGAAAAATAAAGGAGTTAATGAAGATCTTATTGAAAAATATTTCTGTGAATTGGATTTTTCTGATGTTGATGCTATAATAAAAATCTTAGAAAAAAAGAAATTTTTAAAAACTATGGATTTTGATGAGAAAAATAAGATAAAATTATACTGTGCTAGAAAGGGTTTTTCGATAGGAGACATCAATAAAGCTATAAAAGAGCTTACTTTTTCTGATAGCTAAATAATTTGCCTAATAAGAATATATAAATGGGAGAGTGAACAATGGAAATAAATAGAGAATGGTTTACAGAAACAGCCGATTATATAAAGGCAAGAATACGTGATATACCGGAAACAGTTATAGTTTTAGGCTCGGGATTGGATGGAATGGTTAATGAATTGGAAAATAAAATTGTCATGGACTATAAAGATATTCCTCATTTTGCTATTTCAACTGTTGAAGGGCATGCCGGGCAGCTTATTTATGGAACGATAAATTACATTCCTGTTTTAGTAATGAGTGGCAGATTCCATTATTATGAAGGATATGATATTAACCAGGTTACTTTTCCTATACGAGTTTTTGCTAAGCTCGGAATAAAAAATTTAATATTAACAAATGCTGCCGGCGGAGTAAATTTAAATTATGTTCCCGGCGATTTAATGTTAATAAAAGACCATATAAATTTTTCCGGTGTATCTCCTTTAAGAGGTAAAAACTTAGACTACTTTGGGCCTAGATTTCCTGATATGTCTAATGTTTATGATAATGATATCTTAATATTACTTGAGGAGGCTTGTTCTGAGCTTGGAATTATGGTGAATGAGGGAGTATATGCTTATATGCAAGGTCCTAATTATGAAACTCCTAGTGAAGTAAAGGCATTACGTACTTTAGGCGCGGATGCGGTTGGAATGTCTACAGTTCCGGAGGCAATAGTTGCAAAACATTGCGGATTAAAGGTAGCAGCTATTTCATGTATAACTAACATGGCTGCGGGAATTTTGCCTAAACCGTTATCTCACGAAGAAGTAAAAGAAACAGCGGAGTTCGTAAGCAGGAAATTTATGAACTTGGTAAAAATGGCGGTTATATATTTATACATGAAGGGTAAGGAATCGAAAAATCTCTTAAATGACGGAAAGGGAAAGCTTTCAGATGGAAAATAATTTTAATGAATCGAATTTATACAAAATAAAGATAGAAAATTTTGAAGGCCCTTTGGATTTGCTGTGTCATTTGGTAGAAAAAAATAAAATGAATATATATGATATTTCTATTACCGAGATAACCGACCAGTATATTGAATATATAAATTCGATGAGTGCGATGAATTTAGAAATTACAGGCGATTTCTTAATTATGGCATCAAAGTTACTATATATTAAGTCTAAGATACTCTTACCTTCCGATGAAGAAAAAGAAGAAAATGAGGAAGACAGTAAAGAGGAGCTTATTGCTAAACTTGTAGAGTACAAGCGAATAAAAGAGATTACTGAACTTATGAAAGATAATAATGAAAAATATTCATTATTTCATTATAAAGAGCCTGAAAAAATTACTTTTGAAAAAATTAAACCAAAGTTAGATACAACCTATTCTTCCGATTTGATTCCGAGTGTGTTTATGAAGCTTTCCAAAGCAAATATGGAAAAAATAAATCACAATGCAAGTGATATCAATAGGCTGATAGAGAGCGAAAAAGTTACGGTAAAAAGTAAAATAAGAGATATATTAAAGGGTATTTTAAAGATGGGAGAAGTTATATTTAATAAAACTTTTAATATAAAAAGTAAAAGCAAAATAGAAGTTATAACAGCCTTTATGGCTATGCTGGAATTAAACAGAGCTTCAAAAGTTAATATTTCGCAGGATTATATTTTTGGAGATATAAAATTAACAAAAAGGTAGGAATGATGAAAGTGTATTTAGATGAAAAAGAGTCAATAATAGAAGCAATGTTATTTGCATCAGGGAATGCAGTGAGAGGTATGGATATTGCAGATGTATTAAATATAGATGAAAAAGATGTTAAAGGTTTTATAAATGCAATAAACAGCCGATTTGATGAGGAAAATCGTCCTATTACAATAAGGGAAATTGATGGAAGTTTTCAGATGTGTACGAAGCCTAAGTACCATGAATATATAAGAAAGATTCAGGAGAAAAAGCCTAAGAAATCTCTTTCCCAATCAGCTATGGAAACATTAGCGATAGTTGCATATAAACAGCCGATAACGAGAGTAGAAGTGGAAAAAATCAGAGGAGTTAATTCTGATTATGCATTAAATACTCTAACAGAATTTGGGCTTATAGAGGATATAGGAAGGGCTGATTTGCCGGGAAGACCACTTCTTTATTCTACTACTCAGGAGTTCTTAAGAAAGTTCGGATATTCAAGTCTAAAGGATTTACCCGAATTTAATGTGGAATCCGGTGATAAACAGCCTAATCTAATACAAGAAGAGTAATTATTAAGAAATTTGCACCGTTTACCGATATGATTTTTTGTAAGGGGATAGTGTATGGAAGTGTTTTTGAGTATCTTTATATTTTTAATAGTTTTGCTGATTGTTTTCTGCATAACTGATGTAAAAGTTTATATTGAATTTGATAATGTTTCTACCTATAATGTATTAAAGATTAAGGTATATGCTTTTTCGTTTTTGCGTGTTTTTAAAATGAAAAAAGAAATAAAAAGTGAAGGAAAAAAGCAAGGAATAAAAGAAAAAATTGATATGTTCATAAATTATTTGGTAAGAAGTAAAGCTGATCCTATTGATTTCGCAAAAAAAGAGATAAAAAAATCTGATACTTTGCCTAATATGATAAAAAGGCTTGATTTAAGTAAAATTTATTTGGAAAATATGAATTTAAACTTGTGTTTGGATCTTAATAATGCTGCATTTTCTGCAATAGGCACAGGAGCAATGAATGCAATTATTAGTATGGTTATTGCAAAGTATGCAAATAATATAACAGGGCCTGTAAATTATCGGGTATTTCCCGGATATTCAGGAAATGGGGTTAAAGTTGAAGTTTCAGCAAAAATTAAAATTAAGGCATTTGAAATTGTAAAATTATTATTTGGTAGAGGAGGAAAAAAAGATGAATGAGCATCCTATTGATAACTTAATGTCATCTGCTATGAGCAATATTAAGGAAATGGTGGACGTAAATACTATTGTTGGCAATCCGGTTACTATCCCGGACGGAACTACTATCATTCCTATTTCAAAAGTATCTTTTGGTTTTGCTGCCGGAGGCAGTGAATTCAGTAATGGTCAAGAAAAACAGCTACCTTTCGGTGGCGGAAGCGGTGCAGGGGTTACAATAAATCCGGTAGGTTTTTTAGTTGCTTCAAGCGGTCAAGTTAAGTTTATATCTGTAGGTCAACCGACAGCTACAGATAAGCTGGTAGACTATATGCCTGAGGCTATAGATAAAATACAGGGTATGTTTGGCAAAACAGAAAAAAAAGAAAAAAAATATGAAGGTGCCAATGGTGCAGTATATGTTTCCGAAGATTTAGAATAAGCAGTAAAAATAGCGAAGGTGTCCTATAAAGAAATTACTTTAGGACACCTTTATGTCTTATTGCTTTCTTATTACCCAAAAAGATACTTCAGTGATTTGTCGTGGGACGGTCTCTTTTACGTATTTTTGGATTTTACATATCTGTAGAAAGCTTTTTTGCCATTTTCACGGATTACTTTCCTAAGCGAAAAGCCGAAGTCAGAAAAGATTTGAGTTGTTACAGCTTGACGATACAGGGACCTGGGATAGATGATTGTAGAGTCGCCCTTCTGGATATAAGAGAGTACGTCGTTCAGTGCGGCATGGTGCTTTCTGTCCCATTTTCTTACGGCTTCGTCGAAAGTCATGTGAATTCCTCCTTAATAAATTCGTCGGATTTGGGTAATCAAGCAAAAAGATACTTTTTTAAGTAAATATTAGTTTTGTAATATATTAACATAAAATGAATACAAAATCAAGTATATTGATTTCTTTAGGGGGGAAATGACATGGATGGAAAGAGAAAAAAAATACTCATTATTGGTGGAATAGTAACCCTAGTTGTTTTAATATGTGCTATATTTACGGCCAATTATTTTATAAGCAACACACTTGATAACTTAAATTTTGAAGTAATTGCGGAAAAAATTGAACAGGGAGAGGTATTGACGGATACAAATTTCATAATAAAATCAGAAAAAAATTATGCTAAAGGCATAATGAAAAAAATTGTATCTATTGAGCCTGAGATTGAGTATACATTGGACAAAACCGCTAAAGGTACATATTTAGTTACTCCCAAGGAAAAATTAGATGATTCGTCTATATATAATGTTTATATCAACGTAGATGAGAATAAACCTGCTTTATCATGGGCTTTTCAGACAAAGGAAGATTTTAAAGTAATATCCACATTACCTTCGGAAGACACAGCCGGAGTTGAAACAAATACAGCTATAACAGTAAATTTTTCTAAGCCGGTAGAAGATATAGAAAATTATTTTGAAATATCGCCTAAAGTAGAGGGAAGATTTGAATATTCGAATAAAAAGGTAAGTTTTGTACCGGATGAAATATTGAGTGAAGATACTGTGTATAAGGTATTGATAAAAAAGGGCTTAAAGAGTTACTTTAACGACGAGTTTATTGAGGACTATACTTTTTCATTTAGGACAGCATCTGATAAGCCTTACTTTTATTTGATAAACGGTTATCAGGAGACAGTAAAGCCAACAGAAGTACCTAAAATATTGGTATCGTCAGGTGATATATATAAAACTGCGACATTCAATATAAAGGCATATAAATTAAATAGTGTACAGGAATATGCAACATATTTAGAGACACATTATAAAAATATTGAAGAGGCAATCGGCAATGACTATGATCATAATTTTGACATGACTAATCATACTGAAGTTTTTTCTTATTCAACTAATTTAATTGAAACAGAAGACCTTTGGCAAGAATATTTAATGTTGCCTGATAAACTTCCGATAGGTTGGTACATTATAGATATTACTAACTCTATAAATGAATTGCATATTCAAAAAGCTTTACAAGTTAGTGATATTTCCGTATATACTTATGGCTTAAACGGAGATATACGTATTTGGCTTAATGATTCTGATTCGGGTGAGTTATTAACGGGTGCAACAGTTCAGTTGGGTGGGCTGGCATCTATTTCAAATAAGGATGGTTTAGCTTCCTTTAATGTTGCTACTGATGAAAAGCAAAAACTTATTATAACCACTAAGGATGGCAGAGAATTTGGAGAATATATAAAAGTAACCAATATTGAAGAAAGTCGGCTAGAAGATGATTATTATATGTATGTATATACTGACAGAAAACAGTACTTACCTACTGATACTATAAATTATTGGGGAGTGATAATACCTAGGAAAACCGGTGTAGAAAAACCGGCAGAAGTGGAAATAATAACAGACTCGGATATAAAACAAACAGCTAAAGTAGATGAACATGGAGCTTTTTCGGGAAGTATCAATATCGTAAGCCATGAGAGTGCCTGGAAATATATTGGGTTAAGGGTTGGTGAAAGAGAGAAAAACTATTTAAATGAGTTCTTAATTTCCGACTATACAAAACCTGTCTATAAAATAACTTCTGATTTTAGTAAAGACTATTACAAAAAAGGCGAAAAAATAGAGCTTAATGTTTACGGGAAATTTTATGACGGCACATCTGCAGAAAATGTAAAAGTTAAAGTTTCAACAAGAAACGATGAATATAAAATAGTCACATTAAATGCTAACGGCGAGGCGAAGGCAACATTAAACCCTTATACGGACGACGATAGCGGAGAAATTTCATATATTGGAGTAGACCTTGAAATTGCCGGAATTGATGAATATGCTTCTGCATATAATAGTACTTATTATATCCCAACGGATTACCATATAGAAGGCAGTTGGGACGAAAATAACAAGCAGCTAATACTTAGTACAAACAAAATAAACTGCAATGCAATCAATAGCCGAAATGTTGACTACAGTACAATATATACAGGAGAATCATTTCCACAGGATGTGTATTTAGAGGTTGTTGAAAGCAGGACAGAAAAAAGGTATACCGGTGAAACGGAATATAATGAATATAGTGGAACATTTTATCCGAAATATGTTTACGATAGAGTAGAAAATATAGTAGGTACTTATAATTTAACAATTCCGAAAGATGAAAAATTAAAAGTTGATGTACCGCTTGTCGGAGAAAACGAAAATGCAACATATAGTATAAAAATAAATTATACTTATCCGGACGGATTTACCGGAAATAAAAGTATATATGCTTGGCAGCGAGGCAATTATGTAGACGAATATAAATATTTTTCGGCAGATAAAGTGTATTTAAAGGAAAATGAAACAGCAAAATTGACTTTAACCGCAGAATCGGTTAAGAGTGCCAGAATGTTATACATTGTTTCTACTGACAGAATAAATAAAATGGGAGTAACCACTGATGATGAATTAGAAATAAAAATGACAAAAGAATTGATCCCTAACTGCATAGTATCAGGGGCATTTTTCGACGGCAAAACCATATATAAAATAGGAAATGCAAATTTAAGTTTTAATAGTGAAGACAGAGAACTTAACATTGACATAAAAACAGATAAAGAAACATATAGACCGGGTGAAAAAGTAAAAGCAGTTGCCAAAGTTACGGATATTAACGGAGAACCTGTTCAATGTAATTTCTTATTTAGTGTAGTAGATGAAGCGGCTTTATTTGATTCTTATGAAGAAGACATATTATATAAAATATATGAGCCAAGAGAATATTTTCCTATAACGTTTACTTCTGATGCATATGAGTGCTACGGCGGTGACGGAGGCGGCGGAGGAGACGAGATTCGTGATACGTTCGCAGATGTTCTGGCTTTTAAATCGCTATATACAGATAAAAATGGTGAAGCTAATATCGAGTTTGCTGTGTCGGACGATTTAACATCATGGAGAATTACAGGAATTGCGGTAAGTAATGACATAAAGGCCGGAAAAGCTATAAAAAATATTACTACTTCTATTCCGTTCTTTGTAAATCAAGTTGTAAGTAAAAAATATACGGTAAATGATGATATATCGTTTTCAGCAAGGGTAGCTGCGAATGGAATAGCTTTACTTAGTTCATCAAATATTTCATATAATGCTAAGTTATTTACTAACGACGGCAAGTTAGTAAGAACTGATACAAAAGAAGCAAATCCATCAGATACAGTTATATTTAATTTCGGAAAAATCGATGCTGGAAAATATAGACTACGAATATCTGCAAGCAGCGGAGATAATAAAGACGAGATAGAAAAAGAAATTGAGGTTATAGAATCATTGCATGAAATATCTTTAGCAAAGGAAATCAATATTTCTGAAATAGAAAATCTAAATGTAATAAAATATCCTATGCGACTGATGATGTTCGACAGAAATAATAGCCTTTATTATAAGACTTTAGCTAAAATTTTGGAAAAAAGCAACGGTGGGACTAATGAGCAGGCAGTAGCAAAAAACTATACATATAAAAAATTGAATGAATTTTACGGTAAAGAATTATACAATACAGACTTTAATACTGTTTTGCAAGAATATGACGGTGGTGCAAGAAAGCTAGAAAGCGAGGAAGATGCTTTATTTACCGCTCAGGTAATAGCTAATGCCGATGAGTATTTAAATTCTGCATCAGCTGAGCAGTATTTTTATAGAATAATAGATGACAATAGTTCTTCAGCAAATGATGTAACGGCTGCATATATGGGACTTGCTGCATTAAAAGCACCTGCTTTGACAGATATAAAGTATTTATTGGAAAATAATAATGGCCTTGAAGTTTTAGACAAAATAAACTTAATAGATGCATTAGCTTATATAGGTGACTATAAATCTGCTACAGAATATTATGAAAAGGAAATTAAACCGATAATGACTACTACGGCGGATAGTAAAAGTATAAGCCCTGAATATGAAACTTTATACTATCAGGCAACTTCACGTATCTTACCGGCACTTTCTTTAACCGGCCATGAAGATTTTGAAGCTGTGTTAAAATATATATTGGAAAATGATACAGACGAATATATTCCCGTTATGGACTTAATATCGTTTGTAAGTAGGTATAATCCTACGGAAAAATGCAAATCCAAAATTACATATACGTTAGACGGCGAAAAAGTAAATGTAGATTTTTCAAAAGAAAAAATTAGGATTTTAGAATTGAATAAAGCCCAGTTTGATACGTTCAAAGTTGAGAAAATAAAGGGAGAAGTAAATGCTATAGTTGAATATATAGGCAATGTATCAGATATAGACAAAAACGATGAAAGTATAAAAATAATAAAAACTATTTCTGAAGGTGAGCTAGGCGAGTATTCTACGGTTACATTAGATATACATTTCTCAGACAAAAAAGAAGGAGACTATATATTAGATGATGTAGTCCCTACTTCGTCACGATATGTTTCAACAGTAAGCAATACGGATAACTATTATTTGTCACAACAGGAAGGGCAAAGAGTAAAATTTAGAATTTATCCTAGAGAAAAAAATAATATAACGATAACTTACAAAATAAGAAATATATTTAGTGGAGAGTTTGGAGCAGAACAGGCTTATATTACAAACCGTACCGGAAAAGTTTTCGGATTGGACAACAACAATTTGTTGACTTTTAAAGTTAAATAATATAGAGTTCTATAGTATAGGAAGTTTTTAAAGCATTCCTATCTTTAATGGAATTATTATTTACATAAAAATGAGGAGGGCATGACGAATGCAAACAGAAGAAAAGAAATTTTTTACGATGTCTGCTGATGATGTAGTCAAATATTTAGGCACATCTAAAAAAGGCTTAACAAACGAGGAAGCTTCAAAAAGATTGCAAGAATATGGCTACAACAAGTTAGAAGAAAAAAAGAAGAAAGGAATTGTCGCTAAGTTTTTTGATCAATTTAAGAACTTAATGATTATTGTACTGTTAGTTGCAGCAGCTATTTCAGCATTTGTTGCTAATGAGTGGATTGATGCAATAATTATTTTATTTGTAGTTGTAGTAAATGCAATCTTAGGTGTTGTTCAAGAAAATAAAGCGGAAAAGTCGTTGGAAGCTTTAAAAAGTATGTCTGCACCATTTGCTAAGGTTATGAGAAATGGCGAAGTTTCTCACATAAAATCAGAAGAGATAGTACCGGGGGATATTGTAATATTAGAAGCTGGGGATTTCGTTCCGGCAGATATGCGCCTTATTGAGTTTGCTTCGTTAAAAGTAGAGGAATCAGCACTTACCGGTGAATCTGTTCCGGTTGAGAAGGAAGATGTTGTAATAGAGAAGGAAGATGCATCTTTAGGAGATAGAGTTAATATGGCTTATTCCGGAAGTAGCACTGTTTACGGCCGTGGGGTAGGTGTTGTAACAGGTACAGGAATGAATACGGAAGTTGGTAAGATTGCGGCATATCTTTCTGAAACAGATAATTCTATGACCCCTTTACAGATAAAATTAGAAGAGCTAAGTAAGATACTTACGATTGCAATCGGAATAATATGTGTTTTGGTTTTTGCATTAAGCTGGGTAGCTGATCCTAATATTGATACTAAAGGAATTTTAGATTTATTTATGAAAGCAATAAGCTTGGCTGTTGCAGCAATTCCGGAAGGATTACCTGCAGTTATTACGATAGTTTTGGCTATGGGAGTTCAAAGAATGGCATCAAAGAATGCAATTATAAGAAAACTTTCAGCTGTTGAAACATTAGGTTCTACTGAGGTTATTTGCTCAGATAAAACAGGAACATTAACCCTAAATAAAATGACAGTAAAAGAGTTATACTATTCTAAGAAAAATTATAAAGCTGATGAAGTAAAAGAGTTTTCGGCTGATGGTAAGAAAATGGCATGGGTACTTACGTTATGCAACGATTCAAAAGAAAATACTCACGAGGGAAAAGAAATAGAATATGTTGGAGATCCGACTGAAACCGCATTAGTAGCATATACAGCCAAGAGAGGATATGATAAAAACGAGTGCGAGTCTAAATATACCAGAATAAGCGAAATACCTTTTGATTCAGACAGAAAACTTATGACAACAGTTAATAATATAGATGGAAAAACTTATTCTTTAACTAAAGGAGCTCCGGATTTATTAGTAAAAAGATGTACGAAAATTCTAACAGATGGTGAGATAAGAGATATTACACCTGAAGATATTAAAAACATTGAAAAAGCTAACTCTGAAATGGCATTTAAAGCACTTAGAGTTCTTGCCGCTTCTTACAAAGAACTACAGAGTGTACCGGAAAAACCTACGTCAGATATGTTGGAAAACGATATGATTTTTGTGGGGTTAGTTGGAATGATTGATCCGCCAAGACCGGAAGTAAAAGATGCAGTAAAGCTTTGCAAACGTGCTGGTATAAGACCGATAATGATTACAGGAGATCACAAGGACACAGCAGTTGCTATTGCAAAAGAGATTGGCATAATAGATGATGCTTCTAAGGCTATTACAGGTCAAGAATTGGATAAAGTAAAAGATGAAGATTATAAAGAACTTGTTACAAAATATTTTGTATATGCAAGGGTTTCACCGGAGCATAAAGTTAAAATAGTAAAAGCATGGAAAGAAAACGAAAAAACAGTTGCTATGACAGGCGACGGTGTAAATGATGCTCCGGCACTAAAAAATGCGGATATCGGTGTTGGTATGGGAATTACCGGAACAGACGTTTCAAAGAGTGTTTCTAATATGGTGCTTACAGACGATAATTTTGCAACTATCGTTAGTGCTGTAGAAGAGGGAAGAAAGATATATAGCAATATTAAAAAAGCAGTGCAATTTTTGCTATCTTCAAATTTAGCTGAAGTTGTTGCAATATTTTTCGCTACACTTTTAGGCTTAATCACAAAAGAAAATTGGAACATATTGGCTGCTGTCCAAATTTTATGGATTAACTTAGTAACAGATGCTTTTCCTGCTTTGGCATTAGGCGTTGAAAAGGCTGAAAGCGATGTAATGAATAAAAAACCTAGGAAAGCAAAATCCAGCTTTTTTGATGAAGGCATGGGAATAAACGTAATATTTCAGGGAATTGTAATTGGCGGACTCACATTGCTTGCTTATTATGTTGGAGAATTTGTTTATCATGAACATAAATTAGGAATGACAATGGCATTTGCAACACTGGCATTTACAGAGTTAGCTCATTCATTTAATGTTCGATCTTCAGACAAATCAATATTTACAATAGGTGTGTTCTCAAACAAAACATTAGTAGGGGCAATTTTTGGATCGATTTTGTTACAATTGGCAGTATTAACAATACCGTCCATTGGAGATTTATTTGATGTTGAAATGATGCACTTTGAACAGTGGATATGGGTAATTGGCTTGTCTGTTGCAATTATACCGATTGTTGAAATTCAAAAAGCTATTTATAGAGCAACACATGTTGAAAAGATAATGTAAATAAGGATTTAGCAATTAAAAATGGTTATTTCCTATACTACGAATTGGTATGGGAGGTAAAGAGAATAGAGTGCAAAAAAAGAGTGCTGATAGAGAATATCAGTACTCTTTTTTTGGGGGAATTACGTATTCAGCAGCCCGTGGATTCCCTCGAGTAGAAAGTCCGGCAGGGCTTCGTTTTCGAGGGCCTCCTCCAAAATGTGTCGACCTCGGTGATCCTGAGGGTGGTCGTGCAGGTATGCGCAAATTAAATCGCGCTTAAACGCTCGCTGGGGTTGCCACCCAGTCATCATCCCATAGAAGATGTACTGGGCTTCTGGCGGTACAACTGGCACCTTCAGGCCGGCCACTTTCACTTCTATAATATCAGCCTCATTGAAATGATACTGATAAAAAGAGTGGAAGGTGGTGAACCCGAATTCGCATATTACATCGATGTCGATGCCATCGGCCTCGAATTCGGCGAAGAATTTTGAAGAAAAGCATCCTTGACGGCTTGGGTCCTTGTCGTAGTTTTTGCGGGACCCGATTCTCTCCAGAATGCCACATACATCTTGGAAGCTCTTGGGAGCAACCAGGATGTCGAAATCGTGGAAATCATCCACGATTCCGAGAAGAAACAATTCGAAAGAGCAGGCTACCGCCCATTCGACGTTGTATTCTTCGAATTCCTTGCAGAGTTTCTGCAGCAGTGCCAAACGAGCACTGTAGCGCCTCCCGTAGGCAAGCGCGGTGAAATTGGCCTTGGCCTGCATCAAATACTTATTATCCATTGTTATACGTCCTTTCTTTTTGTTAAACGTCCTGCCGATTTCTCGGCATATTTGAAAAATGTTCCTAACAATATGTTAACATAATTCACACTACAAGTCAACTGAACCTAATAATAAAAAGGGTCACCTAGCCTAGCTATTGCTCAATTATGAATAAAATTCATTATTTGTAATACTTTTTATTTTTTCTTTATCATCTAGATGCATTAAAAATATGTCGATATTTTTTTCTTTCAAGCTTTTTAACTCCGGTAATATATCATCAATTTTTAGATGCACTCCGCCGAATACAGAAACATCAATATACAGTTCAAATATTTCGGAGAAATAGGGCCTATATGGCTCAAGAGTAGAAGTATCTCCCGTATATAGTATAGACTTGTTATTTATTTTAATTTTAACCCCATAAGAGTCTAATTCAGCTACATGTTTAGTTTCTATAAACTCTATATTTGAAGTGGATTTTTTCAAGTCATATGCATCTTGGGGAGTACCGGTTATATCTAAATAATCTTTTATACGAGAGCAATTAGAAATAACAGTTGTTTTTTTATGAAAAACAAACCAAAGATATAGTATCAACTGACTTAATGAACCTGCATGGTCATTATGAAGATGAGTTATTACTATTTCAATACTTTGGAATTTATTAAAATCAAATGTATTTTTGGCTATATTAAAAACCGAAAAGCCACAATCAATCATAGTAAGCTTATCACCGTTTACATAGTAAGCCGAATTGTTTTTTTCTCCGAAACCGGAGTCACGTCCTAAGAATTTTAATTCCATTTTAATTCCTCCTTTGTCAAAAATATTTTAGTATAATAATGAAAAAAAATCAATTTCTTATATATGCAAAAATAGAGCTAAGTTTCAAAACTCGCTCTATTTCTATGGTGGAAGGGGGTGGATTCGGACCACCGAAGCGATAACGCAACAGATTTACAGTCTGCCCCCTTTGGCCGCTCGGGAACCCTTCCGTATTATAAAATTAAATGGTGGGCCTTCAGGGACTCGAACCCCGGACCAACCGGTTATGAGCCGGTAGCTCTAACCAACTGAGCTAAAGGCCCTCAATTGGA
>CAZVVZ010000012.1:0-17828 GCA_964631135.1 uncultured Eubacteriales bacterium
CCCGTATTTTTTAAAGTCTTTCGTAGCAAATCCTGAGTTCCGATAAAACATATATATTATTTTTATATAGTAGCAGGCTGAATAGTAGCCACTTTCCTTTCTTACGTCGTTTTAAAAAACTATAAAGTATATTCCTCTCCCAGCTCCTCAATTAAATACTTAATCATATTATTAGTAATGCTTGCAATTTCAGCTTTTGTGAGCTGTTTTCTTGCCATCACATTACCATTTTCATCTCCATTTATTAACCCAATTTTATTTCCCATATAAATATATTTTTCTGCCCAAGAAGGTATATCCGAGCTATCCGCAAAATTAAGTAGCGGTAACGGCTCCGGAGCTTTATCCTGAAATCCTAATGCATTTATAATCATTGTTATAGCTTCAGCCCTGCTTACAACGGCGCTAGGCTGGAATCTGCTGTTTCCTATACCTTCAACAACACCTGCTTCTGTTAATGCTGTTATATATTTATAATATTTATTAGTTTCCGGGACATCTTTATATATTACCTTATTTTCCGTGGCAGTATTATTTGTATTCGCTTTATCACTTGTATCCAGTTTCAAAGCTAATGCCATAATCTTTGCGAATTCACCTCTGGTAACCGGACTATCCGGAGTGGTGTTTTCGTCCCACTCATCCATATACTCTAGCGAAAAAGCTTGCCTTAATGCTTTTTCTCCCCAATGTCCTTTTATACCTTTTAATGAATAATTAGCTAAACGTGTTTCAACAGGAAACGATTCATATTTAAAAGAACCTTCATCGGTAACAATATAATCTAAAGCCTTAGTCCCATAAAATTCAGGCATTTCCATATAATATTTTAAAGTGCTTATATTATTTTCTGAAAGCATAAACCCACCGTCAAAGCTAATTTCTGTCGGCCTGTTAGCAATATATGAAACAACTTTTCTGTCCGTATCCGATGTTGTTGTTTTATACTTTCCCGTCCAGCTTCCTGTATCTTGAATATTTGAAACAGTATACGTCATATTAACAGTTTCGTTTTTTGCCCATGATGTATCATATCCGTATATAGAACCTGTCCCCGTTACCTTTATCTTACCTGTATCACTTCCGTCGCTGTATTCTTTTGAAAGATTTATATTACCGGCAAAATATGTACCCACAGCTCTAACATCATCTAAACGATTTTTTGAAAAATTGTATTTATTAAGAGTATATGTTGTCCCATTTATAGTAATAGTCTCAGCAAAGTCCTCTAACTGCCAGACTTTAGTAATCTGCCCATTAGATTTTTCACTCGAAGTTACAGAATATTTCATTTCTCTTGATAAAGTATTTCCATTATTATCTGATAAATTGTATTTATAAGTTTCTGTTTCAGTCTTAGCTTTTTTTGACGATGTAATCTCAGCTGTTCCTTCCATAGTAATAGCTTCACCGGTTATAAAAACAACTTCCTTACAATTTAAATCATCCTGCCCAACCACATATTGAGTAATTGCAGGCTCATATGCATACGAAACTGAAAATAGTAACATACCGCATAATGCAATCAATATTTTTTTCATGATTTCCGTCAATCCCTTTCTTTTATTACTCCGTTAGTAAAACTACTCCGGCGGTACTAGTTGCATCCAGCCTTATAGTAACAACTTCTTGATCTTTTTTAACATCACTGCTTCTTGCAAAATTTCCGTTCCTTATAAATAACGTATTAACCCCAAAACTTACTTTTTCATCATTTGAAATTTCTAACCATTCTTCCTCTTCATAGTCAAAATATTCAACATCTTGAACAGTGAAGTCTGTGGTTGTAACTGACTTTATACTGCCTACCGTAATATATGGCTCATCACTAAGTCCTATAATACCTATTGAAATCGCCTCATCACCATATGCAACGACACAAACATTCTTATCTACATAACTATCGTCAAATTCCTTAAATGTAAGTGGTTCAGTTTCACTAAAAATTCTCGTATCAGCTTTTATTGTGAAAGATGTACTTTTGTTTTTCATCTTTATCCATTCATCATCTTCGAATCTTCCATTAACTTTAACCGATACCTCTTCGCCGGATTCCACATCTGTTATAGTTCCATAATAAACTTCTACGGTCCTTTCTTCTTCCATCTCCACACTTGTAATCATCTTTACAACATATTTCCCATCTTCATATGCAACTGTAGCTAAAACATTATCGCCTTTTTCTAATGCGGAAACTGAAACAATTTTCCCCTCAATTACACAAACTGTAGTATTATTAGTATATAATTTTCTAGAATCATCATATAACTTTAACAGTCCGGAAGAAGAATTAAATGAACGTATTTCTGAAATAATTGTATCATTGTCTTCTTCGAGTTCTATGTTAATAGCTTTAACTTTTTCCAAAACCATTGTGTCTTCGCGAGTTGCAATATATGCAAACTTGCCTACTTGCTTTTCACCCAATTCACTTTTTCCTATTTCTTCTCCATCATAAGTAATTTGCATATTGTCATCTAAAGGTATTGTAATAAAGCTAGATTCTGCACTTTCCCACTTTCCATTTTTCAGTACTTTCGGGTTTCTTAAAATAATTCTGTCCTGAATTAAATTTATTTCACTTATATATCCCTTATATAAGTTCTCTGCAGTCCTTTCATCCGCAACAATTTCAACTTTTATAAGTTCACTTTGTGAAGAATATATCTTCGCATATTTGCCATCAATTAAATCATCAACATTTATTTCGACTCCGTTTTCATATACAGGAATTCTTTTTAAATTGTACTCTTTGGAAGAATTATCACTATCCATTCTAAATGTTACGTTTAAGCCGTCTATATCTATAATTGTTCCATACGTTATAACAGCATTTGTAACCCCTCTAATTACAACCACATCTCCTACCTCGTCAAACTCAAGATAAACGGTATCCCCCTGTAAAATATTACTTGCATTTGTTTCTTTACCATCTTTGTAAATGCTTGTCCATGATCCATACTCATAATTTTCAGTATTCCCGTTTTTATCTTTTATAGATATTTCATAAAAATACGGACTGTTTCCAACTACTATTCCTTGTTTTGAAGCAGGCTTGGCAGTATTATCTGTAGAGCTTTCTTCATAAATTCCTTCATCTATAACTCTTATAAATACAACTTGCTTTGATGTATCCACAAAAAACTCTATCTCATCCGAATTTTTTAATGCAGCAATTCCTGAAAGTCTGTTATTTTTTATTACAGGAATATCTCTGTTAACACAATTTACCGTTATAGTGTTGCCATCATCATCCGTAATCTCAATGTTACTTCCATTAGTACTTTCTAAAAATCCGGACCGCTTTGTAAGACGTAAATTTGTAAGTAAATACTCCTCACAATTCTTAAAAATCTGTGCAAATTCAGCTCTTGTAAGATTACTTTTAGGATTAAACATCTGCGATTCGTCTCCAACCATAATCCCAGCCATAGAAACAGCATCAACATGGGACACTCTTGACTCGTCGATTAAAGATTTATCCAAAAATTCTACCGGTTTTTTAGTTTCATCTGTAGATGTGGTAGGCAAACTAAAAGCCCTATATATTAGAGTCGCAACTTCTTCCCTGGTAATTGGAATATCTCTTATAAATACCCCTTTACTCTTTAGTACGTCTATATCGCCTTTAACATCTGACCTTTTATATACTATTTTTTCTGTAATTAAGCCATTATTCATAGCATACTTTATATATTTATCCGACCAATTATTAACAATCATTTTTATATTTTCTACTTCTTTTGATTTGCCTGTTGCATTTAAGATTGTCGTAACAGCCTGTTCATTAGTAACAGCCGTAGTTGGGGAAAATGTATTAGAAGAAAAACCTTTCATTATTCCCATAGATGCAATCTGGTAAATAGCAGGTTTCGCCCAATAACCGTCTCCTTGACTAAGCACATCAGAAAAATTTATTGAACTTATTTTTGAATATCCATCTGCTAATCCGTAATATGTTATATCTGCCGCAAAACTATTGCTTATAAAGCCTAAAGCAATAACACCGCCTACAATAATTTTTTTATTCATATTTTTCTCAACGTCCCTTCCAACCTCTCTATCGGCAAAATTCGAATCTATATTAACAAAAATGTTGTTGCTGGCCGTGCTTACAAGCCAAAATATTTAAAGCACGAAAAATCGGGACGATCAAACCCGATTTTTCAATAAAAGCACTTATCAGCATTAAACATCATACTAGCGATTACACAATTGCAACTTTATTTTCAAAATCTGTAAATTCTGAATCTATACCATATTTTTTAGCACGCCTAAATTTAAAATATTCTGTTGCAACTCCCGGGAATAATGCATACGACAAAACATCTTCGTCCTGTTCAAAAAATTCATTCATTTCTTTTCGCATATTTTCCAGCTCCGGTTGAATTCTATTAGCAGGTCTATAAGTAATGACATTATCATCCCCAAGTATTTTTTCAATTATCTCTTTAGAAATAGGCTTAGGAGTTTTCCCATATTCGCCTCTTACTAAAGCTTTTGTTTCCTTAGTAACCATCTTATATCTCTCACCCATAATAACATTTAACACAGCTTGTGTCCCTACAATTTGGCTGCTAGGTGTTACTAGCGGTGGAAATCCCATATCTTCTCTTACCCTAGGTACTTCTTTTAAAACTTCTTCATACCTGTCTAATGCATTTTGCTGCTTAAGCTGTGAAACAAGATTAGACAGCATTCCACCCGGCACCTGGTAAATTAAAACATTTGCATCGGCAGTCATAACTTTAGCATCCAATGTACCGTTTTCAACATATTTTTCTCTAACTTTACTAAAATAATCAGAAATTTCTCCAAGTTTTACTAGGTCCAGTCCGGTATCAAACTCCGTTCCCGAAAGTGTTGCAACAATCGCCTCTGTTGCAGGCTGAGAAGTTCCCATAGCAAAAGGAGATAGTGAAGTATCTACTATATCGCAACCTGCTTCTATAGCCTTCAGATAAGTCATAGAGCCGGTCCCGGCAGTATAATGTGTATGAAGTTCTATAGGCAAATTAACCTCTTCTTTTATTCTTTTTACTAAATCAAAAGCAGTAAAAGGAAGCAAAATTCCAGCCATATCCTTTATACAAATAGAGTCTGCGCCCATATTATAAAGTCTTTTCGCATCTTCAACAAATCCCTCTATTGTATGAACAGGACTAGTCGTATAACATATAGCCGCCTGTGCATGGCCTCCTTCTTTTTTGCAAGCTTCTATTGCAGTCTCTATATTTCTAAAATCATTTAATGCATCAAAAATCCTTATTATATCTATCCCATTAGCAATAGATTTTTTTACAAAATACTCAACAACATCATCCGCATAATTTTTATATCCAAGCAAATTCTGCCCTCGAAGTAACATCTGAAGTTTAGTGTTTTTAACAACACTCCTAATTTTCCTAAGTCTGTCCCAAGGGTCTTCTTTCAAAAATCTCATGCAAACATCAAAAGTAGCTCCTCCCCAGCACTCTAAAGAATTATATCCCACCTTGTCCATAAGTTCTAA
The DNA here is from genome assembly GCA_964631135.1 of uncultured Eubacteriales bacterium. Classification (GTDB taxonomy): domain Bacteria; phylum Bacillota; class Clostridia; order TANB77; family RGIG9151; genus RGIG9151. The sequence goes on from CAZVVZ010000012.1 coordinate 5,513, forward strand.
TGCCGGTAGCATCTCATCAGTCGTCATTCTTGTTGCAATAAGTGACTGATGCCCGTCACGAAGTATTGTTTCGGTAATTCCAATTTTTTTCATAATAATATCTTCCTTTCACTAAATTCTATTATACTCAACAAAAGAAAATTTTATATTATTATCTTCATCATTTGCTATAACTTCTCTATTCCATACATTACTACTTATTTCCGGAAAATACACATCCGCATCATCATCTTTTTCTTCAATATGTGTTATATACAATTTGTCCGCAATTTCCATAAACATTTTATATAAAGAAGCTCCTCCAATAATAAAAATTTCATTATTAGCACTCAATTCTTTACACAAACCAATAAGTTTTTCTTTATCATCTATAACTAAAACATTTTCATTTGTCTCTTTATTAAAACCGCCTGTTTTAGATAAAACAATATGTTTTCTGTTCGGCAGTATCTTTGGCAATGAATTAAAAGTATTCCTACCCATAACAATTACAGAGCCTTTTGTCTTTTCACTAAAATATTTTAAATCCTTAGGTATATGCCAAATAAGGTTGTTACTTTTACCTAATTCATTGTTTTCCCCAATAGCAGCAATAATATTTATCATAAGCACTCTCCTAAACTGCAACAGGCATAGAAATTTTACCTAAATGTTTATAATCTATCAGTTTAATATCTTTTAGCTCTTTAGAATTATCAAATGCAAAGAAATCATCTATCTCTTCATTAAGCCAAAGTTTCGGCGCAGGAAGTGCTTCGTCAATTCTTTTCATTTGCTCCTTAATTCCTTCAATTTGGTTCTCATAAATATGTGCATTATTTATTACATATGTAAATATTCCGGGCTTTAATCCGGTAACATGAGCAATTAAATGAATTAGCACCGCATACTGAGTAACATTAAACGGCATACCAAGCGGAACATCATTTGACCTTACATTAAGTAAGCAATTTAATTTCCCATCAGTAACGTCCCACTGTGTATTCCAAACACAAGAAGGGAGAGCTGCTGTAGCTAAAAATTCATTTTGCCATAAAGACATAACCATTCTTCTGTCATTAGGATTAGTTTTTAACGTATTGATTAAATTCTGAGTAAGCTGATATTTATTAACAATCCACCCATATGCTGTACCAATAGTCCCTGCCCATTCTTTGCCAAAATTTTTGCCCATATACGTACCATCTTCACCAATTTCCCACTCGTTCCAAATTTTTACTCCTCTGTCTTTAAGCCAGCTAACATCATTACTTTGAGCTTGATAAATCCAAAGCAACTCCAAAACAGCATGTTTAAAAGCAACTTGCTTAGTAGTTAAAATAGGAAATTCCTCAGATAAATCAAACTGTAAAATTTGATGAGGTAATTTATATGTCGCAATTCCAGTTCTATTTTGCACATACGTTCCTTCCGTTAAAATTTTATTGCACAAATCCAAATAAACTTTATCAAACTTAGACATAATCATCTTCCCTTCAAATTATTATTTCTATATATCACCAATTCATTGTATCATAATTTATATAAAAAAACACAACATATTATATAAAAAATTCCTCACAAAAAGTTACCATTCAGACTGCCGCCACATAAAAAGAATATATATGTTTTATCGAAACTCAAAATTTACGGCGAAAAGCAAAAAATAAGGTGCATGCTTTATTGGAACTAAGTATTTGCAACGAAAGATAAAAAAACAATCTAGAAAATCTTTCTGCAATTATTAGTTCCTTTTAAAGCATACACCTCATATTCTGTTCAGCACCAACGTCTAATCAATAGTCAAGTCATCAGCTTCTTAAATACTCTTTTACTTACGTCATCAGTTCCAAAACCTTTTCCATCAGCACACTTCTAGTCTTTCTATTCTCAATCTTAATAAGTTCAGTTCTAATTCGGTTAAGATATTCCTCTCCATTAGAGGCAAGCCACGTTCTGAATAATCTTCCGTTCGAGTTAACTACATTCTCTTCCACTTTCTCCAACAGCATTCTAAGTTCAGCGCAATCTTCATTACCGTAAATCTCAATCAGTGTTATCGCTTCCTTCAGTGAGTAGAGTTGTTGAACCTTTTCAGGAAAGATGTTGTACTCGCACAAGCTGTCATCAAAATTCGTTCGATACTTGCAATTAAAAGTATCCATATCTCTAACCTCCCAAAAAAATAGTAGATTAACGTGTAATTTACCAACATCAATATTATACACGATTTCTACTATTTTTCAAGAGTTTTTAATTGTTACCGGTTGCTTGCATTTCTTCCCAATTTTCTTTACTGATTAAAACTTGTCTAGGCTTAGTACCGTCAAAGCCGCTAATTATCCCTCGTTCTTCCATCTGATCTATAATTCTCGCAGCTCTGGCATACCCTACCTTAAACCTTCTTTGAATTAAGGAAGTAGAAGCCTGTCCAATTTCAACAACCATATTTATAACATCATTTAACAGCGGATCATTATCTCCGGAAGACTCATCTGACTTAGAAGTCGCAGCTCCTCCATTCTGTATCTTTTCTAAAACATCCTCGTCATATTTAACCTCATTATTGGACTTTATAAATTCGACAATCTGCTCAACTTCTTTATCTGTAACGAAAGCTCCCTGTACTCTGGTAGGCTTAGAAGCTCCCATAGGGAAAAATAGCATATCGCCCTTGCCAAGTAGCTTCTCAGCTCCTGCCATATCCAAAATCGTACGTGAATCAACCTGAGAAGAAACTGCAAATGCAATTCTAGAAGGAACATTAGCCTTAATCAGTCCGGTAATAACATCAACCGACGGTCTTTGAGTTGCAATAACCAAATGCATTCCCGCAGCTCTTGCCATCTGAGCCAAACGACAAATAGCATCTTCGACATCATTAGGTGCAACCATCATCAAATCAGCAAGCTCATCTACAATAATTACAATATGAGGCATAGTACCATCTTCCCCACTAGCCTTTATAGCCTCATTATATCCTTTCATATCTCTTACACCTTTTTGAGCAAACAAATTATATCTGTTAACCATCTCACTAACTGCCCAATTTAGCGCACCTGCTGCCTTTTTAGGATCTGTTACAACAGGAATAAGTAAATGCGGAATACCGTTATACACACCAAGTTCGACCACTTTAGGATCTATCATAATAAGTTTAACTTCATTAGGTTTAGCCCTATATAATAAACTTGTTATAATCGTATTTATGCAAACACTCTTACCGGACCCCGTAGCACCTGCAATTAAAACATGCGGCATTTTAGCAATATCTGCGACCATAGTCTTCCCGGCAGTATCCTTACCAAGTCCAAAAGCTATCTTCGAAGAATGCTCCTTAAAAGCCGGAGTATCTAAAATTTCTCTTAAAAATACAGCATCAACAGACGTATTAGGAATTTCTATACCAACAGCAGCCTTGCCCGGAATAGGAGCTTCCATACGAATGGAAGGTGCAGCTAAGTTCAGTGCAATATCATTAGTAAGACTTACGATTTTACTAACCTTTACTCCTGCGCTTGGTGTAACTTCATACCTAGTTACCGCAGGTCCGCGACTCACATTCGTAACATCAGCCGAAACTCCGAAACTATTTAACGTATTTTGAAGTTTCTGTGCAGTAGCCGTAAGTTCTTTTTTATATTTATCTCCGCTTCCGCCCTTAGGCTTTTGCAAAATATCTATAGGCGGTAAAACATAATTATGAACCTCCGGCTCCGTTGCATCAATATTTATGGTAGGAATAGGAGTATTATCTGCTTCTTGCTTTGGCTTTTCAGGTATTTTTTCATTTATTTCCTTGTCCTCTGTCTTTAGCGGAACATTTTCATCAACTTTTCCGTTCTTTACCTCATTGATATCGATTTGATTAGCTAAATCAAACTTTTCAATAGGAATTTCATCCGGTATTCCTTCAATTTTTAACTTCTGCTCACTCTTCTTATTATCCTTCTTTACGTTATCAGGCTCTTCATCATCGTCACCATCATCTTGGCTTCGCATTTCTTCAATTTTATTTTTAATCCACAACAAAATTGTTGCCGGATGAATTTCTGTAAGAAGTAAGAATGAAACTATCGTCGCACAAATAAAAATTATATATGTCCCGACTAAACCGAAAAAATTTATAAACGGTGCAACAAAAATACTTACTGCTCCGCCACCTGTAGGTCCTGCCTCAATAGCCCCCATCGTATATAAATGTTTTAGTAATTCCATAAAACTATAATCCGGTTGGTATAAAGTCTTCTCATTCAGTAAAAAGCATAAAAAAGATATACAAAGCATAAACATAACAGACAATCTAAAAAACTTTTTGCGCTTTTTAGAACTCTTTGTAATCATTTGTATTCCAAAAACAAATAAAAAGAAAGGAAAAACATATGTAACACTTCCAAGCAACCCAAAGAAGAAATCAATAATACCATTCCCCCATGAGCCTAAATGGCCTCGTGAAAAAACTCCATATGTCAAAAACAGCGATAAAAAGCATATTACAACTCCCGTAATTTCCTGTTCAAAAGTTTTTTCCGTCTTTTTATTCTTTATCTTTCGTCGTCCCATTATATTACATCCTTTCTGCCCCAAAAGTGACGGAGCTTTTTATGCTACTACCTATTGCCTCTTTGTCTTGCAACCTCATATATAACCATTCCACAAGTAACAGAAGCATTTAATGAAGTAATCTTGCCTTTCATCGGAATTTTAGCAAGAAAGTCACATTTCTTGCGAGTTAAACTTGCCATTCCTTCACCTTCACTCCCTATAACAACAGCTATAGGATCCTTCATGTCAATATCGGTTAAAAAATCCTTGCCTAATGCATCAGTTCCAACAATCCAAACACCTTTTTCTTTTAACTCCTCTATACTATCGTTAATGTTATTAACTCTTGCAACTTTCATATATTCTAAAGCTCCGGCTGCAACCTTTGCGACAGTATTAGTAACTGCAACAGCTCTACGTTTTGGAATGATAATTCCGTGAACACCCATACATTCCGCAGTTCTTATCATAGCTCCTAAATTATGTGGATCCTCTATTCCGTCAGCAATTATAATAAACGGTGGCTCATTTCTCTCCTTTGCCACTTCTAATATATCGTCAATTTCACAGTATTTATAATGACTAGTAGCAGCAACTACTCCCTGATGATTCTGATTATTCGTCATCTCATCAAGCTTAGCCTTTTGTACCTCACTAATAACAATCTTTTTCTTTCTGGCCAAATCAATTATTTTTCCCATAGAGCCGTGTGCCTCGCCCTTTTGAATAAATAATTTATTTATCGTTCTCTCTGAATTAAGTACCTCTATAACCGAATTTCTTCCAAAAACCAAATCATCCATACTTTTACCTCCGAATTAGTTATCGTCCAATTTTAGAATTGACATAAATGCTTCTTGAGGAATTTCAACAGATCCTACCTGTCTCATTCTCTTTTTACCCTCTTTTTGCTTTTCAAGTAACTTCCTCTTTCTTGAAATATCTCCGCCATAGCACTTAGCTAAAACATCTTTTCTCATAGCACTAATAGTTTCTCTTGCTATAATTTTACCACCAATTGCAGCCTGAATCGGCACTTCAAAAAGCTGTCTCGGAATAACTTCCTTTAGCTTTTCCGCAATTTTTCTTCCTCTGGTATATGCCTTATCCTCATGAACAATAAAAGAAAGTGCATCAACTACTTCATTATTCAGTAAAATATCCAGTTTAACAAGTTTAGACTGCTTATAGCCTATTAGCTCGTAATCGAACGATGCATATCCCCTTGTCCGAGACTTTAATGCATCAAAGAAATCATAAATAATCTCATTTAACGGCAATTCATATATTAAAGTTACTCTGTTATCATCTAAATACTGCATATTCATATATGTTCCACGTCTATCCTGACATAAATCCATTATATTGCCTACGAACTCCTTAGGAAGCATAATAGATGCCCTTACAATAGGCTCTTCCATAAAATCAACTTCTTGGGGAGGCGGTAAATTTGTAGGGTTAGAAACCATAATTACTTCTCCGTCAGTCTTTGTAATTCTATAAATAACACTAGGAGCTGTAGTTATAAGATTTAAGTTGTACTCTCTTTCCAGCCTCTCTTGGATTATCTCTAAATGTAAAAGTCCTAAAAAACCGCATCTAAATCCAAAACCCAATGCAATAGAAGTCTCAGGCTCAAAAAGTAAAGAAGCATCATTTAACTGCAACTTTTCTAAAGCCATCTTTAAATTCTCATAATCTGCTCCATCAACAGGGTACACTCCACAGAACACCATAGGTACAGCTTTCTTGTAACCTTCTAAAGGCTCGCTGGTCCTATTTTCAGCATTAGTTATAGTATCTCCGACTCTGGTATCCGAAACATTTTTCACACTAGCCGCAATATATCCAACCTGACCTGCTTGTAAACATTCCGACGGAATATAATTACCCGGTCTGAAATATCCAACTTCAGTAACCGTAAAAATTTTCCCTGTGGACATCATTAAAATAGTATCTCCGGCCTTTACGTTTCCTTCCATCAGACGTACATACGAAATTGCCCCTTTATAATTATCATAAAAAGAGTCAAAGATTAAAGCCTTTAATGGCTTATTTATATCCCCTTTTGGTGCCGGAACTTTATTTACAATTTCCTCTAGCACCTCTTCAACATTAAGACCTGACTTAGCAGAAATACGAGGCGCATCCATAGCTTCCAACCCTATAACGTCCTCTATCTCCTTTGCAACCTCATCAGGCCTTGCATTAGGTAAATCAACTTTATTTATAACCGGCAAAATTTCCAGATCATGTTCCAAAGCCAAATAAGTATTAGCCAAAGTTTGAGCTTCAACCCCTTGTGATGCATCAACAACTAAAATAGCACCTTCACAAGCGGCTAAGCTTCTTGATACCTCATAATTAAAGTCAACATGGCCCGGAGTATCTATTAAATTAAGCTCGTAAGTATTGCCATCCTTTGCCTTATATAGCATCCTAACAGCCTGAGCTTTTATTGTAATACCCCGCTCCCTCTCTATATCCATATTATCTAAAACTTGGGCTTCCATCTCCCTTTCAGACAGCACCCCGGTTAGCTCTAACATTCTATCCGCCAAAGTAGATTTACCGTGATCAATATGCGCAATAATACTAAAATTTCTAATCTTATCCTGCTCCATAAAAACTCTCCTCAACCATTTTTTACTACATATTTTATCATATTTTTATAAAGTTTAACAATAGTCTAACCGTAAAAACTCCTTAAACCGCTTACCGCTCAGACTATTATTATATGAAAATAGTATATATGTTTTATCTGGACTCAGGATTTGCAACGAAAGACTTTAAAAAATACGGAAAGTCTTTCTGCAAATATTCGTTCCTTTTAAAGCATATATACTATTTTCATATAATAATAGTCTGACTAATAATCTTAAACCCATTACCGACTAGTCCACTACATGCAATAATAATTATATAATTCCCCTTTAACTATCTGTTAAATCTGACCCTAATTTCATTCTCACCAATAGGCTTATCATCAACATCCATAGCATATGTTATACTTATCTCTCCATAATTCTGCTCCAAAACAGTATCAACATAGCTGGCAAAAACACCTATCGAAAAAGCCCCATCTTTAGTATCGTAGTAAGAAAGATGCCTTTTCCCTTCTTCAAATATTAAATTAGAATTAACTGTACCGCTTCTCATAAGAGAAACAACTCCATCGTTTGAAACCGTTATCTCAGTAGTAGTCCCTTCCATTCCTGTAAGTTCACTCTCTTCATACTTTAAAGTATACGACTCATTTGAAACATTCAGTTCTCCGGCAGTAGTAAGTTCAACATTGTTCGTATCACCATTACCGAAATTCTGAGTTCCATCTATACTTATCATTATTTTTTCCATGAAAATTACCCCCATATTGTTTTGCCGCGAAGCGACATCCATCTTTTTTACTATACCAAAATCGCACCGTCGCTGTCAATATTACAATATCTGTAAATACTTTCATTATTTAATATTTATTTGAAAAAAAATAAAGGCGATCTATAAATCGCCCCCTAATTTTTTAATTATTCACCTAAAATCTTAGCTGCAATATCCTCTCCGGATACGTTATATTCGCCATTCTCAATCCTTGCCGAAAGTTCGTTAACTCTATCCATTCTAACATCCGGCACATCTTTCAAGGCATTCATAGCAACTGTGTAGTCTTTACCTACACTTGAAATTTTAACGTCATCCTTTGCAGGACTAATTTTATTTGTATTCTCTACGCGAGATATCTTTTTTTCATTTGTATAAACTCCTGTAACACTTCCTACATTCCCTGTAATTTTCATAAAAAGCACCTCTTTCAATCTAGTTATCTTTTTGCCCTTGTGATTATTATATCGGCACAAACTTAAAAAACTTAACAGCTTTTATAAAAGTTTTCGCATTTTTCAAACATTATATACTCCGCAGTATACTTAGCTTATTTCAATGTGTGACTTATGCAAATCACAGCAACTTTTATATTTTTTGCTCCTGAATTTTTTAATACTCTGCAGCACTCATTCGCAGTAGAGCCGGTAGCAAAAATATCATCTATCAGTAAAATACTCTTATCACATACATTACTATTATCGGCAATCTCAAAGACATTTTTTACACTCTTTAATCTGTCTTTAAAATTTTGCATACTCTGCCGTTCACTATTTCTTGTTTTAAGTAGTATATCGGCACTATACGGTTTATCTACCATCGCAGCCAATTTCTTAGCAATAATACCTGCTTGATTATACCCTCTTTCTTTATACCTCTCGCGACTTATCGGTACAGGAATTATTAAATCAAAATCTTCTTCTTTAATATGCTCATATATCAGCTCTGTGAAGAAATGATAATAATATTTCTTATCGGAGAATTTATATAAATGTATTTTCTGTTTAAACTCTTCCGTATATTCACTGCAAAAAATCAGCTTATCGTAATATATCTTTTTCTTTTTACATTCAGAGCACACGTCACTATAAGATATTTTACCACAAAAACTACATCTGTTTGTATACTTTTGTGTCGACAAATAATGACATTTGTTGCAAATAAAATGCTGTGTCATCGTTATCTCTCCACAAAATCCACATTTCGGCGGGAAAATCAAATTCAAAAATTTATCAAAAAAAAATTTATCCATTCGTACCTCCGAACGGATAAATTTTATCATATTTTACAATATTTGTCAACTATGCCTTACCTGAACAGCCAAGAACATCTCTCATCTTATGCCTTACCATATCCTTAATTGCGGCTCTTGCAGGGGATAAATATTCCCTAGGATCGAACTTGTCAGGATGCTCAACAAAGAATTTCCTTATTGAAGCTGTCATTGCAAGACGTAAGTCTGTATCTATGTTTATCTTGCAAACACCCATTGTTCCTGCCTTATGAAGCATATCTTCCGGAACTCCTTGTGCTCCCGGAAGCTGTCCGCCAAATTCATTGCATTGCTTTACAAACTCCGGCATAACAGTTGAAGCACCATGCAAAACAATCGGAACTTCAGGAATTAACTTTGTTACCTCTTCTAATATATCAAACCTAAGCTTTGGCTCACCTTTGAATTTATAAGCTCCATGACTCGTCCCGATAGCGATAGCAAGTGAATCACAACCTGTTTTATGGACAAACTCAGCAGCCTGTTCAGGATCGGTAAATGCTGCATCTGCCTGAGATACAACCACCGCATCTTCAATTCCGGCAAGCTTTCCAAGCTCAGCCTCAACTACAACTCCTCTTTCATGAGCATAATCCACAACTTTTTTTGTAAGCTCTACATTCTCGTCAAATGAATATTTTGAGCCATCTATCATAACCGATGTAAAGCCACCGTCAATGCAAGCTTTACAAATTTCAAAATCCGCACCATGGTCAAGATGTACTGCAATAGGAACTCCTGTATCCTCTACTGCTGCTTCAATTAACTTCATTAAATATACATGCTTTGCATATTTTCTCGCACCAGCAGAAACTTGAAGTATAACAGGTGCATTTTCTTCCATGGCAGCCTCTGTAATACCTTGTACAATTTCCATGTTATTTACATTAAATGCTCCTACAGCATATTTCCCATATGCTTTTTTAAACATTTCTTTTGTTGTTACTAATGGCATAATAATTCCTCCTTATTTACTTTTTTCATTGTTATTATATACATTTAAAATAAGGATATCAAGCAAAATATAAACTTTAAGTTGCCAATGAGTTACTGCTCAGGCTTCTGATATATAGTAGCCACCACTCAACCCTATTACTAAAATAAAAACTTACGAACAGTCAAGTCCGTAAGTTTTATTCAAATGGAGCAGATGAGGGGAATCGGACCCCCACCGTAAGCTTGGGAAGCTCAAGTTCTACCACTAAACTACATCTGCATTTCACAACTATTATTATATATCTTAAAAATAATAGTTGCAAGTATTTTTTAAACTGTCACTTCATTTAAAATTTTGCCATTTTCAAAAAATTCCTTGATATTGCCTACTGTTGTTTTAGCGATATTATCTAATGCTTCTTCTGTTAAAAAGGCTTGATGCGACGTTATCAGCACATTCGGCATAGAAATAAGCCTTGCTAAAACGTCATCTTGTACGATATGTCCTGAATAATCCTTGAAGAAAACATCATTCTCATCCTCATAAACATCAAGACATGCTGCACCTATTTTCTTCTCTTTTATTCCTTCCAATAAGTCTTCCGCATCTATTAACTTACCACGTGAAGTATTTAATATATATACACCTTTTTTCATTTTAGAAATCGAATCCTTGTTGATTAAATGTACATTATCTTTTGTTAAAGGGCAATGTAGCGAAATAACGTCGCTTTTTTCAAAAATTTCATCTAGTGTAACATAATTTATATCCGATGAAGTATCCGGATAAACGTCATATGCAATTACATTCATTCCAAAGCCCTTACATATATTTATAAATATCTTGCCTATCTTTCCCGTTCCGATAATTCCAATCGTTTTCCCGTGCAAATCAAACCCGGTAAAACCATTTAAACTAAAGTTAAACTCTCTGGTTCTGTTATATGCCTTATGAATACGTCTTAACGACGTAAGAAGTAATGCCATAGTATGCTCGGCTACCGCATAAGGAGAATATGCCGGAACTCTTACAACAGGTATCCTACCCTTTGCATATTCCAAATTCACATTATTAAAGCCCGCACACCTTAATGCAATTAGTTTTACACCATTTTCAATAAGCTGGTCTATTACTTTATCGTCAAGTGTATCATTAACAAAAGCCACTACCGCATCAAACCCTTTTGCTAATTTTACCGTATCTTCAGTAAGCTTTGTATCAAAGAATTTAATTTCAATATTATTTTCCTTTGAATATCGTTCAAAACTTGGCCTGTCATACTCTTTTGTATCAAAAAATGCTGCTTTTATCATATTTTTCATTTCCTTTCTCTAGACAATATTATTTTTCGCCAAATATTCATTGTAAACTGCCATTAGAGTATTATTTACTCCGTGACAATTATATACAAAACATTTCATTTTTTCAATAAGAATTACTGTCTAGGTAATTTGTGCAGAAATTTTGTTTCCACCATTATATTATTTCATATAGTCTGATTAGTAACCAAAATGTTGCTGTTCAGACTATATAAAAATTTCTAAAGAACCCTTGACTTAAAGTTAACTCTAAGTATTATATAATAGATGGGATGAAAAAAGATTTTATAGGAAATTAAAAAAACAATTTTTAAAAGGAATGAGGTAAAGATGCAAAATAACAAAAAAATAATAGTGTATTTTTCATATACGGGAAATACAAGAAAAATAGCAGAGAAAATAAAAGAAAGTTTAAAGTGCGATATGTTAGAGATACAAACAGTAAAACCATACTCTACAGATTATCAGACAGTTGTAGATGAAGAACAGAACAATGAAAGCAGTAAAAAGGCCCCAGAAATTAAAGACATAAACATAGATTTAAATATCTATAACGAAATTATAATTGGGACACCGGTATGGTGGTATACAATTGCACCAGCAATCAGGACATTTTTAAAACAAAATGAATTAGCCGGAAAAACAATAATTCCATTTGCAACGAATGCAGGATGGCTCGGAAGAACATTTGAAGAAATAAAAAATTTATGTCCAAATTCAGAAGTTCAAAAAGGAATGAACATAGTTTTCAAAAGTTATAGTAGCAAACTTGTCACACCAGAAGCAGAAATAAATAAATGGATAAATTCCATAAAAAACTAGAGTGTACCCAATCACTTTAATTATGTATACTGAAAGAATTTTATTTTTATTACTAATAAGATA
>CAZVVZ010000013.1:0-5498 GCA_964631135.1 uncultured Eubacteriales bacterium
GTATTTACCTCACTAGATACCGCATTATCATCTATATTTGCATAAGAAATATTTCCATACGGGAAAGCAGTCATTGCAAGCATGCAAATGGCTAAAAAAGATGCGCATATTCTATTAAATTTTGTGTAGTGTGTAGGCATCATCTCATATCTCCCTTCCTAACAATAACCTTTCTAATTTTTTTTCGTTATATTAGTGCATTTATGTTAATTTTGTTAAAATATTATATGAAAAAGGGCATAAATAGTATTTTTTCAATATATGAATTCTTTTTAGAATTAAAAATCTTACTTTGAAGAATATATTTTAAGAAATTTTCTTTTGCACAAAAAAACTTAATTGGCAGTCACCAATTAAGTTTTTTATCTTCAGTTGGCAACTCGACCGGCATTATAAACGAATTATAGAAGCCTCGAAGCTTTGCGTCCCAAATTTTCATTTGGTTTGCTTTTATCAGCACTATTCACATATAATTATTGTACCATATTTAGCCCTAAAAATCAATTTTTCCTACTGTTCAGACAATAGTTCCACCGCCAATCACAACGTCATCGGCATAAAAAACTGCCGATTGCCCCGGTGTAATGGCTCTTTGAGGTATATCGAATTTTACTTTTATATTGCCATCTTCCAGAGGAATTAAAGTGGCCTTTTCAGGTTTTGCCGAATAACGGATTTTGACCATTGCAGATATAGGGTCTTTTAGTTCTTCTACCGATATTAAATTAACTTCCTTGCAGATTAAATTATCGCTGAATAAATCTTCGTTATCTCCTAAAATAACCTCGTTTTTTCCAACATCAATACCGACAACATACATTCTCTTTTTAAAAGATATTTCTAGTCCTTTCCTCTGCCCTATCGTATAATGAATTATCCCTTTATGCCGGCCTAAAATATTGCCCTTCATATCTATGAAATTACCTTTTTGGGGTTTATAATTATAGTTTTCCTGAATAAATTTTGCATAATCATTGTCCTCAACAAAGCATATTTCCTGACTATCATGCTTTTTAGCATTAACTAAATCATTTTCTTCTGCTATTTTTCTTATTTCCTCTTTTTCATAATCTCCTAAAGGCATTATCACATGTTTTAGTTGCTCTTGTGTTAATTTATATAATGCATATGTCTGATCTTTTTTATCTGTCTTTGATTTTCTTAATAAATATCTGTTTATTTTATTGTCATATTCCACTTTAGCATAATGACCGGTAGCTATATATTCACAGTTAAACATTCCTTTTGCAACATCTAATAAAGCCCCAAACTTAATGTTGCGATTACACATATTGCAAGGATTGGGAGTTCTCCCTTTCATGTACTCATTTGCAAAATAATCAATTACTTTGCTTTTAAAAATATCACAGAAATCTACTATATGATATTCTATTCCAAGCTTTTTGCAAACGGTTTCAGCGTCCTTTACCGTTTTTTCATAATAAATGTCACTACTTAGGAGTTTCATTGTAACTCCAACAACTTCATATCCTTGCTCCTTTAATAATAAAGCCGTAACGGAGCTGTCTACTCCGCCACTCATTCCTACTAAAACTCTCTTCATAAAAATGCTCCTTGTGTTTTGCATATTGTAAAGTATATAAATGCTTTTTTATATACTTTATACTCCCTAATCTCTTAAAAATGTACTAATATTTCGTTTCGTCGCAACATTGTGTGGCTAAATTTTCGTTCCTCTGCACACGGTTCAGTTTTCCTTAGGTTATAATAATTTTTCTAATATTATCACCTAATTTTTCAAGTCGTACATCAATTGCATTTTCAGGAATAGCATCCTTTATAACGTCACTCCATTCAATAATGCAAATGCCTTTCTCAAAATACTCCTCACCGCCGATTGCATAAAACTCGTCTTCGTCAGCCAGCCTGTAAACATCAAAATGGAAAACCTCTCTACTTCCATAGTATTCATTAACTAATGTAAAAGTAGGACTAGAAATTTCATCAATCCCAAAGAAACTGCAAAAACCTTTTACAAATACAGTTTTTCCGGCTCCCAATTCTCCATTTAAACAAACAACTTGATTTCCTTCTATTCTACTCGCCAAATCATATGCAATATCCAGAGTTTCCTTCTCACTATTGGTTATATACTCCATTTGCTAATTCCTCACTTATTTTCTTGTATTATTCTACCGGCAGACTGAGCTGCAATAGCCCCATCTGCACATGCAGTAACAATCTGTCTTAAAACAGTGTCTCTAACATCTCCCACAGCAAACATTCCGTGTACACTTGTTTGCATATTTCTATCGGTAATGACATATCCATAATCATTAAGTTTTACCAGGTCCCTAACAATTTCATTATTAGGAATCGTTCCGACAGCTACAAAAACTCCCTGCAATTCAATTTTCTGCTCTTTTCCCTCATTGTTTTCTATAATAATTCCATTAACTTCAAACTTGCCCAAAATCTCTTTTGGAACAGAATTTACAATAATCTCTATGTTAGGGATTCTTTTAACTTGGTCTTGTAAAATCTTTTCTGCTCTAAATTCACTTCTCCTATGAATTATGTAGACTTTTCTGCATATGTTAGATAAAAATAAAGCATCCTCAAAAGCAGTATTACCACCGCCAATAACAGCTACATCCGCTCCCCTATAAAAATTACCGTCACATGTAGCGCAGTAAGATACTCCGCTCCCCTTTAATCTATTTTCACTTTCTAAGCCAAGCCTTCTCGGGCTTGCTCCGGAAGCTAAAATGACTGTATATGCTAAGTATTCTTTACTTGAAGTTATAAGACTAAATACATTGCCTTGCTTATTTATAGAATTTACACCTTCATTTACATATTCAACATTAAACTTTTTAGCCTGTCCGTCTAAAGCCATTGCTAAATCAAATCCGCTCGTCTTATCTAAGCCGGGGAAATTCTCTATTTCATTTGTGTATGCCATCTGCCCACCAACAGCAGTTTTTTCAAAAACAACAGTTTTAAGTCCTGCTCTTGCAGCATATATAGCCGCAGTCATTCCTCCCGGTCCGGCTCCAATAATTGCAACATCAATAATATTTTCCATTATATTCTCCTCTATTTTAAAATTTCTTTTACTTTTTCAATAATATTCTCACAAGTTAAGCCGTATTCTTTTAAAAGTTCCTTCGCATTACCCGACTTCCCAAATTTATCATTAACACCAACTCTTAAGACCTTAGTAGGACATTTTTCCGAAACAACTTCCGCAACAGCACTTCCAAGTCCTCCAATAATACTATGTTCTTCAGCGGTAACTATTCCTTTTGTTTCATATGCTGCCTTAAAAATAATATCCTTATCAATAGGTTTAATCGTATGAATATCTATTACCCTTATAAAAATACCTTCCTGTTTTAACACTTCGTGCGCTTTAACTGCTTCTGCCACCATTATTCCGGTTGCAACAACAGCTACATCATCTCCATTTCTTACAACTTTTCCTTTTCCAAATTCAAAATTTTCTTTCTCATTGTAGACTTCTTCCGCCTTACTCCTGCCAAGCCTTATATAAACAGGACCTTTTATCTCTGCTGCTTGGTTTATTGCCCATCTTGTTTCAACTTCATCACAAGGGCATATAACAGTCATATTAGGCATTACCCGAGTTAATGCAATATCTTCAATAGCCTGGTGAGTTGCACCGTCTTC
Source organism: uncultured Eubacteriales bacterium (assembly GCA_964631135.1). Taxonomy (GTDB): domain Bacteria; phylum Bacillota; class Clostridia; order TANB77; family RGIG9151; genus RGIG9151. Next base: position 3,655 of record CAZVVZ010000013.1, read on the forward strand.
TCCAACAGTTATCCCTGCATGAGTGGCTGCTATTTTTACATTTAAATTAGGATATGCAACCGAATTTCTAATCTGGTCATATGCACGACCAACCGCAAAAACAGCAAAAGAACTTGCAAATGGTATTTTCCCGCATGTTGCCAGCCCCGCAGCAGTTCCTATCATATCCGCTTCGGCAATCCCCATATCAAAAAATCTTTCTGGGAAGGCTTTTTTAAAGCTCTCAGTTTTAGTGGCTTTAGCCAAATCAGCATCTAAAACTACAACATTTTCATTCTTCTTTCCCAGTTCAACTAATGCATTTCCATAGGCTTCACGTGTTGCTATCATATAATCCCCTCCTATCTACTTTAATTCTTCGCAGGCAATCTTATATTCATCATCATTAGGTGCCTTGCCATGCCATGAAACTTGATTTTCCATAAAGCTAATTCCTTTTCCCTTTACGGTATGTGCTACTATAACCGTCGGCTTATCTATACTCTCTTTAGCCTTTTCTACAGCATCATGTATTTCATTAAAATTATGGCCATCTATGCTAATAGTGTTCCAACCAAAAGCCTCAAATTTTTCTTTTATTGGTGTAACATTCATTACATCTTTGACATTACCGTCTATCTGTAATCCGTTAAAATCAACAAATGCAATAACATTGTTAAGCTTATAGTGTGCAGAGCTCATAGCAGCTTCCCAAACCTGGCCTTCGGCAATTTCTCCGTCACCCAATACAACATACACATAATAAGATTTTTTATCTAACTTACCGGCTAATGCCATTCCATTAGCTACAGACAAACCTTGACCAAGCGAACCGCTTGTCATATCAATCCCCGGTACTTTTTTTACATCAGGGTGTCCCTGAAGATAGCTATCTATTTTTCTAAAAGTTTTTAAATCCTCTACAGGGAAAAAACCTCTATTTGCTAAAACCGAATAAATCGCAGGAGAAGCATGACCCTTAGAAAGAATAAATCTATCTCTATTCTCTAATTTTGGATTAGCAGGGTCTATATTCATTTCATTAAAATATAGTTCCGTTAAAATATCTGCACAAGAAAGAGAACCTCCGGGATGTCCAGACTGTCCGTAATATACAGCATCTATTATTCCCTTGCGCACATTTTTAGAAATTTTTTTTAGTTCATCAACAGAATGTTTCATACTCTCACTCCTTTATTTATTTTTCAAGGCAATCTTTATGATTTCTTCTACTTTCATACCTTCACAAGCTACAGAATTAACCATGTTTACCGCATCTTTATTAGAATAACCTAAAACTTGCAATGCAGAAATTGCCTCCTCAATTTCATTATTGATCACTCCTCTTAAAACAGGAGCTTCGCTGGTAGTTTTAATATCTTCATTTTTCATTTTATCCTTCAGTTCGATAATTATTCTTTGGGCAGTTTTTTTACCAATTCCTGAAATTTTAGTTAATCTGTTAACATCATCCGTAATAACCGCAAGGCTGAAATCCGCCGGTGTAATATCCGATAGGACCCCTATAGCAAGCTTTGGGCCTATTCCGCTGACTAAAATCAGCTGTTCAAAAACTCGTTTTTCTTCATTAGAGAAAAACCCAAACAGTGCAACATTGTCCTCACGAACTGCCATGTATGTATATAGCTTAACCTCTTTATCTATATCCGGCAAAAGTTGATATGTAGAATATGATATTTGGATATTATACCCGACACCTCCTACATCAACTATTGCAGTTTCATTATTTTTAAATGCTAATATTCCTTTCAAATATGCGAACATGCTTACCTCCCATAATATTTATATTGTGTCTTCGTTGGTATTGTAACATATTTAATAATTCAACTCAATAATAAAATTTA
>CAZVVZ010000013.1:5598-16788 GCA_964631135.1 uncultured Eubacteriales bacterium
GTGTCTTCGTTGGTATTGTAACATATTTAATAATTCAACTCAATAATAAAATTTAAGACAAATATCATTACCAGTTACTAGTCAGACCATATGAAATAAAGCGGATTTTATAGTAAACATTCAGTCAATTTATGCTTTTCAACTTCTCAGCCATTTCCCTATTTATTCCATTGATACTGCAAATTTCTTCTATTGTTGCATTTTTTATTTCTTCGATGCTTCCAAAATGCTTCAGTAATTCCCTTTTCCTTACTTCTCCGATACCTTCAATTTTATCCAATGCAGACTCTGATAGTTTCTTACTTCTCAAAGTCCTATGATACGAAATTGCAAATCTATGAACTTCTTCTTGAATTTCATAAATGAATCTAAAAATCTCCGGATACTTGTTAAGCTGAATATTGTGCCCATTTACCAATAATGCTTTTGTTTGATGTTTGGAATTTTTAACCATCCCAATAACCGGGATACTATAGCCTGTATCCTCCAGTGCTTTATTTATTGCTGAAACCTGCCCGGCTCCACCATCTGCCAAAATTAAGTCAGGTAAAACGGAAAATGCCTCATCCTTTGTTTGTGTATCATTAAATCGCCTATATACTACCTCATATGTGCACTTTAAATCGTCCTGTTCATCAGTAGTTCTTATTTTAAAACGTCTATATAGTGATTTTGAAGGTTTATTATTCACAAAAGTAACCATACCGCCTACAATATCACTATTTCCAATATTAGAAATATCATATGCTTCTATTTTTTCTATATTTTCTAATCCAATCAATCTTGCCAAAAGTTTTGAAGGATTTATAGTTTTATCTTCCCTTTTAAACGTTTCATGTGCATTTTTTTCTGCCATCTCTAAAAGGCGGCTCTTCTCTCCTCTTAAAGGCACGTTAATCTGTACTTTACTTCCGTTTAAACCAGTCAACCACTCTTCTAATAACGCTTTCTCCGGCAAGTCATTTCTAACCAAAATATTTTTGGGAATATAAAACCTACTCGCATAAAACTGCTTTATAAAACTTTCCGTAATCTCGCTCTCCGATACTCCTGAGACATCATTAAACATATATTTTTCTCTGCCTAAAAGCTTTCCACCCCTTATTGTAAAAAGTTCAATATTAGCAGTTTCTCCGATTATGTTTAATCCTATTACGTCCATTTCATCATTACTTAATGTATTCATCTTTTGCTTTTCAGAAATTCTTTTAATAGCAATGATTTTATCTCTAAGCTCTGCAGCCCTTTCATATTGCATGTTTTCAGAAGCAATATTCATCTTATTCGTCAATTTCTTTATAAGATCATCATAGTGACCATCTAAAAAGTTACAAACCTGTTCTATCATTTCGTGATAATCTTTTACACTTATATCTCCTCGACATGGTGCAAGACATTTTTTTATATGAAAATTAAGGCATGGCCTATTACTCTCGGAAGGTGTTTTATATTCTTTTTTACACATTTTCAAAGGAAATAATTCCTTGATAAAGTTTAACGTTTCTTTTACAGCATATACATCTGTATATGGCCCATAATATTTAGAACCGTCTTCTACAAAACTTCTTGTAATAAATACACGTGGAAATGTTTCTTTTAATGTCACCTTTATGTAAGGATATGTTTTATCATCTTTTAACATAACGTTATAAGGCGGCATATGCTTTTTTATTAAATTGCATTCTAAAACAAGTGCTTCGACTTCATTATCTACAATAATGTACTCAAACCACTTTATCTTAGACACCATTTTCTCTATTCTAGGCGATTTAGCATTCTTCTGAAAATACTGGCTTACTCTGTTTTTTAAGTTAACAGCCTTTCCAATATATAAAATTTCATCATTTTCGCCATGCATAATGTAAACTCCCGATTCATGCGGAAGTTTCTTCAATTCAGTTTTTATATCAAACATATCTAATCACAACACTAATATATCACAAAATCTATATAATAGTCTATATATTTCATTCTATTAGTTACAGGTCAGACTACCTGCTATTGGTCAGAGTATATGAAATAAGATATATGTTTTAAAAGGAACGAATATTTGCAGAAAAACTTCCCGTATTTTTTTAAAAAAGTGTTAATCTATTTTAGCATTTAGCCGATATACTTATTGGATAAGTGGTTTTTTATTTCAAGGAGGAGGTGCCTAAAATGACAGTAACTTCAACAAGCCTTTATGCTAGCGCTCTTAGCTCAATAAAGTCAAGTGACCTAGGCATGAGTAAATCAATGGAAAAGCTCTCAAGCGGTCTTAGAATAAATAGTGCCGCAGATGATGCTTCAGGGCTCGCTATTAGTGAAAAAATGGGTGCTCAAATTACAAGCTTAAAACAAGCTAAAAGTAATGCAAAAGATGCAGTTTCTTTTTTGGAAACAGCCGACGGATATTTATCCCAATCAACGGACATAGTTCAAAAAATGCGTGAACTCGTAATAAAAGCTCAAAACACAGGTGTTTTAACCGAGTCAGAAAACAAAGCAATTTCAAGTGAACTATCTTCTTTGAGAGATGAATTAGATCGTATAGGCAATACAGCAGAATTTAACACAAAGAAAATGTTAGATGGCTCTCTTGCAGAAAACGGTGCTACTTTCCATATCGGTGCAAGTTCAAGTTCACAAGATAGTATAACCATAAAACTTATGGATGCAACATCTTATGGCCTAGCCGAAGATGGAAAAGATAGACTTTCAATTGATATTTCAAGTCCTGATGCTATGAATGAGACTTTAAAAGGTTTAGATGAAGCTCTTAATTCAATTACAGAGCAACGTGGAAATATAGGTGCGACGGAAAATCGTCTGGATTATACAATGCAAAATTTAGATACCACCACCGAAAACCTTGCAGCAGCTCAATCAAGGATTAAAGATGTAGATATGGCAGAGGAAATCATAAATTACACTAAGCAGTCAATGCTTAATCAGGTTTCAATATCTATGCTATCGCAAGCAAATTCACAGGCAAAAAATGTTTTATCTTTATTAGGTGGATTATAATATTTAAGATATAAAAAGGTGGGCCTCATTAAAGCCCACCTTTCTTGTTTTATTCTGTTTCTTGTGATTTATTTAATGTACTTCCGTATTCCACAAGATTAGCCATTACAACGTTATACAAAATGTTTCCGTCGTCATCTATAATCCATGTATCGCCTTCTTGGTCTAACTGAATCTCAAATGTTTTTTCTGTAAATGTTTCTTCTGTTTTTCCAAGTTGCTCATTAAAAGAATCTGTGTATATTTTATTTATTTCTTCTTCGGTCATATCATTGCCTGCACTCTCAAGTGTTTTCTTTATTACGTCTGAAATAACTGCACTCATAAAAGGTGTACCGTCGACAAATTTGCAAGACACTTGTACTGTTGCATTGAAATTGTCAATTTTTGTACTTACAATTTTATATTCAATTTTCTTACCGCACTCTTTTATGTAGTCCATAAGTTCCTTTGTATCTTCGTCTTCAGTTGCTAATGTTTCCAACTGAGATTTACTTTCGTCAGTTAAAACCAGCTCCTTCATTGCTGCATAATCAGCTTTTTTAGCTAAGTCGAAATACTTTGCCACAGTTTTCTCCGGTTTAGATGCACCACAAGCAGTCAATAAAACCATAATACAAGCACACATTATTAAGCTTATTTTTTTCATTTCCTTATTCCTCCTTTATTAACTGCCTTATTGTATCATAAATTTGTTATAAGATTCTATACTTTGCAGTAAAAAGTATAATATATCTGTGTTGCTGCTCAGCTTACTATATGAAAATAATATATATGTTTTATCGGAACTCAGGATTTGCGACGGAAGACTTTAAAAAATATGGGAAGTCTTTCTGCAAATATTCGTTCCTTTTAAAACATATATATTATTTTCATATAGTAAGCTGAACAGTAGCAGATGTACTATAAAGAATCTACAACTGTGCAGATTTTTGCAATTTCCTGTTTTGGATTTTTCCACCAGTTTGTACTCCAAACACGATAGATTCTCCAGCCCCTTGATTCAAGATACTTTTGCCTATGGTAATCACGTTCTCTAGATGATTTGGAGCTGTGATAAAGCCGTCCGTCGCACTCAATTCCAAGTACATAGCCACCATTCTTTTTTATTGCAAGATCTATACTATATCCGCCAATACCTACTTGTGTATCTACTTGATATCCCTTTTCAACCAAAGCATCATATATTTGATTTTCAAAATCACTATCAAACGATACGGTCTGTCCCGGAGTACTCTCATCGCCAAAAGACAATAAAATCTGTTTTGCAGTTTCTTCGTCTCTTTCACTCACAGCGAAAGCATACTCAAGATATTTTTTTAGGATACGAGGTCCTTCGTTTTTTGTATCTTCAACTTGAAGTTCGGAAGGATTTATTGAAGTTACTATGTATATTTTCTGCTTAGCACGACTTATAGCAACATTCAATCTGTTTTCGCCTCCTTGCTGATTAAGCCAGCCGAAGTTTCTTACAACTTTGCCATTCTCGTTTTTTGCATAACCAATAGAGAAGATTATAACATCTCGTTCATCACCTTGAACACTTTCTATATTCTTTACAAACAGTCCAATATCTTCTCCATCTCTTTTTCTTATGAGTTCAGCTCTGATTTTAGATGCAAATTCAGGATCTTGGGCGCATTCTTCATCAATCAAATCATCAATAATGTCTCTTTGGCTGATATTAAATGTAATAATTCCAATTGTTTCATCATTCTTCCTTTCCTCAAAGAAGGTTTTTAACAATTTGACAATGTATCGTGCCTCTTCAATATTTGAACGGTTGATCCACATACCATTTTCAATCTTACGTACTTCAATAGGCGGGCAAGCTAGTTGCTCAGTCTTAGGCGAAACATACAGTCTACCATTGTAAAAAGCATAATTTGAAAAGGCTATCAGTTCTTCATATTTTGAACGATAGTGGAAATTTAACAGTATGTCTTTATACTTAAACCTAGCCAAATCCAAAAGGCTTTCTTCATCGAGTGCTGCCGCGATTTCTTCATCCTCGCCTAAGCTGTCTTCATCATATTCTATGCGACCAGCACCAAGGTTTGAGGGTCTTAGCTGTTTATGATCTCCGGCAATTACCACCTTTTTCGCTCTTAAAATAGAAGGTATTCCTTTTTCAACAAACATTTGTGATGCCTCGTCAAATATTACAAGGTCAAAAATGCCTGTTTGGAGAGGAATAATTTCCGAAACAACTTCGGGAGTAAGCAACCAAATCTTTACAGCTTTAAACAATTCAAAATCAAATTTTTTAATGAACTTATTTACACTCCACTTACGCTTGTTTTCTATTATACGAAGTATTTCGCCATAACGTTTAGAAATAGATATATTATACATTTCTCCGGAAAGTATCAGCTCAAGTTTTTGCTTAGTCAGTTTCTGCTTTTGGGACATTAAATTACTCATGGTACGAATAATAGTGTCAAAGCCATCAATATCTTGAAACACTTCTCTGTTTTGAGCCTCAAACTGTCCAATGTGATAATACAAAATTTGATTATATAAAGCATCATTAGATTCTTGAAGTGAGCAATTACATGCATCTCGTATGTTTAACATTGAACTCAAGTAAATTCGTTCTTCTTTAGTCAATCTATCGAATAATGTCTTTGTTTCTTGATATTCAGTATAGTGACATGTGCTTTCAATTACATCATCAATACGTTGCAACAAAATTTTTAATAACCGTTTTTTTGTGTTCAAAAAGAATTCTGCCAATATTGCCGTTGCCTTTTTATTAAGCTGACCTTTTGTAAATATCTTGATAATAAAATTCTTGCTATGCCAAATTGCGATTTCATTCTTAAGTTCTGTGAGCTTTTGTGATAAAACTGCAATATCATACTCAGTAAGATTGCTTTTCATATGAAATAGCCATTGATATGATGATGTCAATTTAATATATTTATCTAATTTACTTGTTAAATTAACATCCGTGAATACATGATAAATCTTATCTATCATTTCATATCTTAGAGAAGTCAATGACATATCCATTTTTGAATTTATTACCATCATTTTTTCTCTTTCAGCAGGAACGGATAAGTCAATTTTTTTGTTTTTTTGATACAGTTTGTATGGCTCAATGCCAAATGAATTCGGAGTATATAGCCTTTGAGCGATAACTTCAAGCCTTTTTACAAGAGCATCTATTTCACTTGATAAATTATCCAGTGAGATTTTTCCTGCCTCTGCAAATTTTCCTAGCGAAACCATATGCTGTAATTGTTTATAGAATAGGTCTTTATTGCCCACGTCATCAATCAGTAAAGCATATTGTGATAAATTACCCAATCGCGAATATACAACATCAAGTGCTGTCTTTTTTTCCGAAACCATTAGTACAGTTTTGTTTTGATTTACAAAGCTTGAGATCAAGCTTGTTATGACTTGTGATTTGCCTGTTCCCGGCGGTCCTTGTACAACAAGTTCATCTAAAGAATCTATTGCTGATATTACAGATTCTTGAGAGCTATTTAATTCATTTATGTATAGTAAATCATGCTCCGATATAGTAAGTGGTTTGTCATTGGGTTTTATATTCTGCTCACCGGAATATGAGCCATTTTGCTCAGTTTCTCCCGCATCAACTAATAAGTCATTTAGTAATGTATTGATTGAGTTGTTTTGAATTATATTATCAAAATCTTTTTGTATTGAGTTGTCGCAAACCGGGAATTTGCCAAGTACTGCACAAGGTTCAATCACTAATTCACCAGGTCTAAATTGGGGAAATGTATCCGCCTTATATTCTGCAAATTTTTTTAATTCTGTATCTTGTAATTCTATGCAAATATCATTATCCTTATAAAATGAAATTAAAGATTGGAAGAAAGAAGCAGCAGAATAGTCTTCAATCGTATCATTCGGCAGAGGCTTATTTATACCGTTAAACTTATAGTGTGCCAAAATCAATGTGTTATTATATAAAACGTCTCTCGATTCATCTATCGATAATGTGATAGTTGTAGACGTTCTTTCAGCGGCTACAGGAAATAGTGCTAACGGAGCTCTCACATCAAAATTTTCTCCTTGCATCCGGCCAATTACAAAGGGATAACCAATATAAAGATCATTTTGTCCCTTATCTCTTAGATCTTTATTAACCTCTCTTAATAACTGAACAAACTTGCGATATTTTGATATGTTTTCGGCTGTTCCGTTATATATGTCCGTTGCTGTATTACAAACAGTCATGCATGAAGGATTTTTAAAAATAATGTCTAGAGGATTATTTGAAGTATCAAATAAATCCACAGCATATTTATTTGTTGCTTTAGGCATGTATAGAAGGCGGTTCCTCTTATTTATGCTGACAAGTTTCTTTTCCAATTCTTTTAGTAAACCATTTGTGGTGCTGTTCATTAAAACAGTTTTCTCCGTCTCAACAACTTCGTATTTTCTGATTATCTTTAGAAAATCGTTAGCATAATTATCAATAAATGTTTTCCCTATCCCTGATATACCTTCAAAATCGGTTGGCTTTTTAGGACAAAGTTCAACAATTTGATGTAAAGCTTCATCATTGCATACGACAGGTGCTCTACCATTTACAATTTTGGCATTATCCTTGATTTGCTGCCTTAAAGCATCAAGTTCATTGTATAGTTTGTAATTAAAATTCATTTTATACCCCTCACATTTAAATTTATCTATCGTTTTCTTTTGTAATAGGAATCCTTTTTATCCGACTAATCCTTCCGCAACTCCAAGCAATGCAATTCCAAGTATGACTAAGACTATTACTGAATATTGCTTTTTATTTAGTTTTTCTTTTAAGAATATTCTTGACAGTATAATTGAAATAACACTATATGAAGCAACCATAGGAGCAGTAACAACTGCCATTCCGCTCATTGCATATACATATGTAAATTGACCTGCTGTTTCAAAAATAGCCGCCAATCCTCTATTTTCCTGTTCTTTCAATATAATTTTTTCTTTCTTTATAAATTTCAAAAATACAAAAATTATTATTGCACAGATTAAAAATGTTAATTCATATGAAGTATTTGCCACATTTTCAAATGTAGCCTCAGTAACATTTCTCAGTGGTGTAGTTGAAAAATCGTCTAAGTAGTATGCATCAAAAAATGTTCCCATTGCATCAATTATGCAATAAAGGACAGGCATAAAGAAAGCAACCAATCCTATTTTATATTTCTTGTTGTTAAGTTGCTCATATTCATCTTGTTTAGATTTCTCAAAAACTCCAAGTAAGAATACCCCGACACATATAAGAACTACAGCAGCAGCAGATATTGTATCTAATGTTTGGTGCAAAAATATTAAACATAATAGACAAGTAAGTGCACCGGATGAATTCTGGATAGGTGATGAAACAGAAAGTTCAAGGTATCTAAGTCCAAAGTACCCAACCGTCATAGACAAAATATACATCGCTGAAACCGGAAAATAAACTAAGATGTTTGTAAAGTCATAATTCATGTCTGTGAACATTAACATGAAAATTGCATGAATTCCCATAACAAGTCCAACCATCATGCTTGTTTTTAGATGACTGTACTTATCTTTCTCGTCTGCACCTTTTTTGTAAAATAAGTCGGCTGTTCCCCAAGCTAACGTGGTAATTAAAGCAAAAATGAACCACATGTTGTTCCCTCCTAAACGTTTTTTATTAGTCTGTGTTCAAATATTCGTTCCTTTCAAAACATATATATTATTTCATATAATATCTTGACTAGCAACATTATTTTTGTTGTTTCTTCTTATTGATGCTAAGTTTTTGTGAAGATAATTGGGAAAAATGTCGATAAAATCATTGATGTGGGGTGATTTTTTGGACATAAGCGAAAAAGAAGAACTTATAGAGAGTTTTTTAGAAGCGATAAAAGAAGATGGAAGAGTTTTGAAATATATAAATGAAGAAAATATAAGGAATATTCTAGAAGAGCAAATAGGTGAATTTGACTGTACCGATTTTATTGAAGTACCAAGTTGGGCAGCAGCATACGATGGCGAAGAAAAGGTACTTACTTGCCGCCCACAATATAAAGATAATTTAAAAATATTGATGCACGAAATATTTCATGCACTAACAAATAATATGCACAGTTCTTTGATTTTCGGTGATCAAGCAACAATAGGTAAATCCGGATTATTTTTTATGTATCTAGGAACAAGCAAAAATTGGCATGATCAATATGAGGTCGGCAGAGGATTAAACGAAGGAGTAACACAGTATTTAACCAGACACATTGCGGGTACACTAGAGCATACTAGCCTATTAAAACCTTTAGGTTTAAATATTGTAGATGATGTTGCTTATCCAATAGAACAGCAAATAGTAGAAGAATTAGTTGCAATGTATGGAGAGGATGCCGTACTCGGATCATATTTTGAGACTTCGCCTAAGAGATTACTACAGGCAATAAGAGAAAGTGGAGCCATAAAAAAGCCACAAGCAGTGCTAGCAGGGCTTATGTCAAAGCTAGATGTTAATGAAGTATTGGATAGAATAGGGCTTATGACTGATGCCCAAACATATAAAAAAGATTTCAGAAAAATTCAACAATTTGTTACCAAAGAGCTGATTGAAAAAGAAGTTAATTTTGCATTAAAATCCAAAGACATAGGGTCATTAGCAAGAGTACAGCAAATGCTAAAAAACTTGCAGGGATTAGATGTGTCTATTGATGGAAGAAATGTTTTTGAAAATGTTATAAAGCATTTTAATGATAAAATTCAGCGAATGCAAAATGGCAAAAACTTTATGATAGAACCAAGCACAAGAACTAAAGATAAAGCAGGGGCTGATTTATCACGTGCTGAGCGACTCCAACTTTCTATTTTAACACCTCAAAGAAGTTCGGTAAGTCTTATAAAATTGGCATCAAAAGAAATGACAGCAGGATTGTTTCGAGTTGCAAAAAGATTTCAAAGGGCAATGTTAAAGGCTCATGATAAAAATGTATTAGGATTTATTTCGGCACCTAGAGATGATATTGAGGTTAATCAAAGTCCACCTGAGGAAGAACGTGAAAATACTGAAGAACAAAAAAAAGAAGCTTTATTAACAGCGATAAGGGGATGTCCTAAAGAAAATTATGAGAAAGCATGTCAAGAATCAGAACAGGCTTGGGCTAATCAGGAATGTGAAGATAAAGGTACAAGAAATAGCCAAATAGACAGATAATAAAGGGAGGCAAAAAATGTCAAATTTAATACAAGAAATAAAAAAATGCTCGTGCTGTGGAAAAGAGTCAGTGCAAAAAATTGTTTTAAGTACTAACACATTTGGCGGAAGTCCGGATTTAGATTTGAGACCTCCAGAAATGAAAAGAGGAACAATGCCTTATTGGGTACAGATGTGCCCACATTGTCAATATGTTGCAGGCGATATAGAGAAAGTCCAAAGTTTTGATAAAGGTATTTTAGAGCAGGAAGAATATAAAAAATGTGACAATGTGAAATTGCCGAATGAGTTGTCAAAAATGTTTTATAGATACTACTTAATTGCTTTAAGCAAAGATGATATCAGTTCTGCATTTAATGGAATAAGAAATGCGGCATGGGCTTGTGATGATATGGGTAGTGAGAAATATGCAAAAATGTGCAGAGAATTGGGAATTGGGTTATTAAATAAGTTAATTGAAACAGAAGAGAATATAAAGATAAAAGAGTCTATGCTGAGTGTGAAAGCAGATATGCTAAGGAGAACAGAGAAGTTCGATGAGCTAATACTTGAGTATTCAAATTTAGTTTTTAACGAGGATATCATACAAAAGGTTGTATCTTTTGAGATTGAGAAAGCAAAGGCAAAAGATAGCAGTATATATACGATAAAGGATGCAATAAAACGTCCTTTTTAGTGTACGTCAATATATCTATATGCAATTCACACAAAAATCAATCATAATATGAGTTACTAGTCAGAGTATGTAAAATAAGATATATGTTTTAAAAGGAACGAATATTTGACGAAAGACTTCCCGTATTTTTTTAAGTCTTTCGTCGCAAATCCTGAGTTCCGATAAAACATATATCTTATTTCATATAGTAGTCTGAACAGTAACTAATATGACAAAGTTTTTTTCAAGATTAGTTGTAAAAATTAAGAAAATAAATTAGACTGATTGTAAAAGGTTGGACAGAGTGAGGCTGCTAAAAAAGTCTTTGCAAATAAAAATTTTCAAGATTTAA
>CAZVVZ010000014.1:0-1938 GCA_964631135.1 uncultured Eubacteriales bacterium
GTCGCAAATCCTGAGTTCCGATAAAACATATATCTTATTTCATGTGCTCTGACCAACAGCAGGTAGTCTGAATAGTAACATATTAGAGTTACTACTCAAACAATTTTATTACACTTTCACTTCCGTTTTTGCTAATTTGCACACGATTCGTATTCCCATGTACCGTATCTATCTCAATAGAGACACCATCGTAATACATTCCATAGTTCTTTTCCGGCGATTTATTATATAGTGCCTCCATAACTTGGCTTATTTTTTCTTTTGAGAAAATTGTTTTTATCTCATTTGAATCATTATTGTAATATAATTTCATATCTACAATATTATCATTATTTTGCAAAACTTCGCGGTATCCTTTTTCGTTAATGAAATTAACTACATTCTCTGAATTCATATCAAAATATAGCATGTCGAAATCAGCTATTGCCATATCATCATAGTATAAGTATGTACGTGCTTTTTCTTTTACTGCCTTACTTGCTTTTTTATCTTCTTTCACAACAACCTCAACTCCATAAATATCTAAATATTTATCCTTTTCAGCAGTTGTAGTATTTAACAAGTCTGTCTGCATTGCCTCTAAAAGCTCTTTTATTTCTTCTTTATTATCTATTGTCACATACTCAAAATTATCTTGTATCAGTGCATTAGAAATTCTCATCGTATAAATATCGTCTGCAGTATAATCAAATATGCTGTTTATAGCCTTTATATACTCTTTATCATCATAAATTGCATTTAGTAAAGTATCGTATCTGCCTTCTTCAAACGAGTACACTCTTTTTACAGTTCTTCCGTCCAATAATTTATAACTTATACTTATGCTTTCTTTAGATATCATATCATTAGCTAAATTATACTTTTCATCATCGACTATGCTTTGATGTAAAGCAATTATCTTTTCAATATTGGACTTTTCATACAAAACTCCGTATGAAGGGTTTTCAGCACTGGAATTTAAGAAGTCTACATCATTACTCAAAGATGCACACTTTATTCCATCTATATTCGGTACATATTTTTCATACCCAAACATATCTGCTTTTAATCCAAAAGCTACAATTATAAATACTATTGAAAAGAAAAGAAAACCTTTATACGAATTCCAAACTTTAAATGACTTCCTAAGTAACATTTCTGCAACAACATACCCGATCAATGCAAAAATTAAATATATAAGAATACTTACGGAATCGACATTGCATAGCTCTTTTACATATATAGCCCCAACAAGCATTGTGCATACGGTAACTCCATATTTAAATATTGGCTTTACATATTTGCCGCTAATTACATCTCCGGCCGTTTCTAAATCTCTATATTTATATATATAATATCCTACAACTAACCCCACCATGCAAATTACTATATCAACAATCAAGAAATAAAGAATTCCCGGATTTTGTATATAATTTGTCATATACACTGCCTGTGCAATAGGTGATATCTGTAAAAACTTTTCGCATATGCTTTCATTGCCTACAAATCCATAAAGCACACCGTTTAATAGCATTTGACCGGCAGCCACTATCCCGGCTAAAAGGAAATTAGAAATATATGTAAAGATTATTTGAGCAATACTGCTTCCGGTAAACATTCCTATAAAAATAGTCCAAATATATAAAGTTACCGAAGTCATCACTGAAACACCAAGGTACTTTAGTACTATTCCTTCTTTAAAAACAGCTCCTCCAACATTTCCAGCCTGAATTATAAATAAAAATGCTGTATTTAATAAAATAGGTGTTAAAAGCAGAATTAACCCGGAAATAACATTATTAACATAAAGTCTTAATCTCGTATATGGCATAGAATGCATAGTAACCATAGATTTTGAATTCTGCATATATCTGAATATCATTACTCCAATAAATACAGGAATTACGAATAAAAATAATATCGTTCCATCAAAAATATCAGAAAAAGAAATATTATATC
>CAZVVZ010000014.1:2038-16351 GCA_964631135.1 uncultured Eubacteriales bacterium
TATAACTGCCTCTATTCAAAGCAACCAACGGAGAAACTAAGAATAATGCTAATGTATATAAAGCAGTAATCCACCAAAAACGTTTCATATTATTATAAATTAACTCTCTACTAAAGAATGGCTTCTTTGATTTCATCAATTTCACCCCCAACTTCATAAATAAATATTTCTTCTAATGTAAGCGGAATAATATCCAGAATAATCGGATCGTACTTTTTATACTCCTTAATTATTTCATCTCTGTTACCCTTTAATATAGCTAGAAAAACAGTACCCATTTGGGACTTTTTTAATAGTTCAGGTTTTTTTTCAAGTTCCTTAGGGAATTCACCTGAACGGAATGCCACTTGCACTTTATGAGTTTCTGTTTTTAAATCATCCAACCTTCTTTGAATAAGCATTTTCCCTTTAACCATAATACCTACATGATCGCAAATATCTTCCAATTCTCTTAAGTTATGTGACGAAATCATAACAGTAGTATTAAATTCCTCTACTTCCTGCATAATTATGCTAATAACTTTCCTTCGCACAACCGGATCTAACCCATCTAGCGGCTCATCCAATAATAATACTTTAGGACAAGTAGAAATCGCCAGCCAGAAAGCAACTTGCTTCTGCATACCTTTAGACAGTTTATTAACATTTCTTTTTTCATCAATTTTAAATATATCCTTTAATTTATTATATTTTTCTTCACTCCAATTTGTATAAACACCTCTATACAATTCAGCCATCTGCTTAACAGAAAAATTATTAAAAAAATATAAATCATCAGATATGTAAATAAGTTCATTCTTAACTTCTACATTCTCATAAGATTTCTCGTCATCAATTAGTATCTCTCCGGAATTAAGTCTATATATACCTGCAATAGCTTTCATCAATGTGGTTTTTCCTGCTCCGTTTGGGCCAACCAAACCATAAATCGACCCTTTTTCTACGTTAAGGTTCAAGCTCTCCAATGCTGTAAAATTATCAAATTTTTTAGTAGCATTTTTTACCTTTATCATTTATCTCCCTCCCCAAACTTAACATTGCTCATAAAATTCTTTAACAATGTTATCTATTTTTTCTTTTGGTATGTCTAAAATCTTAGCCTTTTCTAAAATAGTATTCAGCTCATTTCTTATTTCATCTAAATTTTTTTCATAAATGCCTTCACTAACCTTCGCAACAAAGTTTCCCTTGCCGGGAACCGAATAAATATATCCTTCCTGCTCAAGTTCACGGTAAGCTCTTTGAACGGTATTAACATTGATAGCAAACTCTCCGGCTAGTTTTCTTACAGAAGGAATTACATCATTTTCCTTCAAACTTCCGGTCAATATCAATTTTTTTAAATTACGTTTTATTTGAATATATAATGCTTCTCCATTTCTATAATCTATTTGTAACATTCATGTCCTCCTTTCTCACTTTATCTGTTATATTTATGTTATTACAGTTATAATATACAAATACATAAAATTTGTCAATAAAAAAGAGTAAAAATATAAAAATAATTTTCACTCTTTTTTAGCTTGCAAGTATATTTAATATTTTCTTCGCTTTATCTAAGTCTTCATCCGACAGCCTGCTTAATATTTCAACAATTTCAGTGATTGCCGATGCTCTAATATCTCCCGCCGCTCCGTCAACAAAATATGTAATAGGTTTTCCAAACAACTTTGCGATCTCCTTAAGTCTTTCTAAATTAAAACATTTGTCACCACGTTCCACCTGACATATATATCCTGTAGAAACACCCAGTTCTTCTGCCAGTTCGGTTTGAGTTAAACTATTAGATATTCTGGTGCTTCTTATCTTTTTACCAATAAGTGAATAATCAATCATACGTAGCCTCCGTATTATCTATGTTGCATACTAATTATACAGTTTTAGCATAAACATCATACAGAAACTATGTTGTATATTTTTTTACATATAAGTTGCCACTAATAATAAACCTCAACTAAATATAAACCTTGTGCCGGGACTGTTTTCCCTGCTTTCGTCCTATCTTTAGATGCTATTATATCTTTTATATCCTCTACATTTATTTTCCCGATTCCAACATCCAGCAAGGTACCTACTAAAATTCTCACCATATTATATAGAAACCCATTTCCGGTAAAATTAAAAATTATTCTTCC
Source organism: uncultured Eubacteriales bacterium (assembly GCA_964631135.1). Lineage (GTDB taxonomy): Bacteria > Bacillota > Clostridia > TANB77 > RGIG9151 > RGIG9151. Next base: position 4,174 of record CAZVVZ010000014.1, read on the forward strand.
GTCTTCTCTTTTCTTTATTTGAATTTTAGATACAGTCCTAACAGTATCCTTAATCGAACTTCCTGATGCCATAAAAGCCTTAAAATCATGAGTCCCCTCAAGAACTTCACAAGCCTTTTTCATTTTCTTATAGTCTACTTCATACGGAAAATAATACTCACGGTAAAAGCTTAAAGCAGAACGAACGGAAGAATTATTTACAACATACATATATTTTTTACCCTTTGCACTGTATCTTGCATGGAACTCGTTATTAACCTCATTAGCAGATTTCACAGCTATATCCTTAGGAAGAAATACATTTACAGCATTAGCAAATTTTTCTATAGGTATTTTACACTCAGTAAAAAAATTAGCCGTCTGTCCCATTGCATGAACACCGGCATCTGTGCGACCTGCACCATTTATTTTACTGACATCGTTGCAGACTTGGTGAATCGCATTTGTTAAAATCTCCTGGATGCCCTCACCATTTTTTTGAGTCTGCCAACCATTATATTTTGTACCGTCATATTCAACAGTTATCTTTATATTCCTCACTAACAATCCTCCAATTTCAATATGTCCTTATTTTTTACTAAGTAGTCAAACCCTGAAAGTAACGTAATTACTATAGCTACCATAATCATAATCGTAGCCAATATTCCAACAATATTCTCTAACGGTGACTGTGAAAATGTCATACATAGCTTCTGTAATTTCTCAATCATAAATATATCACTCTCATCAGCCGGTAAACTGGCTGTACTATCCAACAGTAATAAAGAAATTGCAATAATTTGAGTTATAGTTTTTATTTTCCCCCAAATACTAGCCGCAATAACTCTGCCCTCACCATTCGCAAGCAAACGTATACCTGTAACCATAAATTCACGTGCAATAACTATTGTTGCAAACCATGAAGGTATTTTATCCATCCCTACTAAAGCAATCAATGCAGCTGCCACTAATAATTTATCCGCAAGAGGATCCAAAAACTTACCGAAATTAGTAACAAGGTTTTTAGATCTCGCAATATGGCCATCCAAACTATCTGTCAGTGAAGCTATAATAAATATAATAAGCCCAATTAAGTTCGCCCATTCAAATGGTAAAAATAGGACAACCATAAATACCGGCACCAAGCATATTCTTAGTAAAGTAATTTTATTAGGTAAATTCATAAATTTCCCCATCCTTTTAATTAGTTGTTTAAATTGTTACGATTCATTTTATAATAATGGTGCATAAAAATCAAGGATTTAACAAAAACTCGCCTTTAAATATGTTACCGCTCAGCCTATTATATGAAAATAAAATATATATTTTATTTTCGCATAGTAGCCCAATTAGTTATAATACATATTTTTAAATGTTTCTAACCCTTTTTCAATATTATCAAAAAAATCTTTGCGTCTAAAACTGTATTTTTTGTTTTTGTCCCCATTTTTGCCTATATCCTCAAAACTATACTCTTTCTTAACAACTTTTTGAGATATATTATTTATAGCCTTTAATCCCTTTTCGGTATTACATACTACCACCGAAACTCCATCTTTTACATCTAGCTCTTTATCAACTTTTTCAATTCCCCAAAAATCGCCCAAAGTAATATCTGCTGTATGGTTTTCCTTAGTATATCTGCAATCATAGCAACTTTCACTCACTATAAGGTCCTTTTTATTAAACAATAACATATAAACATCTTGTTCTACTTTATATGAACAACCATTTTCCAGAACTACCTCAGTATATGAATCATTTTTAGACCAGTCTTGAGCCTTTTTCCTAAAATGTATTGAAACGACTTTACTACCAAACTGTTTTTCTAACATCTTAAGATATTCCTTGTAAACTTTTCTGGAATTATTTCCGCCACACATGAAAGTAACAGTTAAAAGGTTCTCATAATTTTTATTTAAGTAACGTCTAAGTCCATCCACTTGGCAAGGTGTCCCGATAAACATTACTTTTGCATTAGATGCAAGTAACTTTTCGATTTCTTTGAAAGTATTACCTAAATAGCTCTGAACATACTTTGAATACCTAAAAAGTGATAATTCGTCCAAACTATTCGTAACATAATGTATCGGCATAAGATTTTCATCATACTTTACACCACACACATATCCGCCATTTTTTATTATATTTTCACCTAGTATTGTTGCGACTCCACCCGAAGTAGTATTACGGCGAAGTTCATTATCTTTAGACCACATTGCATAAACTTTTCTTTGGCTTTTATCAATAATACTAGAATTATTCTTTCTCTCACAAACATCTCGGCACAACCCACAATCAATACAGTTAGATTTATCTATAACAGGCTTTAAGAAACCATTTTTATCTTCTTGCATCTTAATACATTGAGTCGGGCAAACATTTGCACAAGCGGAGCAACCGGTACATCTATCTTTTAAAGTAGATAAAAACAACTTATTTGTATTTTCACGTAACATAGGATATGCATAGCAATCCATAGTAAGTTTTATATTCTCTATTTGGCTGATTACATCAAGATAAAACTTATTTGAAATCAATAAAATGTTATCCGGATTGTCGTAGATTTTTAATTCATTTGGTGAAATAATGTTATAAGCTTTATCTTTTACAAACATTTTTTTATTTTGCTTATTTATATCATTATCTACAACCGCAATAACTTTATCCATAAGCTCAAAATATATTATAGAATCCTTCGCCATAATAGACGAACCCCACACAATAATATTCTTGTGTCTTGATATATCAAAAAAACTTTTTTCATCACATTCACTAATTAACCCCATACGACTTTATTCCTCCGATACCGCCTTTTTTAGGAAATCTAATGACCTTTTTCGTTCTAATTCTAAAAGCTTATTAACCTCAGAATAATCAATATTATTGATATTCTCTATATCTTTTAAGCTACTTATTTTTTCATTTTTTATATTAAATTTTTCAAGAATGTTGCTTGTCCTGTCAGGACAATAGAATATACTTGTATTCAAATTCCTAAGTAAGCAAAATTGCTTATTGTAATTAACAGAAAAAGCCATTCCGTGAAAAGAGTCTGTGCATACCGCATTCGAGTACTTTATTAAAGATAAAAATTCTTTTGGCCCTGCATTGCTAATTTCAATGAAATCTCCCGGAAACTCCGAAGGAACTAAGTTGCTTTTTATATATACAATCTTTTCGGCATTATAGTAATCCTTTAATTTTCTTAAAATCATCTTATATGGTCTTATTCCGCCTAAATTATAGCAAAATATATATGGTTCCTTTATGATACGTTTCTCATATACTTCATCCCACTCTTTAGAACTTAATAAAAAAGTAGGGTCTAAAACATCTTCAACATTTTTATTAGTATACTTTTTTAATATTTCTGCTCCTGCCCTTTCACGAACAGAAATATAGTCAAATTTATCTAAACATCTTCCAAGTTCCTTATATTTATTAACTATTGTGGCATTTTCCTTAACAATTCCGCTACTAGCATAAGAAAAACGCTTTTGAGACTCTTTTCCAAAGTCTAATTCATAAAAACGGTTCAAAGCACGTGGATTCCATATTTGATCACTTCCACAAATAAGCATATCACATTCACTTGTAACTTTTTCTACATCATTTATGCTATAACATGGATGAGTAATTTTCACACTTTTTCTTATAAAACCTTGAAACTTATTTACCCTTTCTCTAAAATCAACATCTATAACATTTTCTTGAAACCAATTTTCATATAAAGAATTCATCCATCCAAAAGGGAGCTTTTCCTTTATTATATCCCTGTTTCCCTTGGCTCTATAAGGAATGACTTTAACATTTAAGTGCAAATCAGTTAACTTTTTATACAAAGCATAACATTGTAAGACTTGTCCGTAATTTGTCTTGCCAAAATTATTACAAAATGTAACCAAAGCTGCTTTTTTCATATGCAATACCTCACAATATCTCCAATTGAAATAACATTCTTTATTCCTTTTTCATTTAAACTTTCCTCTATTTCATTATAATATTGAAGCGGAGTAACTATAACGGCATCTACTTCCTCCAGAGTTTCATCTAATGAAACAATTTTTAAGCCATCAATATTAAGAGTCTTAGCATTTTTATCAATACCATATAAAACCTTTATGTCCTTAAGCTTTGCTAACTCCCAATATACCTCTTTGCCTAAATTACCTAATCCGTAAATAGCAACCTTTTTTATGTAATTATCCTCAAAATATTTACCTAAATTCTTACCTTCGCGTTTTAACTTAAGCCAATCAGCCAGCAAGTTAATTAAATAAAATGACAATAAATCTTGCATTCGCATTCCCTTACTTCCTTAATTATTTATTTCCTAGAAAAGCTCGAGCTATGAGTTAAAATTTCAATCTAAGTTTCACCTTTTTATAAAATTCTAAGCGGAGCTTTCCAAACGATTTTATTTTCTTGAATTTCCATATCGACTAATTGATTTTTCATTTCTTCCGCAACAGCACCATTATTAACGGCTATATACACCACGTCAAAATCCACATTTAATAATTCGGACGGTGCAAAAACTACTTGATTACTACATTCTTTTTTGATGTTATCTATCCATAGTACAAGCTCATATCCAAACCTTGAAAGCTGATAAAAAGCATCTTTTCCAACATCTCCGGCACCAAATAATACAATTTTCTTATCATCAAGTCCATTAGTATTTATTACATACGATGAAAATCGTTCAGTAAATCCCATTCCGTCATTGATTGCCCACTTTAGGCGATGTGTTATCCATTTTTGAAGTTGAGGAACAAGTATATCCTTTAATGGATGACTGTTAAAATCTTTTTCTAATGCAATGTATATTTTGTTAAGGATTGCTAAACCTTGTTGATTACGACTGTTTGCAACCGAGCCTTGCCTAATTCTGTAATGATAAAGACATTCAGAAATAAAATTAACATTCTTACATAGTAAAAGATACTTATACAAAAATACAAAATCCTCAGCAAATGTAATAGTTGTATCCATACTCTCAAACATTTTTTTTACTAATTCTGCCTTAAACAATTTCCCCCAAACAAAATTAGATATAATCCTTTCACCCTCAGCAGAAGCCGAAATAGAATTGAGTAATACATCATCAATATTCTTTATTCCTAGTACATTTTTATTATAAACCTTACTATAATTATTTTCGTCATATTCTTTAAAAAAGCCACAAGTAACCAAATCAACATCACAGGTATTATTTATAAAACATTCCACCATATTACTTTCTACCCAGTCGTCACCATCTACAAATAATATGTACTCACCTTTAGAAATTCGTATGCCGTCATTTCTAGCAGTAACAACTCCTAAATTTGAAGCGTGGTTTAATAGTTTAATTCTCTTATCTAATTTGCAGAACTCTTCGCATATACTCTTTGATTCATCACTAGAGCCATCATTTATTAGTATAATTTCTATATTCGGGTATGTTTGGGAAATAAGACTGTTTACACAATCAGATATATATCTTTCTAAATTATATATAGGAACTATTATACTTACTAAAGGGGTATCCGTCATTATGCTTCCTCCTTTTTTAGCTCTTCAATAAGCTCGGTCGCAATTCTATCGCCAATTTTTCCATCAATATTCGGGAAACATCCTTCAATAAATTTCATTCTTTTATCATATTCATAATCATCATTTAATACTTTCCTGCATAATTCATATCCTTCTTCATTAGTCTCAACCGAATAAAGCTCAGTTTCTCTTATGAAAACATTTTTGTCATTGTCATATTCTTTATGCTTATCTAAACTACCATAATGAATTGTAACAACAGGCTTTTTAGTAAGTAAATACTGAAAAATAATAGAACTATGACCGGTTAAAAGTATATCTGAATACTTAAATGCACAATCATACGTTGTATTATAGTCTATTGCCACATTTGAAGAATTTTCAATTTCCCTTTTAACCTTTTCCCATTCTTCCTTATATTTTGGATGATACACAGTAAACATTGTTTCTGTCATTGGATGAAATCTGTATAATAAACCAACATCACTATCGTTAAAATAATTGATAGAATTTCGTAATACCTCTAACAGTTTCTCCGGCTCAAATATATAATGTTGATTCTTTAATATTATTTTCTTACCTTTAAGCTTTTCCCATTCCTTAGGAAATTTTATATCTCTTTCATTCATATTAACTACCCAATCCCATTTAGGAAGACCGGTAGCAATAATATTTTCTCCTTTTGTAGGAAAATAATTGCTATATATTTCTTTAACCCTTTTAGATTGGCACATTACCCTCCAAGCTAATTCTTGAGTCGGTAATCCGCATTGTACAGCCTTTTCCTCATCATTTACAATTCCTCTTGACGTAAAATAAGGTAAATATACTAATTTAGTATATGGCACAACATTTTCAGCCCAAAACTGTTCAGGCATAACACTTTCATAAGGTTGGCTAGTAAAAGCAATATCCGGCAACTCTTTTTTTATATCATAACTTTGAAAAGGAATATGCGGTATTCCCATAGGAGTTAAATAATCTTCGTAAATAATATCTGATTTAACCTCTCCGTTAGGTAACTTTATTGCTCTAAATATCGGAGATAACACTACTGTAACATCGCAGTCTTTTCTTTCATTAAATGCCCTATAAACACTATCCATAGCATCCCATTTAGAACCAAGTTCAGCAAAAAATACAATTTTAAATCTATATTCTAATTTCTTGCAACATTCATTTATTCTTTTTGCCATTTCAAACAGTTCGTCTACTAACTCGATATAATCCTTTTCCTGTTCAACACAGTCTATAATTTTATTTACTGTCTCTAAGAAAAGTGAAATCTCACTTAATTCAATCTTATTAGCAATTAAACTGTTTTGGATTGTTAAAATAGCAGTAACGCAATCAGATAATATAGATAGTGATTCAGGTTTGTTTTTTAAATAGCTAACAGCCTCAACAACAGAATCCGTCAAAAGATTTATTTTTTTATAAATAGCATATCTCATAGTTTCTCTCTCCTATCAAACCAATAACTACATAGACATATTATTAGTTCCTTCATTATTCAAAAATTTATATATAATTTCAGAAATTGCAATAGATTCTTTATCCGTAAGTTTACTACTCTTTTTCGTATTACCGTTAACCAACGATACAAAATCACTCAGTGCATATCGTAGTCCGTCACCCAAAAATTTCGCAAAAAACTTTTCATTCTCTTCCATATTTTCATGTCTGACTTCAAAATATTGAGTTTTCCACCATGGAGGAGCTACATATATATAACCGTTAGTACCGGAAATTATAAGTTCGCCCTCTGATTTTACTCCTAGCCCTACCTTAGCAGTAGCGATTGACTTAGGATATTTTAAATGAATTTTCGTATATAAATCTACACCATCATTATTCTTAAAACTATCAAAGGTTAGTCCCTTATAATCTGTTCCGAATAGCTTAATAATAGGCAGTAGAGGATAACTTGCCAGTTCAGTAACACTACCGCCATTCTCCTCTTTCTTTAATTCTCTCATATTACTTCCGACCAATTTAGTAAAACATGCTTCTATATCCTTAATTTTGCCTATTCCACCACTTTTAGCAATAGAAAGCATCTTATTAAAGCCTGGGCAATATGCTGTTTTTATTTCCTCCATAAGAATAAGATTTTTTTCTTTTGCTAATGAAAAACATTCCTCGCTTTGGCTTGGGCTCAAAGTTAAAGGCTTTTCACATAAAACATGTTTTCCATTAGACAGTGCCTGTTTTATATATCCGTAATGGGTATTATGTGGAGAGGCAATATATACAGCATCAACATTTTCAAAAAAGTAATCAATATCATTAGTAAAAAACTTTAGCTCAAACCTATTTGCAAATGCTTTAGCACTCTCTAAATTCGGATTATATACACCCTCACTGTTTATTCCACTTACATATTTAGCTTCAGGTACAAATCTGTTTGCAATTCTGCCGCTACCTATTATCCCCATTCTAATTATGTTAAACTTTTTATTTCTAAGCATGGTACTAGAAACATCTTTAGTTCTTTCCAAGTACACCACTTCACAATAATCAGTTAAATAGTCGAATGCTCCTGTCCAATCCGAACCTATGGCAAAAATATCAACGTTATACTTCTGAATATCCTCTACCTTTTGCCCCGGATGGTCCTCTATAATTATTTCATCTGCAAAGCCTGTAGCTTTTATGTTTTCTATTCTTTCCATAAGTGAATCAATAACGTTCATTTTTCCTCTATATTCGTCATACTGTTCAGTAGTAACACCAACAATTAGGTAATCTCCTAAAGCCTTTGCACGCTTTAACAAGTTATAATGTCCTGTATGAAATAAATCAAATGAGCCATATGTAATTACTTTTTTCATTTTTATCACCCTAAATCATATTTTGTATAAGAATGTCCGTTTCTTTCATTTTCCGGAGGAAGTTCCATATAATTTCCGAATTTATAAGTTAAATATTCATCAAAATCTTTAGGAGCATAGAATTTATATCCCTCAAATTCAATTTCAGCAAGTTCCTCATACCACTTCCGTAAGTAGCCGTACTTTCTTTTCGCAGGAGTCGGAAAAGTTAATATTCGCACCATTTTAGAAGGCGATTTATTACTCTTTTCTATTAACCTTGAATGTAACTTGAAAATGTAATTTAGCGGAATGGCAGATAATAAACTATATATCCACTTTTCAAAAAAATTATTTGATGATTTTTTACCCGCTTCAGACCAAAGCAGTTTTCGCACTATGGTACACTTTAAATTATGCCATCCACGTTTAATAGCATTATCGGGCACTCCATCCAATGGGAAAATATCAATAAAAACTCCGGTCTTAAATTTTAAATGCTCTTGTCCTTTTCTTACAAAAACCGTCCCATTTTTTCTTAGCTTTCCATATCCCCACCTATATTCAGGTGTGTTACTATGGTCTTGAAAGAAGAATTTATCCTTGTTTAGTTCTTTATCACAAACTTTTTTGAACTTCTCATATTCTTCTCTTAGCATACCAATATCAGCATCATCGTCCCACGGAATATATCCTTTATGACGGATAGCGCCTAAAAGAGTTCCTGCAATAATACAATATTTTATATTGTTTTTTCTGCATATTCTATCAACTTCAATTAACATCTCTAATTGAATAAGTTGCATTTTTCTCAAATCTTCTTTAGACATAGCACCAAACTGTTCCATAAATTCCTCCGACCCCAATTATATAAAACATATAAAATCTTTATCCTTCACAAATCCTCTTTTTTCAAGTTGAGCCGATAATTCTACTGTCGCTAAAGTCGTATGCGTAATCGCTACAACGGAATCAGTTAAATTTGTACTTCCTATTGGAGATACTGAAAACCCGCTTTTAATAGCATTCTGAGAATATGGACTATTTTCAGGATTATTATCTAAAAAACCTTCAACTTTTATTCCAGTCTTTTGTAGTTCTTTAGCAATAGCTAATGAAAAAATTCCGGCAGGTGCAAAATATAGTTTTTTAGTGAAGTCCAAAGTACATTTTTTTATTTTCTCATACATACTTCTAAAAAGCATATTAGGTATTTCTTCCTCATTAAATTCTTGAAAAATCTTTTTAAAATCTAATTTTAAATATAAACTATCAAGAAAATCTAAAGTTAATTTATTATTCTCTATTGCGAGTAAAAGTAGCCTCATAGCAATAGAATAAAAAGCATAATTGTATGCGACTTTTTTATTCTCAGAATCTATTAAGCCTTCACATGAAATAAGATTTCTTGCAAATGTAATTATTCCCTTTCGCCTTCCATCATATTCGAGTGATTTCATCAAGGAATTATTTGAAAAATATCTATAATTATAAAAAGTCTCATCTATCGTATAAATCTCTTTGGCTTTTAAAAAAGCCTGACTTGCAAACATTGCATCCTCTAAAAAACTGCAATTATAATTAACTATATTGTTTTGTAATATAAATTTCCTGCTAAATATACTTGCCCATAAATTTAATGTTAAACAGTGAGGATAATTTTTAAAAAACAAATCAATTTCTACTTTACCTTGTGACTTAAAGGTGTTAACGTTTTTCATCTCGCCGTTTTCATATAATAAATTATGATTAAAGCAAAATATATCTGTATTTCGATTATTCTTTAAAATCTCAAAAAGCATAGGTAATTTTGATGTTACTATCGTATCATCACTGTCGACAAAATATATAAATTTTCCATTTGAATGTTTTATTCCGAATTCTCGTGCCATTCCGGGTCCAACATTTTTATCCAACTCGTATAATTTTACAAAATCATATTGTAAAGTATACTCTTTACAAATCTCCTTACTTTTATCTGTTGAATTATCATCTACAAGTATGATTTCATAATCACACAAGTAAGCCCCAATAATGCTGTTTAAACATTGTTCAATAAAGTTTTCTCGGTTATATACAGGTATAATTATAGAAACAAGCATAATTTGCATTTCCTCTCTTTTTATCTACCTATTCATTCATTATCATTACATCATAATTATAGATAAAATTCAAGCAATTAGTCAATCGAGTAGAGTAGAAAATTTTACATGAATTAAGGAATTTAATATACGTTACTGTTCAGTCTACTGCATGAAAGTAAAACATATGTTTTTAATTTGTAGAAAGACTTAAAAAAACAAATAGACTGTGAGAACTCTAAACCAACTCGCCATTTCTTGTTTAGAGTTCTTCACAGTCCATCTTTACAGTCTGACTAAATTATTTAAATACAATTAAAACTACCTAATAAATGCCATTATTTCGGATAAGCTTGTAAGCTGTTTTGCTGTTACATTAGAAAATTCTACCGCATACGAATTAAGTCCGCTGCCCATCTCTATTCTTCTTTTTACCGTTCCTTGAAGATTAAGCATGTTATCATCTTTTATTCTATTTCTCAATGCAAGAACTGCCTTAATGTCCTCGTCAACATCAAAAGTAGACGTGGTAGTAAACTTCATTCCGCCAGCAGAAATGTCTTCCAAAGCAACTTCATGCCATGTTTTATTATCCGTAGTTATACTAAATGTTCCTTTTGGATTATCATATCTTGTATGTTTTCTTTTATTTGCACTCATACATATCCCTCCAACATTCTATTATAAGCTATACCTTGTTAACTCACGTATATCATTATACCACAACTTTCCAACAATGTACACAGTTTTTATAAAATTGTGCTAAAATCGTGTTACTAGTCAGAGCATATGAAATAAGATATATATTTTAAAAGGAACGAATATTTGCAGAAAAATATCATTATTCATTGATTAAATGAACATTTAAGTGATTATATGCCATTGTGACACCATTTCTATCAAATGAACGTTTTACTTCTTCAAGCAAATACCAATTTACGTCCCAGTATTCTTCATTTTTTACCCAAATTGCAACAATATATTCTATTGAGCTGTCTAAATATGCAGAAACATTTATTAGCGGTTCTGGCTTCTTTAGTACCCTCTTATCACTATCAACAGCTTCTTTTAATGCTTTTTTTACTTTTTCAATATCATCATCATACGAAGCTGTAAATTTTAAAACTAATTTTCTGTCTTTTTCTCCGCTATAGTTTATAACCGTATCTGCAGAAATTTTCCCGTTTGGTATAAATACAAGTTTTTTATCTGCAGTGTCTAGAGATGTATAAAATAAACCGATTTCTTTTACTGTGCCATCAACTCCGCAAGACTCTATAAAATCACCTACTTTAAAAGGCTTTGTGGATAAGATTGTAACTCCGCCTGCTAAATTAGATAACGAATTTTGTATTGCTAAAGAAACAGCTAAACCTGCAACACTCAATACCGCAACAAATGTTGTGATCGGAATACCTATCATGCCTAAAATGACTATTAGTAAAATAAAGTCTAAAGCAAACTTTATAGTAGATTTTATAAAAGTATGTAGGCTTTTTTCAACATTCATTTTCTCTATGCCCTTTGCAACCAACTTCATTATAAATTTAACCGTCACTAACCCAATCAACAAAATTATCAATGCAGGAATTAGATTTTTTACAGCAATCTGAGTTACCGTTATTCCCAAAGAATTTCCTAGTTCATTAAATGCTTCTACTACTGATTCCATTTTATTTTTCCTCCTTTTTTATGTAAATCCAAAAATATTATATACAAATCTTTACAGTAAATCAATAGCAAATGTTTATATTTTCTGAACAG